>CAYIQG010000001.1:0-50208 GCA_964365535.1 uncultured Candidatus Saccharibacteria bacterium
TACGGAATATTGAGCCGACATTATGGACACTGCGAATGTTGTCGAGTATTAAATACACAATTTGATTATTTGAACGGCGTTTATTGGTCATTGCTCATCTTTTATTCTATAATACCCACATTACCATATAATATAACCATCATGCTTTCAATATTTCCATCCCTACTTTCGTATCAAGAGCTCTCCCCTTTTCTGATACGTCTCGTCCTGGGTATTACCTTGGCTTATTTCGGATATAGAAAAATCAAAGGACGCGGACAAAGTTCTGGCAGTAATAGCGTTCTCTACGGCGCCGTGGAAATACTCGTCTCAATTTTCATCTTAATAGGCCTCTACACCCAGCTTGCCGCCCTCATCAATGTTATCATTCTCGCCATCAAGCTCGCGTTCAAAGCCAGAAATAAACAATTGCTTACGGATGGCATAAATTACTATATTCTCTTACTGGTTATGGCTATTTCTCTCATGGTTACAGGCGCCGGCTGGTGGGCGTTCGATCTGCCGTTGTAAATCGCTATAAGAAGGGTGCGCCCAGTTGGATTCGAACCAACGACCCTCTGCTTAAAAGGCAGGTGCTCTACCGGGCTGAGCTATAGGCGCGTCTATATTTATTACGGGAATGACTATTCGGCACTTCCCCGCAACATTGACAGATTATCACAATTTAGGTTTTCCGCAATTGAGGAGAAGTTTTTCCAGGCCTATCTCAATATCAGCCATTCCCCTATGTCCATCGTGATATAGAACTATTAAGTTGGAAATATATTGGTCCAATTCTTTTTCAGAAAAGTTCCGTGCGAACCGCTTGCAATTCCCGAATACAAAAGGATTGAGTCCCGATTCCCCCGCGGTCTGCGCGTTTGAAGCAACCTTGACCGATTTCATCTGCCAAAATAGTGTTCCAAGAATGTTCTCGGCTTCCAGTCCTTTTTCAACCGCCTGCCTGTATAATGTCCAGGCCTTGAATGGTTCGCGAGATGCCAGCGCGTCGCCGAGAGTGAATACATTGAATTCTTTTTTCTTGAATGAGTCGCCGGCATCAACCTCGTCGCAAAGCACAACTTTCTCCGCGTATTTTTCAAATAATTTCTTCAATTCCGCGTTCAACTTGCCTTCAAGAACAATGAAAATATTCATTGATTCTTGCATTTCTTGAATAAAATCAGGTAAAATCTCTCTTACATCTTTATTTTCCGTCACGCGGTCAAGAAAAATAATGTATTTATTGGAAAACAATCCCTGACCGCCAAGATGTTCTTCTATGATTGAAGAATGGAAACGGTCGGCATCAATCGAAACAAAAGTCGCGTCGGACTTTTTCGCGCGCAGAGAATTGACAAGATTATGCGATTTCTCCAAGCCCTTTCTTATATCAGTACCATGAAAAACGTAGAGCATGACTGAATTATATCAGAGCGGGAAGAGTAAGACACTCATTTCTTTTGAGTCGAGTACTCTTGTTCGAGCGTCGTAGAAATTACTAGATTTTCTAGTCGCGCCGTCGATCTAGAAAATCTTGCAATTTCACGGCGCGAGTTACGCAGACTCAAGAGAAATGAGTGTCTTACTCTTCCCGCCCCGTAAACACTATACCTCTCTCATCTTCCCCCAAAGTCTCAAAATCAATTCTTTTCCAATCTTGTGGCAACGCCTTCTCAATATTATCCGCCCATTCTATGAGAACTAAATTATGCGAGTCAGAGACAATAGACTCAAAGTTAAGTGCCTCGACCTCCTCCGGTTTTTCAAGACGATACGCGTCAATATGCACCAGTCGCTTCCATGAAAAAAGTCCGACCTTTGAATTGATTTCATACAATTTCATGAGGACAAATGTTGGGCTCGTAACATGTTCCTTCACACCCAATGCTGACGCGACTGCCTGAATAAATGTCGTTTTCCCGGAACCCAAAGATCCACACAAACCGATAATGACAGCTTCGCTTGAATCATTACCGGCCGAAATATCCATCAACCACTTTTTGGCAATTTCTTTTGTTTCTTCCAATGAATGTGAAATGACAGTATTCATAACTTTCTGATTTTCAATGTGCCATTTTTCATTTTGATTTTTACATTTTTATTTTACTTCAACTCCCCCCAATTCATACCAATATGAATCTGCGCCGTCATGGCAATTCCTTTTGTTTCTTTGGGACCAACAATGCCTTCCATTATTTTCTTTATCTCTTCCGCAATCTCTTCCGCCTTATCCTCACGAATCTCAAAAACCAATTCATCGTGAACTTGCAATAGTGGAAATGCAATATCATCCAACTTTTTTTCTATAAAATATTCATCGATTCGAACCATGGCCAATTTTATAATATCCGCTTCAGTGCCTTGAATAGGCGCGTTTATCGCCATTCTCTCGGCTTGCGCCTTGATGTACGGAATTTTGGAATAAATGCCCTCAAAATATCGTCTTCGACCGAACAAAGTCTCCGTGTATCCCTTCTCTGCGGTTTCAACTTTTACTTTATTTAAATACGAAGCGAGAGTGGAGAAGGTATTGAAATAATCATTCAAGAATTTCTGCGCTTCCTCGCGGGTCGAACCGAGATTTTGTTTCAAGGCGAGAACTCCCATGCCGTAAATAATGCCAAAGTTGATCACCTTTGCCTGACGGCGCATTTCCGGAGTAATGTTTTTTGGTTCAACATTAAAAACAAATGAGGCAACCTGAGTATGCACATCCTCGCCTTTTTTGAAAATATCAATCAACTTTTCGTCGCCGGACAAAAAAGCGGCGATACGCAATTCCATCTGCGAATAATCAAGCGCGACAAGTTTGAATCCTTTTTCGGCGATGAACGCCCTGCGAATGGCTCGACCGAGTTCTGACTTCACTGGAATATTCTGCAAATTAGGCTCTTGTGAAGCCATTCTGCCGGTAGTCGTCCCTGACTGGAGAAAATGCGTATGTAGTCTATCATTCGCGTCGAGCAAAGGCGGAATAGCGTCAATATAAGTCCCGAGTAGTTTCGCCAATTCACGGTACTCGAATATCATCGGAATCACAGGATGCATATCGCGCATCTTTTCCAATTCCGATTCTTTTGTGGAACGCGCGCCGCCGGCGGTCTTCTGTTGATTTTTCACTTTCAACCCCAATTTGTCAAAAAGAAATTCGCCTAATTGTTTCGGTGAATTGATATTAAATTCGCCGCCCGCTTCATTCCATATTTTCTTTTCAAGTCCCTCGATAACCGAATGATATTCTTTCGATAATTCTTTCAATAAAACGCGGTCAACTTTGATTCCTCTTTCGTCCATCTTGTGAACTGCTGGAATTAAAGGTAATTCAATTTGCTCATAGACTTTTCTCAAATTTCTCTTGTCCAACTCCTCGAAAATAGCTTTTCTCGCGACTTCAAAGTCATTCGTATCCGCAAATCGCAAAATATCATCTAATTTTGGGTTTGTTATGTTGGAATCAATAAGCCATAAAGCGATTGCGACCTTTTCCAAATCGTCAACCGCTCCCTCTTCGGCGCGACGAAGTGTCTTCGTTTCGCTCCGCTCCGCTCCGCGAAAGTCGACACTTGTCGCCGCCTCAACGGTCGCGGCTGGCGAATTACTCAAAGCATTTATTCCGATAACCTTCTCAAACCTCTGTGGCAATGTCCGAAACTCCAATTCCCGCCATAACGCGCTTATTTTTTTCAAGTCTAGATTTTCCTTGAATGTTTTCTCCGGCAAAACAAAATCAATAGGTACATCCAAGCGAATAGTAGCTAGTGTTTTACTAAACTCCGCCTCCTCTTTATTATCTTTCAATAATTGAATAAGCCTTGGACTAATTCCCGCCTTTTCAAACTTCTCTTCATGGCCAGATTCTAATTCTTGGTACATATTCTCTATCGAGCCGAATGTTGTAATCAATATCGTAGCCGTCTTTTCGCCTATTCCTTTTATTCCCGGGATATTATCAGACGGGTCCCCGCGAAGACCTTTGTAATCTGGAATGAGTTCGGGACCGAAACCGAAACGAGCGTTAACGGCCTTTTCATCGTACATTATCGTGTCGTTTATTCCCTTCTTTAGGGTATAGACTTGCACCTCTTTGCCGCGAATGAGTTGCATGGTATCCATATCGCCAGACGCGATTATTATTTCTATACCATAAGATTCGTTGACCGCGTCGCTTCTGGCGGGAACAGCTCTTCCTCGCTCGGCTTTCGCCTCCTCGGAAGACTGTTCCCGCCCAAGCGACGCGGCTGACGATTTGCTTGAAGTCATTTGTTGAACAATAGTCCCGATAATATCATCCGCCTCAAAGCCCTGCTTATCGTAAATTGGAATATTGAGCGCCTCGAATATCTTACGCGAACTGAGCATCTGCGCTACGAGGTCGTCTTCGGCTTTTTTGCGGCCGGCTTTGTATTCTTTGTAGGCTTCGTGGCGATAGGTCGGACCTTTGACATCATAACAAGCGACAATATAGTCTGGTTTCAAATCTTCGATTATCTTTATGAGCATTGCCGAGAGACCGTAGAGAGCCCCGGTCGGCTCGCCTTTCCTGGTCGTGAAATCAGGCAGGGCGTGATAGGCGCGATGCAATATAGCATGCGCGTCCAATAGCACTAATCTTTTCTTTTTCCCCGCGTATGTCTTTGCCATATCTTCATTGTATCAGTAAATTTGACCGTAAGGGATACTCCCTCGGTTATCCACATTATCTTCCACATTTTTCCCTGCTCCGAATGCTATAATGTCCTTGAAATGCCAAGCGACTTTCTCAAAACTCAAATTTTATTGGAAATTTATAAATAAAAAATATGAAAAACAATTCATCTACTCTTGCTCGAATAGCTGTTCTATCTGGACTCGCTTTGGGGGCATTTGCTTTGTCGGCTTTAGCGGATTGGAATAATGCACCGCCTAATCCACCTGGTAGTAATGCGGAAGCGCCAATAAATGTAGGTTCAGTTTCCCAAACAAAGACTGGCTCTCTCATCATAGGAATACCGTCATCAGGAACTCCAAGCCCAGCAAAATTAACAACAATAAGTGCTGATATTGAATCGGCCACTAATATTGCCACGTTCTACGCGAACAACTTATTGCAGGGCATTGCTATTGGATATAACACTATAAGACAAACTAATATTGCATCGCCACTCATACTTGATGCTAAAGTGGTCCGCGTTGTCGGAGGTCCAATAGCAACGGAAAAGGGGCTTATTATTGAGACGCGCACTTCGGCTCAAGGCGATCCCGCGAGTCCTGAAACCGGCAGAATGTGGCTCATAACCAATTAATAACAGGTATTTTAAACTCTTTTATGCTGAAAAAGATAACAATAATTTTAGGTGTTCTTATTTTCTTCGGAGTAATTTTCCTTGCGCCAAGCTCACAGACTTTTGCCCAAGTTGTGGTGGCTGATGTTAATATTTACAACTCTAAAATCATTTCGCAAGATAACAATACTGTTGTCATAGGGTTTGACATTTTTAATAGAACAGGCATACAGCCGGATATTAGATATAGCATTCAACTTGTCAAAATTGACGAGCAAAACAATGGCGGTGCGGTCGCTGATACATATATTTATCCCGAAATAGTTAATCTCGGTGAAAATATGACAGTGCATAAGCAAGTATCTTATAGCATTCCGCCTGGTTTGCGAGGCAAATACGAAGTCTGGGTCATCAGTCAAAACAGTAGCGGACTGATGCTGGGCTTGGGTCGAGCTGGAATAGTTACTTTAGTGGGAAATTCTGCGGCAACAATTGAAATACTGTCTGAAACTTGCTCGCTTGCGGTGCAAGAAGATAAGAGTAAGGCGCGGTACAGTTTATTGCAAGGAGTTGATATCAGTTCGTCAGAATCTTTGATTATCACCTGCGCTATTCGCAATGGTTTTGATAAATCAATAAAGGTAACACCAAAGTTTGGAACATTTTATCGCAATGTTTTTGGCAAAGAAGTTGAACAGACGGGAGGAGCCACTTCGTCTGTAGCGCTGAAAAGCGGAGATAATAAGTTAATGTCTTTCATTCTTCCTAAAGCCACGAACCCTCAAGCTTATGATGTTAAATTTCGTCTGGCAACGGAAGATGGAAAAACAGTATCAAATACGATTATAGCTCACTATGTTCTCCAGGGCGCCAGCGCTACCATTCAAAATATTACTCTTGACAAAGATATATACTACAAAGGCGATACCGCCAAGTTAATGGTTTTCTGGTCAGGCTCAGCGGATGGGTTTATGGGTTCGCGCGTAGGCACAAGCACGGCTATTGAGCTGCCCCGATTTGATATACGTATCAATAATTTCAAAGGCGAGCTCTGCGGGGAATTGTTAAATTACCAGCCAATCTCGTCAGTTGATAAAGATATAATCGTTCCAATTCAGCGAGACTGTATCTCGCCTCAAGTAACATTTGTTCTTTCAAGCAAATCAGTCCAAGACGGCGCTCCTCTGCTCGTTCAAAGCGATTTTAAAATTACAACCGACGAATCTAGACTTCCGTTACCCGAAACTTTCTCAAAAAAAATCTCATGGTTTGTTTTGATATTTTCAGTGTTAATATCAATCATTGTCGGTATAATATTATATAAAAAGAAAAAGAAATCTAGCTCTTCACTGCCGTTAAGTTTGTTTTTTATTATTTTTAGCGCCGGTATCTTAATAGCGTTGCCCAATCAAGCAGAAGCGCTGACACTTACATATGATGTAATATTTAAGAGCGGGTATGGATGGGAACAACTCACACACCCGAATTTTGTAATTAACCTTGATAAAAGTTCATATAAACCGGGTGAATCTATTAATGTGAGCATTAGCGCAAACGATGGTATATGTAATAACCGTGGTGTTAACTTAAGAACATACGGGCGGATAGATAACATAAGTTATAATGCCGTTCAACCGGCAAATCGGTGGGGGGGGTCAGGCAGCGGTTACAACATTGATGTATATGATAAAATTCTGTTTTCGGGAAATGACGGGTCATCTGTAAATTCTGCGGGTGTTGCGCCTCCTGAAAATGGAATGCATACTCTATGGATAACAAATCTTCATGGTGTTGATGGTGGATGTGAGTGGCGGGGACGTTGCCTAAAACGTATAGAGTGGCATAGATTATATAGTGACCAACAGAATGCCGCCTACATTGGTGGTATCTACCGTATCCCCTTTGAAGTTACAGGTCAAAATATTGACATCGGTCTTAGAATATACAATGGAAGCGAGGTGGTAAAAATTGCCGCTGAGACCAGTAGTTCAAAATCCAATCTTCGCATCGCAAAAGGAGGAAAAGCGTATGGAATATCTCTGGTTGATAAAGGAGATCCAGAAGGCTCAAAAGTTTTGATTAAGACCTCTTCAGGCGTAAAAGAGTTGAGAGAGTACACCGGAGCAGATGGCATATATGTACCTGTAAGTGCGTCCTGTAATTACATAAACACCACAGAAGACCCTTCTGGATCAGCATATATTACATGGGGGACAAATGTGAGCGGTGGAAATGGTTCATATTCGTATCATTGGCTACAAAATAATCCGCCATTATATAATCCTTTCCCGGATGCAGTACTGACTAGAGATGGTGAAAGCTCCGCTACTTATTTTTATACCACCAAAGGAGAAAAAACAACAAGCGTGGAAATTACATCAGGAGCAGGATGGTGGGACAAAACAACCGTTGCTTGTCCCGCAGTAACTTTGAATTAATAAGCAAGTAAATGTAATTTCTTATTTTCCGCGCGAATGCTATAATACCCTTGAAATGCCCAATGATTTTCTCAAAACACAATTACTTCCGGGCCAACCGATACCTCATCATGAGCATCGCAAATTGATTGTCGTGCTTATTGTGGTTTTGGTCGTGGCGATCATCGTGGGTGTTGGTTTGTGGTGGAACGCTTCACAAGTGCCATCGCAACAGGTACCAACATCGGTCGCCGTTGACCAGCGAACTCAGATGGTCAATCAAGCTCTATTGACTTTGAAAGACGCAAAGCCAGCCACGCAAACTGAAATACAGACCGCGTTGAAACAACTTTCTAAGTCGAAAGTGAAAGTAACGCAGAGTCAAATAGATGAGGCGTTGAATCAATTAAAAGCGCGATAATTATTAATTTACAAATACAAAAATGAAAAACAATTCACCTATCCTCGCTCGAATAGCCGTTCTATCAGGACTCGCCCTAGGAGCATTCGCTTTGTCGGCTTTAGCCACCGGCACATGGACCGACGCGCCATCCAGCCCGCCTGACAATAACACGGAAGCGCCGATAAATGTTGGATCTATCTTTCAAATAAAGACTGGGAAATTTGCACTGGGAGCGCAAAAAACTTATAGTCCCGAATCTGGTCGTCCTCTATTGGATATAAATGGAATCGCCTCGATTAATGCTCTAGTCGCAGGAAGTCTAACAGTAGGTGGAACACCAACAAGTGGACAAGTACTTGCCGCACAGACTTTGGTAAAAGATGCTTCAAATAATGTTATAGGGGCAACAGTCGGATGGGCGACTCCAAGCGGGAGTAGTGGAACAACAGCTTCGCTGGACGCGTTATGCAGGACTACCTGGATTCCTCCATACAGAGTGGACTGGGGGGGAATAAGTGATGATGCTACTATCCGTAGATCTATTACTCCTGTAAGCTTGCTTATTAACGGCAGGAATATTTGCACGGATGATAATGGATGTACTTATCGAATATGGCAGACGAGTCCAACATATCCTCAAGGATTTAATTTTTACGGTACATCACCAATTATGTTTCGACAGGTTGCATCTGGTAAAATTGGAGCGGGTAAATGGATAGATGCGTTAGATAATCAAAAAGGTACGAATGGTGATGATGTTAGAACAGATTTAATTGGAGGATCATCGAATTATGGTACATTTTTAATGGATGATCTAGATTACGAAGGAAACCTCACCGACAAACCATTTATTACTAATGTAAATGACATAAAAAACCCAGGAAGTTCAAGTTTCTTGTGGGAATATCCAAACTTTACTCCATCCATAACTATAAGCAATGATATATGGTGGTCAGATGGGGTGGGTGGAAGCGTAAGAGAGGCACGTTCGTATTCTGAGCACTCTCCAGATTGGGTAAGTTTTGAGAAAGTATATTATGATGGTGAGATTGATCCTGTCGTAGACATTGTTACCATTTGCGATTTATAAGCAAAGTTTTTCTATCTAAATATCTTCCAGTCATTCAATCAACATCAAAACTGGCATTATGTCTTCTATCATACATTAAGTAAAACAAACCTAAATAATAATCCTTCCTCCGCCTCGCCCATGATGTGATTGATTTTTTGTACAAAAAGCATGCCAATAATTCACTTACCTGATACTACCTCCCCAGATATAATCATCGAATTTTGGTGATAGATTCTTACCAATTAACCTATATTTTTTAACACCCGCCATTTTTGCAATATTCGCCAGATCATTTATATCCGTCTCAGTTGGAGTTTCTTTTGTCTCGAGAGCTATATCTCCATTAAAGATGAAATCTATTTCTCTACCATTTTTCAATGAAAAGTATTTGATGACACCTCTCTGTCTAAGTTCTGCGTACACAGCATTCTCGAATCTTGCTCCGCTACCAACGTCAGCAAGAATGCCGAGCAAGCCACTATCACAAAAATATAGTTTTTCTGCCTTAACTATTTCTCTGTCAGAATTATTCGTCAATACAGGAATCTTCGATATTAGATAAGTACCCTCAAACAAATTTACATAATTCTGAACTAGTACGCGAGAAAGTCCAGTCAATCTAGACAACTTGGAATAATCTAGTTTGTTCCCAACCCTACTTGCAAGCATTTTCATTACATTGTACGCACTTTGCCTATCCGCAAAATCAGCCAGGGAAGAAACATCTATATTAATATATGAACTAATGATTTCATTTAATAAATCAATCTTCTCTTTTTCAGTTTTAGCTAGAACTACTTCTGGAAAACCACCGAATCTCACAAATTCTTCATAATAATTTTCGAACGAACTGTATTCTGACTCCGAAATCTTTGTATTATAGAAATCTGAATTCGTCCCAGCTTTGACTTCCTTGAAAGTCAAGAACTCACCAAATTCAAGAGGAAACAATTCAAATATCTTTTTCCTACCCGCCATTGATTCAGTAAATAAGTTCTTCATATAGTAAGAACTAGAACCTGTAACTATAAATTTAATATCATGATTATCATATAAATATTTTAATACTCCGGGGATTTCCTTCACAAGTTGGATTTCATCAATAACAATATATGCCCGTTTTGAAAAATCTAAACCTTTTCCTTGAAGCTGTTCTACGATAGCGTCAAAATTCCTTGGTGAGAAAATATCTTGATTAGCTAAAATCTGTAAATCAATATAAATTTTATTTTCTGATTTAATATCATTCAGTAGTTGCTTGACTATGGTCGTTTTTCCCGTACGTCGCATACCAGTAAGCACAATGATCTGTTTGCGATCTAAATGTTCCTTTAATTCAATATGTATTCTTCTGGGGTACATAATTTTATTATTAAAAATTTATAACTGTAAATAGTATTACTATTTACACTAATATTATACATCCAGTAATTCTAGAGTGCAAATCGTTGGAAAAACCTTATTCATAGCGCTTAAATTACCGCCTTCCCCCACCACGCCCATCATGCGGTGAATAAGGCGTTGGATATGAATATACGGAGCGTTGATTGTCATAGCTATAACGATTGTTGTAGATGCCATAGTCATGACCGTAATTATAGTTCCCATAACTATAATAGTTATATGAGGGATATGAATTGTACGAATAGCCGTAGCCTGAATAATAAGTCGGGGAATAATATGAATATGATGAATAATATGCCGGCGAATAATAGTAATCGTACGAACCGTACGAATCATAGGTAGAATACGGTGAATAGTCATAATAACCAGAATAACCCGAGTAATCAGAATAGCCGGAATAGTCCGAATAATATTGGGCGTTCGCAATATTCGTACTCGCGAAATATGAGGTAATAACGATTATTGCCAAAAAGAGATAATATATGTATGTTTTCATATCCGCAATATACATTACTTTTAAGAAAAAATCAAAGCCGCTTCCCTTTTGAGAAACGGCTAAGTGAAACTGATAACGAGCTAGCGGTGGTACCGATAATATCCGTATGGCGGATAACTGTATCCATGACCATAGGGATACACCATCACGGGTGGTGGCGCCATATACGGCGGCGCAAAATCGTTGGGGTGAATATGCGTCACCTCCACATTGATCGGCATGCCGACCGACAACGACTTGGAATGATCAGAATAAGATGTGCCGGCCGGACCACTCCTGTATTCGACATTTTTCCTGTGATGAGAAACGCATCCGGAAGTAAAGGTCGCGACCAAGACCATGGCCAGAATTGACAAAAACAAACTTACATTTTTCATAAAATCAAAGTTCAAATTATTTCCTTTTCCACTCCAAGACATTTGGAATGGTTCTGCTAGAAGTTTAGCATAGTTGCTGTAATCTGTCAAGGAGGTGGATTTTCTTATTATGCTCTATAATAAAGTGAGCATGACTATCACTTTCGACGAAGACAAGCAGAATAGAAAGCTCGACGAATTGCGCCGCAAAGAGGAGGAGGATTTGGTGCAGATTTTATCGGCAAAATACGGAGTGGGGTATGTGAACCTTCTCGGCATATCAATAAACTCCGACGCCTTGCGGCTAATAGACGAGAAAACGGCGCGTGAATCGCAAATGGCGGCATTCGCGCTCACGGACAAGAAAGTGAAGGTAGCGACGCGCAATCCGCAAAGCGAGAAAATAGAATCCGTTATATCGGGTTTGAAAGAGAAGGGTTATCAAGCGGAAATATACATAACTTCAACGCAAGGACTAATGAAAGCGTGGAATTTGTACAAAGACCTCTCTTTCGCTTATGAGAACAAAACAGGCTCGCTAGAGATATCAAATGAGGAAATAGCGGAGATAATCGAAAAGACCAGAAGTTTGCCGACAATAATATCAATTCTCGAAAATACGGTATCAGCCAACAAAAGTTATCGCGTATCGCGGATATTAGAGACAATCTTGGCGGGCGCCTTGGCTATTGAAGCCTCCGATGTGCATTTGGAACCCGAAGAATCGTATGTGTTATTGCGATACCGTTTGGACGGCGTGCTCCATGAGGTAACGCGTTTCGATAATGGCACATACGCTTTACTTCTTTCGAGAATAAAGCTTATTTCTGGAATGAAATTAAATATAAAAAAAGATTCGCAAGATGGGCGTTTCAGTATTCATTTGCCTATGGGAGACATAGAAGTTCGCGCTTCAATATTACCCGGAAATTACAATGAATCAGTCGTTCTTCGCCTGCTCAATCCGAAAAGCATAAGTATTCCGCTCGAAAATATGGGTATTCCCAAAAAATTGCTCAATATTCTCAATGAGGAAATAAATCGTCCCGATGGCATGGTCCTAACGACAGGTCCGACGGGTTCGGGAAAGACAACGACGCTTTACGCCTTTCTGAAAAAAGTTCACAATCCTGGCGTAAAAATAATAACCATTGAAGACCCGATCGAATATCACCTTGAAGGTATTGTCCAGACACAAGTTAATGAAAAAGGTTATAACTTCTTGGAAGGTTTGCGCGCCGCGGTGAGACAGGACCCGGATATTATTATGGTTGGTGAAATCCGAGACTCTGAAACGGCGAGTATCGCTATCAATTCCGCCCTGACTGGCCACTTGGTATTCTCTACCCTGCACACAAATGATGCCGCCGGTACATTTCCCCGCCTTATAGACCTCGGCATAAGTCCGAATATTATTCCTTCGGCGCTTCGCGTTTCCATGGCGCAAAGGCTTGTTCGTATTCTCTGCCCGAATTGCAAAAAAGAATCCGCGGTTAAAGGAAAGGTAAAAGAACAAATAGAATTAACATTGGGGTCAATTGAGGATAAAGCTCTCGTACCAACGGAACATGACAAAATATGGCTTTCTGTCGGTTGCGAAAAATGCAATCATACCGGATTCAAGGGCCGTATCGGCATTTATGAAGCCATTCTGATGAATGAAAAAATAGAACGAGTCGTTCAAACAAGTTCGAGCATTCATGAAATATGGGAAGCCGCGAAAGGCCAAGGGATTCTCACCATGAAACAGGATGGCGTTTTGAAAGTGTTACAAGGGATTACTTCGCTTGAAGAGCTGGAGAGGGTTATTACGATTACAGACTAATTATTCTTGCTTTCTTATCGGCTTCAAAAGTCCCCACACAATATTTGTTTTTTGCGTCCGAGAACTTGTCTGAATGGAGTATAAATTGCTAGAAATATTAGCGACACTGTTAGGAGCCAATATTTCTTGCAATTTAACGACATGAGTCTCGCAGGACGCAAAAAACAAATATTGTGTGGGGGCTTTCCCCTTTGCGTTATCCACAAAAAAGATTGCTTTTTGAATAGGCGCGGCGTTAGTATGGCGACAGAAGAAGACAAACAAAAAGAGCACATGAATCTCTAAGCAATATCTCCTGGCGTGATGCCAGAAGCGAGGTATATTCCCGAGGATAATTCCAGTCACTTCTTTATGAAAAAGAAAACCAGAATGTCCTTAGAACTATACCCAAACCTGGGAAGGCCATTGCTTAGAGGTTCACGAGCTCTTTCAAAAGGCTTAAATTATACCCGGGGTAGTTTCGAATATAAAACCCCCCGGGATGAACCAAAGAACACATAACTCAGTGCCCCTCAATCCGTCTGAGCATGCTAGCATAAACATATTTATATGTCAAGGACTTCTGTCAAACCAAATAACGACGAAAAAGAGGCTGGTTTCCTAGATCAGACCTTGCGCCCTTCGCGCTGGGAAGATTATATTGGTCAAAAGAGCGCGAAAGATAATCTTCATATACTGCTAACTGCCGCCAAAGAGCGCAAACACCCGCCGGAACATATGCTTTTTTATGGTCCGCCGGGACTTGGCAAGACTACTCTCGCTCATTTGATAGCAAAAGAAACTGGAGCTCAGATGAAAGTCACTTCCGGACCGGCCATTTTGAAAGTGGGAGATTTGGCGTCTGTCGTAACAAATCTATCAGCCGGAGACATACTTTTCATAGACGAAATTCACCGCCTAAACAAAGCTATCGAAGAAGTCCTCTACCCCGCTATGGAATCGGGTACCCTTGATATTATTATAGGCAAAGGACCATCGGCTAGAACAATTCAGCTAGACTTGCCTCCATTTACCCTAATAGCCGCCACTACCAGAATCGCCATGATTTCAGCTCCGCTTCGCTCGCGTTTTTCCGGCGGCGTATTCAAGCTAGAATTCTATTCTAATGAGGAAATCGCCGAAATTATCCGCCGTTCCGCCAAGATTTTGAAAATAAATATTCATGAAGGGGCTGTGAACGAAATCGCCACTCGTTCCCGCTTCACTCCGCGCACCGCGAATTTTCATCTCAAGCGCTGTCGAGACTACGCGCAAATCAATAAAGTTCCCCTTTCGAAAGATATAGTCGAAAAAGCTCTGGTCATGCTAGGCGTTGATACTCTGGGACTGACCAATGCCGACCGCGATATCTTGAAAGTGATTATCAACAAATTCGGTGGCGGTCCCGTCGGCTTGAACACCATCGCCGCCGCGCTTTCTGAAGAACAGGCAACCGTTGAAGAGGTGTATGAACCGTATTTGATTCAACTAGGACTGTTAGAGCGCACACCGCGCGGTAGGACGGCGACTGACCGAGCTTACGCGCATTTGGGCGTGAAGGGTGTAGCGAAATTATTATAGAAATATTATTTAACCCTTTTCCACTCGCCAGTTTCAGAATCATAATTGGCCACATCGTGACCGCCAATGGGTATTCCATTTTCATAATACACCTTATGAATAACTGTCCCCGACGATTGATTGCCGTCCGGAAATCGTCCTTTTCTCATATATTCATATTGAATAGTTTCACCGGGATTTTCGCCTTCAATCTTTACTTCAAGCAAATATAATCCTTGTTCATCGGATAATTCACGAATAAAAGTGGTATTTTCTGCAAAACGAGAAATAACCTCCATAACTTCAGCTTTTGTTGGGATTGTTTCTGGTCCCTTTTCAAATGAGTTTTCCATGAACTAATTGTATCACAAAACTTGAAATCACGACTTGTGATTTCAAGTCGTTGGTAATTGGTGGTATTATGATTCATATAAGTTCAATGCTACTATATTAACAGTGTTTTAATAATCAATTCATCATCTAAAAAACTATGAATAATGTTCAAAATTTGACGCAAGCACTCGACCAGTTGAAGCGAGAGATTCAAAAAGAAAATAGCGATCTTTCCATAAAAGAGACGGCTATGAAATCAGCAATAACCGAAAAGCAAAACCTTGAAAACTCTGTGAAAACTAAGGAAGTTGAGTTGAAACAAAAAGAAGTCGAGATACAAAAATTAAAAGTTGAAATTCAACAAGCAAAAAACAAACTTCCTGAAACCGATCGAAATATAAAAAAATATACCGAAGAAGTAAGAAAAATCAGGCTGGAACAGACCCAGAAAAATCAAGAACTTTCTAATATCCAGAGAGAATATCAAGATGCCGTGAAAAATAACAGTGGCAAAAAATAAGGTGATTGACTAATCATTTTATCACGGTAAACTACCATCATGTCCGGTCATAATAAATTCTCGAAAATAAAGCACTTGAAAGCTAAGAATGACGCGCAAAAGAGCAAGTCATTCGGCAAATATGTGCGCCTTATCACCGTGGAAGCCAAAAAATCGGGCGGGAATGTTCATTCTCCGAGCTTGGTGGCGGCAATCGAGAAAGCGCGCAAAGAAAATATGCCGAATGATACGATTGACCGCGCGGTGAAGAAGGTAACCGATAGTGTCGCCATGGAATCATTCGTCTATGAAGCATACGGTCCCGGCGGTGTCGCTATCCTGATAGATGTTCTAACTGATAATCATAATAAAGTCGCGCAAGAAATAAAACACATTCTCGCATTACATGAATTGTCACTCGCCTCCCCCGGAAGCGCCTCCTGGGCATTTCAGAAAACTCATGAAGGCTGGACACCCACAACAACCTTGTCTCTCGAAGATACCAATATTGAAAAATTAACCAAATTAATAGAGGATTTGGACGCGAACGATGAGGTACAGGAAGTTTTTACTAATGCAGAATAGTTTATTTATAAATCGTCAGACGCACCTCGCGAGAGGAACATTTCATTTCTCACAGCCGAGAATTTTGTTTGAATGGAGTATAAATTGCTAGAAATATTGGCGACACCGTTAGGAGCCAATATTTCTTGCAATTTAACGACATGAGTCTCGCAGGCTGTGAGAAATGAAATGTTCCTCTCGCGAGGTGCGGTATAATCAGTATCAAAACAATGAAAATCCTCGGAATAGACCCCGGCTACGGCCGACTAGGCATAGCGGTCATTGAGAAAACCGCCAAACAGAAAGAAACGGTGTTGTATTCCGCCTGCTTTTCAACTTCAAAGAAAGAAACAATCTACTGGCGCTTGAATGAAATAGGCAAGGAAGTCGTCCGCGTCATGGATAAATTCAAGCCTACTGCCGTGGCACTGGAGACACTTTTCATCACAAAAAACCAAAAGACCGCCATGCGCGTAGCTGAGGCGCGCGGAATAATAATATATGAGGGGATAAAAAGAGATTTGCGAATATTCGAATACAGCCCGATGGAAATAAAGATGGCAATAACCGGAGACGGAACAAGCGACAAGACAAGAATGAAAAAAATGGTGCATCTATTAGTCAAAATGCCGGCAAAAAAACTCGACGATGAATATGACGCTATCGCCGTCGCGCTCACATGCAGCACCAGAATCAAGTAATTATCCACAGTTATTATTGCCAAATAAAAGAACTTCTGCTACAAATTAGTCAATTCATTATTAGTCCTAATGAAATTAAAATGCCAAGCGTAAAATCAAAACAAAAAAAGCAGATAAAAAAAGCCGATTCAGTGAAAATAGAAGATAGCGTTTCCGGTATAGAAAAAGATGTTATGTCGCCGAGAAGTCGGAACCGTACTCCCATTGATGTCGAAGAAATTGCTGAGATAATCGACAGGGATGAAAAACTGCCAGTTGACCCCCTCGTGGAAACCAACGAAATTGATTCCGAACCGGAAGAAGTGGGGCTAGACGACGATGAACTAGACCCTTTCAACGATAAGTGGGAACGATGATGTGTCGAAGATACCGAACGAAGCGAGGTGCTATAATAGAGACCTGATGTCTCGACGCAAAAAAAGGAAGTTTGTAAGGTCGTTTATACTATTCGTCTTATCAGCGTTTTTTATTTGCGTTGGCGCTTTGGCATTGTGGGTGGCGACCATGAAAATACCGGACTTGAATAATTTCGCGACCCGCGTCGTCGCCCAATCAACGAAAATATACGACCGCACCGGCACAATTCTTTTGTATGATGTAAATACCGACACAAAAAGAACTGTGGTTCCTTTGTCGGAAATATCTCCAAACCTTCAAAAAACAACCATTGCTATTGAAGACTCGGATTTCTACAGCCATTTCGGCGTTCGCCCAGTGGCTATTCTGCGCGCCACGATTGATAATGTCTTAAGTGGTAAAGCCAGTCAAGGGGGCTCAACAATAACCCAACAGATAGTGAAAAATTCCTTGCTAACGCAAGACAAAACAATAGCCAGAAAAATCAAAGAATTGGTCTTGGCAATCAAATTGGAGAAAGCCATGACAAAAGACCAAATCTTAGAGGCATATTTCAATGAAATTTCGTATGGCGGAACCGTTTACGGCGCCGAGGAAGCCAGCCAAGCATTCTTTGGGAAACCAGTAATAGAAGTATCGTTAGCCGAAGCCGCCTATATGGCCGCCATTCCCCAAGCGCCGACTTATTACTCGCCTTATGGAACACACCGCGAAGAGCTCAATAATAGGCAACGCCTTGTTCTACAAAGAATGAAAGACCTCGGGGTGATATCTGAAGCGGATTACAGTACTGCCATAAAAGAAAAGGTTACTTTCTTGTCGAAAAATAATGCCGGCATACGCGCTCCCCACTTCGTAATGATGGTAAAGGATTATTTGGTGCAAAAATATGGCGAGGAGGCCGTAAGCCAAAACGGTTTGAAAGTTATAACGACGCTAGATTACGATATGCAACAGAAGATGGAGCAAGTTATCGCCAAATTCAGTCCATCGCTAGCGGAAAATTTCAATGCCAGCAATACCGCTATGGTAGCCATAGACCCGAAAACTGGAGACATTCTGGCTATGGTTGGTTCAAAAGATTATTTTGACTCATCAATTGACGGAAATTACAATGTGACGCTTGCCAAACGCCAGCCAGGCTCCACATTCAAGCCATTCGTCTATGCCACAGCATTCAAAAAAGGCTATACTCCGGATACTGTCTTGTTTGATGTCAATACGGAGTTCTCCTCACAATGCACCCCTGAAGGAAAACCAAAAAATCCGAGTGACGACCCAACAAAGATATGTTATTCGCCGGAAGATTATGATTCGAAATGGAATGGACCAATAACAATGAAATATGCACTGGCTCAGTCTAGAAATATTCCAGCTATAAAAGCTTTGTATTTGGCAGGAATTCCAGATTCTCTACAAACAGCCCACGATATGGGTATAACAACGCTTAATGACCCTAATCGATATGGACTCACTTTAGTATTAGGCGGAGGAGAGGTAACACTGCTGGACCTTACTAGTGCTTATGGCGTTTTCGCTAATGATGGAATAAGAAATCCAACTCGATCAGTATTAAAGGTAGATGATACCAAAGGAACAACACTCGAAGAGTCTACAATTTCACCAACGAGGGTAATCCAGGCTGAAATCGCGAGACAAATAAACAATATATTGTCAGATGAAAAGATTAGAATGAGTGGTTTGGACAGCGTAACTAAAAATATTGGACGACCAGTAACAATGAAGACAGGAACAACAAATGACTGGAAAGACGTCTGGGTTTTAGGATATACACCCAGCATTGTTGTAGGTGCTTGGGCTGGTAATAATGATAACAAACCAATGCAACACAAAGTGGCAGGGCTTGTGATTACGCCATTGTGGGGAGCACTCATGTCACAAGTAGCAAAGAATTATCCACTTGAAAACTTCCCTCCTCCACCGCCTCCAATCACCGACAATAAGCCGGTTTTGCACGGTGTTTGGTGGGGTGGTATTTCTTACTGGAAAGACAAAATATCAGGAAAAGTTGCTACCGAGAACACTCCACCTGAACTAAAACAAGAAGTAGTATTCAATAGTGTCCATTCAATTCTTAATTGGGTCGACAAAGACAATCCTCAAAGTTCCAGTACTCCAATCAATCTTAATCAGGATTCACAGTATGACAATTGGGAATATGGCGTTCGTAACTGGTTCAAAGAATATCAAATTCTACACCCTGATTTCAAAGAAGTGACTGGCAATATTGTTATTCCTACAGAAACTGATGATGTCCACATATCAGAAAAGGCGCCAAAAATAAGTATTGTTTCACCCGCTAACAACTATGCGCTTGATCCGCAGATTGCTCTGGCGGTCAAAATAAAGATTGACGGTGCATACCCCGCACAAAAAACAGAAATCTATTTGAACGGCAAATATGTTTTAACGGCGACAAGCGATCCTCTAAATTTCTCTTTTGTTCCAAAAGATATAGGCAATCTCAACGACGAAAATAACTCCCTTTCAATTATTGTCTCCGATAGTGTTCTGAATAAAGGACAAGCAATCTTAAACTTCTCAATTAAAAAATAGTTTTGCTAAAATTTCATTAATCTTTTAATAAATTTCCTGAAATTATAGAGGCAATACCAAAATGGCTGCGCCACAACATCAAAAAAATCAGAATGTGCAACTTCGAAACCGCCAAATTTCTTTTTAAACATCGTCAATCCATCCCAACCTTTATATGTCTTGCCGGTTGATATGCCACCAAAGTTGAAACTGGTGTTTCCATTTTTCTTCGCCTGACATATTGCCGTCCATATGGCAAGATACGTGGGCGCAAAATTGCGGTGCTCATTACTTGAACCACCGAAAACATAATTAGCAACTTTTCCATACTGTATAATAAGATCAATAACCAATATTTTCTCTCCGGATCTGGCAATGGAAAGATATGCGTTCTCCGACTTCAGATTCTTAAAAACATTTTCATAGTATAATTTATCATGCAAACTGAAACCATTTCTAATTGAAGTGCCAAGCATAAGATCATAGAATGGTTGAAAGTATTTTACAAAATCTGATGTTACAATTTCGATATTTATCCCTTTCCTTCTAGCCAAACGCACCGAATATCTAGCATTCTCATCCATATCCATAAGCAATTCATCTTCTGATTTGTCTAATTTTAAAAACCATTCAACGCGTGGCTGAAAATATGCCGAATGATATGTATAGATGGGCGCAAGTTTAAATATTTTCTTAATAATTTCCTTGTTATTGTGATCCGGTGGAGTAAAATCAAGACGAATAAATACAGCGTTATTCTTCATGGCTATTTTCTTGAGTTCAATTTTTAGAAACAATAATAATTGTTCAGGAAACTCTCCCATTACTGGACCGTATGGGATATAAAAATAACTTTTATTTCCAAATAATGGGTATTTAATTATTTGAAAATACACAACGGGTTTATCTTCACGAAAAATAACAAATATTTTTACATCCCTTCCTAGACTTTTTTGCCAATCTCCATAAAAGTCAGCTTGTGTGAATGGCGTATCAGAGCAAATAGTAAGTGGGTCAAACGATTCATTCTTCCCAATTTCTTGTAAAACAAAGTTATTCATAGCCACATCTTATCATAACTTTATTTCACATTATCTAATATCTCTCGCAATTATATTCTCCTGCCCTTTATTTATATCGTCTAGAATACTTTGCTTCTTTATATAAATAGCCGATTTCGTCGATTGGGAAATATTTTTTAGGGAAACTATTGTTGATTTTATTGATATGTTAGGAATAGGAATATCAATTCCGATATTTTTCAATAATGAATCATGGATGAGGTTTATTTGAAGCGCTCCTTTGGCTTGGACGCTTCTTATTTTATTAAGAAGTTGGGAGATGTTGAAATTTAACATTTTAGCGATTCATTGGCATAACCAAATACATAAAAGACTGGTCGCCGGATACCGGACGGATAACCATCGGCTTGTTTGTACCGCTTAATTGGAGCGAAACGCTATCAGCATCGATAGATTGGAAGCAGTCTATAACATACTTATAGTTGAAGTTAATCTCTACCCTATCGCCCGTTATAGCCGCGTCTATTGTCGTTTTATTTTCCCCGATATCGCTATTCTTCGTCTGCACTTCAAATAGCTTGCCTTTAGGGTCGGCTATCATATGAATTTGATTGAATTTGTCGGAAAAAACATTCGATATTTTCAAAGCGTTAAGCAGGTCTTGTTTCAGAGCTATAATCTCCGTCGTATAAGCTTTTGGAATTATTTGCTTATAATCCGGAAATACCCCGTCAATTACGCGAGAAATTATCCGCATTTTGCCCGGCACTTCAAATGAAATAAGATTTTTATTCATTTCAATCGTCATTGTTTCCGTGTTTGATTCAAGAATCCTTATAATATCAGCCACATTTTTGAAAGGTATTAAAATATCTCCTATTGCCGTAGAGGCTGGTAAACTAACCTTCTTTTCAGCTAGACGGAATGAGTCCGTGGCGACAAAAACAAGATGATTATTCTGCGTGTACGCATAAACGCTTGAAAGTTCCGGCTTAACACTGGAAACTGACGAACTATACCAAACAGATTTCAACCCCTTAACAATTACTTCAGGATTCAACTGTACTTTTTGTTCTCCCGTTACCGTTGGAATACTGGGAAAATCTTCATGCGGAACTGTTTTTATTATTCCTTTTGATTTTGTCGTATCTATTTGAATATTACCGGAGACCAATTCAAGCCGGACTACTCCGTCATGATCGCTTATTTGGGAAAGAAAAGAAGATAAAATAGAAGCGGGAATGGTAAAAATTTCTTCAGTATCAGATTTAGCTGATAATAATATTTCCATACCAAGGTCTAAATTGGTTGCCTTTATAAGAAGCGACCCTTTTTTAACATCAAATAAAAGACATGATAATACAGGTAATGTCATATGCTTGCCAGCTATCCTCTCTGCCAGTATAACCGCTTTTTTTAAATCTTGAAAATGTAATTCTAGTTTCATGGTAGTGTTAATAATTATTTTTTTTAAAACTTTTTATTATTATTAAGGGTGTGAATAGGTTGAAAAGATAAAAAACTTTTATTTTATATGAGTATTTTAGATTATTAGTCATAAATTTTTTATGTATAAGATGTTAATTTTTATTAAATATGATTATTAGGGTATTTTTTGAACTATTTTTCCACAAGCAATACAGAGTTTATTAACATTATTTCCACAATCACAACATTGTTCGAAGTTTAGATATCTCTTCCGCTAATAAAGTATTAGTTTTTACTTCCTCTTTTATTTTTTCATAGGAATGAATAACGGTAGTATGGTCGCGCCCGCCGAGCTTGTCGCCAATTGATGGAAATGAAATACTGAAATCTTCGCGTAAAATATACATAACCACTTGCCGCGGCTTCACTATCTCTTTCTTTCTTGTTTTGTTGTATATGCTATCCTCGTTAATGTTATAGAAATCGCATACAATCTTCACGACCTCCTTAACGGAAAGCATTTTCTTCGGCCTGGCATTTGTCTTTATTATTGTTTTTATTTCGTTTATATTGAGTTCTCTGCCTTTGTAGAGGGTATTATGCGCGATGATATTGACTATACCCTCTATTTCCCTAATATTTTCCTCAACTTCCGATGCCAAATAGTCAATAATCTCTTCCGTGAGAATAATATTATGAGGCTTGCATTTAGCCCTAACTATAGCCATTCTAGACTCTTTGTCTAGTTCGGAAATATCTACCACCATACCCGAACCGAAGCGTCCCCTTACTCGGTCTTCGAGGTTGGGAATGATATTCGGATGTCTATCGCTCGAAAAGACTAGTTGGCGGGCCGTATCATAGAAAGTGTTGAATAGATGAAATAATTCTTCTTGGAATTTTTCTTTACTTCCGAAAAACTGGACATCATCCATGATGAGAACATCGTATTTGCGGTATTTTTCTTTGAACTGCTGGGCTTTGTTGGTTTGTAGCGAGTCAAAGAAATCGGAGCCGAACTTTTCAGCGGTTAAATAATAGACTTTCTTATTGGAAAAAATACTTTTTATTTTATTTCCAATTGCTTGGATCAAATGGGTTTTGCCGACGCCCGTTCTTCCGTATATGAACAGCGGGTTATATGTTTGTCCAGGCGTCTTTACGATAGTTTGCGCGGCGGCATGGGCTATTTCATTGAATGGGCCGACGACAAAATTGTCGAATGTATAGCGAGAATTCAAATTATTTTCTTTATTAACATAAAAATTCTCGAGGGGCATTGATAAAGTCGGCGCCAGAACGGAACTCTTCTTGGTTTCACCTTGTTTTTGCTCATCTTCACGCAGAACGACATACTCCAAAGCGCGTACGCGCTCGTTCAGCTGTCTTAATATGCGTAAAATTGAATTATGGCACTTCTTGAATAGCCACTCTCTGGTAAATTCATTGGGCACGCCCAAAAAGACTACTCCTTCCTCCTCTCGAACTATATGAGTTGTTTTGACCCAAGTGGAATAATTCGCCGGAGAAACTAAAGATTGTATTTCGATGAGAGCGGTCTGCCAAATTTGAGAGTATTCATTCATAA
The DNA here is from genome assembly GCA_964365535.1 of uncultured Candidatus Saccharibacteria bacterium. GTDB lineage: Bacteria > Patescibacteriota > Minisyncoccia > Phycocordibacterales > PALSA-1337 > C7867-002. The sequence goes on from CAYIQG010000001.1 coordinate 23,804, forward strand.
GTTGTCTCCAGTATATACCTGTTTATAATTCTGGGAACTTGTGGAGAGGCGTAAAATATGTTGATAAGTTGTGGAGAACTTTTTTTGAGTCTCATTGCGAAGCCGACACTTCCCGGAGTGAGCCTTAGCGGAGCGGAGCGATTAATGGCTCACGGAGGGAATGTGTCGGCGAAGCAAAAGAGACTCAAAACTTGTATAATTACCCAAAAAATGTAATACTCTACAAATCATGTCATTTACCTATAAACCAAACAAAAGAAAACGCGCCAAGACGCATGGTTTTCGCGCGCGGATGAAAACACCCGGTGGCAAGAAGGCGGTGGCAAGGCGCAGAGCTAAGGGCAGGCGCCGCATAACAGTTTAATATGCTGAAAAAGTCTAATAGGCTGACTACCAAGCAGGTATTGGATGTTCTGAAAAATGGGAAAGTCCTTAGTTCTCCCCTTTTTATTTTGCGCTATATAGAAAATCAGCCGGATACGCGCATTTCCGCTGTCGCACCCGTCAAGATTGCCAAGAAAGCCGTGGCTCGCAATAGGGCGCGCAGACGCATGTATGGCGTCGTGAGAGAATTTTTACCTTCTATAATTCCGGGAATTCATGCTATTATCTTCTCAAGGAATGCTTTGGCTGATAGTGATTTCGAAAGTATCCGCAATGAACTTAAAGGTTTGCTTGTAAAAAGCCGACTATTAAGCTCCTAACCAAAAATTAATAGCCAATTACTAATAACCATTATGTACAACACTTTTATTTTCCTGCCTTTATATAATGGACTAGTTGGCATAATGGACATTTTACCATGGGTTGATGTTGGTTTGGCGGTAGTTATATTTACGATTATTGTTAAATTGGCGCTATTTCATCTCTCGAAGGCTTCTATTTTGACGCAGATTAAGATGAAAGAGGTTGAACCGGAAGCGAATAAAATAAAAGCGCAATACGCGAATGATAAACAAGCGCAAGCCTTGAAGGTTATGGAGCTTTATAAGACCAGGAATGTTAAGCCGTTTGCCGGTGTTTTACTTCTCTTTATTCAATTACCTATTTTATTGGCGCTTCTTTCTGTTTTTTATAAGATTATACCCACAATCAATCCGGAATATCTTTATTCTTTTATTTCTGTTCCTATTGTAAAAACCCAATTTCTTGGACTTATCGATTTGACCAAACCGAGTTTTATTTTGGCTATATTTACCGCGATTGCTCAATTTGTGCAACTTCACTATTCCCCAGCCATGAAACAGGCGAAGGTTGTGGCTGTGAATAATAAAATAGGTATTTCCCCATTGGATTTCGCGGCATCTATGAATAAACAAATGAAATATATGTTACCTATTTTGGCTTTTGCTTCCACATACTGGCTTATTCCCCTGCAATTTCCGCAGGCGGCCTCTATTATCGCTCTCTATTGGTCGGTGAGCGCCCTATTCACTCTTGGTCAGGAATTGATAATACGCAAACGGTATTATTCTAAATAGACGACACCAAATCAAGTGACCATAAGGAGAGGTCGTTTTTGTTCATGAAGAATAGGAAATCGTCATTGTTATCGAGTTGCAAATTGAATGTGTCTATCAGGGCATTGCCTTGATTCAGAAGGTCAGCCACCTGATGTACTTCGCCGGTATTCCCGTTCAAGAGCCAAATATTATCAATGAATGAAGCTTTGCCGAGATACCAATTATCAGGATATGTGCCACTTGGTATCTGTGAGGAAACGCCGCAATAGACTTGTTCTTTGAATTTGGAACTCCAAACGCATTTGTTCGCAAGCGTTCGAAATATGATATCAATTGATTTTTGGCTTTTAATATCATATACGGTAGTTTCAATCTTATCGCTTGTGGAAATTGAGTCTGAATATATTACTTTCGTCGCATCCCTACTCACTTTCGTCGTAAGTCCCGGAATATTTCCCAGAATCTCGCTTATTGCGCCGGTTTTGACATTTATAAAATACAAATAACCGGAATAGTTGGCACTGGCTTTCGTGGTAATGGCGATTGTATTTTCTTCCGGCCATTCCGTGGTTAGCTGGGTGAATGGCAAATCAAATAATTGGACTTGCTTGGTGCCGTCAAAATTGGAAATATAGCCGATGGCGCGGTTATTTTCATTGCTTATAACTAGAATCTTATCTCTTTTTGGCGAAGAAGCTACCGCGATAATGTTTCCGGAGATTATCTTACCTTTCAATTCATAATCAGTTTCGGTTATTTGTGTGGTTAGGTTGGCTTGTACTGTTGTTTGTGTTGTCGTGCTTGATTTCGCGGCGGTTGTCGTCGCTACAACAGCGCGCTTCAATATATTAGTTATGACTGTTGTAATCCTATCTCCTCTATCGCTTAAATACTGGCCTATGAATGATGTATCGTTCTTGTTCCACCAACTATTATATACTCGCGGTAATAATGTATTGGAAATCGTTGTAATATCGAGCGAATCTCCGCGCGCCTCATAAATATTTCCCCTACCCCTATCTATCCATCTAACGACCGTGGTGCTAGCGGTCGTGCTTGCTCCATATCCACCTACAGGTGTTGAGCTCAAAAGGCGCAAGGCTGGTAATGGTACGATTTTGGGTATATTTATTGTAGTGGTCGCATTCCCCTGCCCCGTAATTGTTTTTGTAGTAGTTGAAACCGGCCGATTGAGCGGTACGAAACCAGTTGTTGGCGCTTGATTTGGTATATTCGGAGCTGTTGTTGGAACACGCAAGAACATATACCAATAAACACCGCCGGCGATGATGAGGATGATTACCATAACTATTACAATGTCAATAATTTTTTTCACTAAGGTTTAGTGTGAAATTTAGTGTTCTTTATATCTTGTTCTGCGATTTTCTTTTTTTCTTGTAATTGTTTTAGAAGTTCCGGATCGTAATTTGGCGTTGCGGTGTAATCATTAACTATTTTATTTATAGCTTTATATGAATCTTCTTGAGCTTTAGATAAGGCTTCCTGTTCTGTCATTAATGTTCCGTCGATCCTTTTGTATGTAGTTCCTCCCAATAAATTAACATTAAAATCAAGCAAATCTTGCTCACTTGCTTGATATACCAATGCTTGTTGCTTAGTAATTTCGATCACTGCTTTGGAGTAAAGGATATAGTTCGCTGATTGATTTCTTTGCTCCTCATTATTAAATAATTCAGGATTGTTTAGATAATACATTCTGGTAGTTTTTCCGAAACTTTCCAATAAATTGTCACAATATTCAGGCCTTCCCGTTGGTTGGCATTTGCGAACTAATGAATCTGAAACACCCTTAATAGTTTGAAAACCGATATCCCCTGTAACTTTGTCCCTCGCGGCAATTTTTTGTGCTCTCTGGGCACACAGGTCGTACATTTCAGGATCATCAGCCCATTTTAACACATCTTTGCATATATCATCTAAACTCAAGATTGAGTCAAATACACCTACACTAGGGTATTTACTCATAATCTCATCCTCGATGTCTTGTATATCTTCGTCGAAACCGGCAATCAGTTCCTGATCCCAAATAATATTTGATTTTGCGCTTGCTATATCAGCATCAAACTGCGCCGCTTCCTTATTCAACTGGTCAAATAAAGCTGTTGGCGACTGCTTCATCTTATTTATCTTATCTTGTACATCTTTTGGTATTGTGATACTCGCGGGAATCGCCACCAATTTCGGATTGACGGTTTTTAAGATAAGAAAAGCCGCGAGGACCATTAATAGTCCGTATATAGCATTCTTGAATTTTTCCAAGCCGGCCTTACTCTGTTGCCAAGAATCCGTGGTCATATATAAAAATCCACCATAAACCATCATGAATACCGCCGCCACGGCGGAAAGGGCTATAAGGAGATTGAAGGCGTAACTGAAGAAACTGCCAAGATCGATATTTTTCACTTGCCCATTATCACAGACTTGATTGGACCCTGGAGTAGGAATACACGGTAATGGCTCAAGTAAAGTGTATGTTTTTCCTGCATTTCCCTGCGCTTGGGTGTGAGGAATCGCGCCGGAAATACTTAAAAGAGAAAATAGCAAAATAACAAATACCAAGATGACCAATACTTGTCTATTTTTTTGTTGGATTTTATATGCCATTATAATTATTTAACGAACTGGTAGCGGTTTTCGAACTATTCGCCGAGAATACTGCCGTAAAGCCGTTCTGCGCGCCTTGTAAAATCTCATTGGTATTTCTGATTTGCAATTGAATATTAGAAGAACCAGCGGTACCTTCCGGAGCGCGCAGAACAATAGATTGACTGGCTAATAAAGCCATTTGTTCAATGGAGTTTACGAGCCACGAGAAAGAAAGGTCACCGACGCTATCCGAAGGCTTATTGAAACCATAAGGAACAGCTAATACTGACAGTTCCCTACTTTTACCAAGACTAACGCCGTTGCCAATAGCTTTATTATACATTGGTCCGTATAGCGGGTCGTTATTGTAGAATGAAATATAAGGGCTTTGCGCTTGTAAGAGAATGACTTTCTCGGCTTGAGCGCTGCCATCTCGAGTGGTCGCGCGAACATTGAGCACTCTTTGTCGTGGAATAATATCATCTTGCCATGAGAAAACTTGCTTACCATAGCCGCCTTGGTCCTGGACAACCTTGGAATCTTTTGTCCATTGATATATCAGGGTTTGCGGAGCATATTCTTTTCCGGAAGAATCGGCGATATGAGGTATAGCAATCACTCGATAAATATTTTGATATGAAAGAGGTATTTTCCCCAAGAAAAATGGTGGAACATACCCTTCATTCTCCACGATAATATCAATATTACCGGAACCGATATCTATGCTTGATTTGAGCTCTCTTCCATTAGGAATGCCGGCGATTATTTCCACATTCAATTTCTTGCCAAGAGCGGGAGCTTGCACTTGAATAGAGGTAATACCCGCGCCTTTTTGATATAGAGAACCATTCAATGTCCAGATAATATTGGCTGAATTCAAATCAACGCTATAGCTTTCGGCGGTGACGATTATTTGTTGTCCTGGAACTGGATTTTCAGTGGAGAGCCTCAAATCTATTTCTTTCAGAGCGGAAGACGGCATGCCTTGGGCATTAGCCATAAATGTAAAAATTAAAAAGCAAAATGTAAAAGTTACGAAAGCTTTCATTGATGCTATTTTATCAATTTTGTGGAAAACTTGCGAGGGGATATTAACTCTGTATAATGTGGGCATGATAATAAGTATACGACCAATGATTAGGGGGTGGTTCTTGAAACCCCAAGCGATTTCTGGAATTATGCAAAGTATCGGAGAAATCTTCCTCGGTTCACTTTTTGTTGGACCGATCTTCTCCCATAACTTTGAAGTGGAGTCGACGATTTTAGGTTTCTTTGCAATAATATTATCATGGTCTGCTTGTATATTATTAGCAAAGGAGTAATAATAACATTATAATGGGTAATAATATTTATAATGCAATAAACATGATTTATATTCTCGGAGCCTTGCTTACTATTGGTTTTATATTACTTGGCATTCTAGCCAAGGTGAGTGATAATAAAAAAGACAACAAATAAACTATTTATTTGATTGCAATCCCCCGCTAGGAGCGCGAACACCGCCTTGATTCAAAGGTATTTGTTGTTGGCGCGGTGGGTTCACGCCGTTTTGCACCAAGCTACTTCCGGTTTTTTTGCCTCCAATACCGGGAACTGAAATGCCGGTTTTATCTTCCGCGCGTACCATGACTATTACCGCTATCATACCAGCTAGAATCAATGGGAATTCTTGAACAATAGGTATCATTTCGGCTACCATTGAAATCAATGATGTTGCCAATCTGCGAGCATTTAATAATCCACAGCCAACTTTCCAAAGATATATGCTGGCGCAAATCCAGAATATTGGTCCGACAATATCGCCGACAAAAGGTATTAAACTAAATAGGTCAGCTAAGGCGGCAAGCGCGACCCAAAATACTATTCCGGCAGTTCCTATTCGATATTTAGGCTTTATCTCTTCCATAAATAACTATTGTCCCGCGTCCTCCAATTGTTTCTTTGCTTCCTTGATCGCCACAATCTGCTGGGGATTCGTGGTAATAATCTGGTCTTCAGTGTAAGAGCTGACGATTTTTATGGCGACATGCTTCAAGCCGACGAAAAATATGCCTTCGCCGACATCAGATTCGAGTAGTAAATATTTTTCTTCATCCGTCAAATTGAAAGTCTTTTGAACATAATCAATAACGCTCGGCGACTGTTTCAGCAGAATCTGTATAGAAGAGTTCGTTACAATCGGCATGCCGTATGGAGACTTCAAGAAATCATCAACATCCTGGGTAATAGTCGCGAGCCCGAGGAAATATTTTCGTCCTCTTTTCGCCAAACTGAACAGGAACGAGGCCGTATCTTCGCTTTTCATCATCCACCACGCTTCATCAATAACTAGAAGGCGCTTTCTCAAATTCTTACGGATAGCATTCCAAATATAGTGAGTGATGAGATACATTGCCACCGGTTTGAGCTCATCTTCCATATCGCGGAGTGAAAAGACGACAAACTTCTTATTGATGTCAATGTTTGAAGGGCGATTGATGAAGCCGGACCATGTGCCCTTCGTGTATTTCGACAATCTTTCCACCAGAGAGTCCGCGCCTTCCATTCCAGCCAAGACAAGTTCAAAATCGGATAAAAGCGGCGGTTCAACATTGGCGAAGTTCGATTCGGCGGTAATATCTTTCAGGGCGTAAGTTTCCGTTATGGCTCGATCAATGATGGCGTCTTCTTCTTGAGACAAACCGCCTAACATTATTCGGAATAATCCAACGAGATTTATGATATTGGAACGAAGAACATCGGTGGCGCTTTCATCCTCGTGCGCTATCGGCAAATCGAAAGGATTCACATGGTGTTCTGAATTCAATGAAATATTGAAATATTTTCCTCCTGTCGCCTCGGCCATATACTCATATTCTTTTTCCGGGTCAATAACTATGACTTCCGTGTCGAACATCAGAGTGCGCAATATTTCCAGCTTGGTGCAATAAGATTTTCCGGAACCGGCGACGGCGAAAGTGACGGAATTGTAATTTTCTAGAAGGAAACGGTCGAATAGGACTAGCGAAGAATTGTGCCTATTTATGCCGTACAGTATCCCCTTATCAGAAGTTAAGTCGAATGAAACGAATGGAAATAGGCTGGAAAGCGGCGATGAATTGAGTTTCGAATGAACGGCCAATTGGTCATCCGCTATAGGCAAAACGCTCTTGAATCCTTGTTCTTGCTGGAATAGAGCTGGTTTGACATAGACCAGTTTTGATTCGAGAATAGATTTCACTTCTGATTCAAGTTTGTCTAGTTCGCCTTCCGAATCGGCAAATAATGTAATATAGACGCCTACATCGAATAGTCTTTCTTGGGCTTGCATGAGTTGGTCGCGAAGATTTTCTAAATCTTGATAAGCGGTATCGAGAGCCGGGTCGCGCACCAGCCCTTTTTCTTCTCTGCGAGAAATTTGGCTTTGTACTTCGGCGACTTTCTTTTGGAAATGGCGCAATATTTTCGCGGTATCGACTGGATGTATGAAAATCGAGACATTGAATACTTTGTCGAGGTTTATTATCGGCGCGAACCAGCTTTCTTGCAGGAATCTTGGATATGAAATCACGAATAATGTGCGACCGACCTTCTCCCCCAAATTCAATTCTTTCGGACTTATTTTGAGCGCCGAGGGAGCGATAATATCTTTCAATTCCAAAACGCCGGCCTGGTATATTTCCTCGGGCATGATGGAAACGATTGGCGAAGGTTCCTTTTTCTTGAATAAATTGCTGAATATGTTCATGTTATTTGTATCGGTTTCTCTGTCTCCCCAGGATTGAACAGCTTGTAGAATAATTCTACCACCTCCTCGGTTCCCAATTCCGCCGTGCGGACGCCACAACGCACGAGTCCCTGCTCGACTACCGAGACCCGCTGTTCGAGTTGAGTCCTATATTCCTGGAATTGTTCATCCAAGGTAGGCGCTGGCGCGGCTCCTTTTCGTTTCGACAGGAATTTCGATATTGGGTTGTGGCTGGCGGTCATCATTGGCGGGTCGTAAGGGATGACGACGAAGAAGCTTTTTGTCATTATGTTCGTATTTTCCACGAAAGTTTTGACAAATTCTATATATTCACGCACTTGAATTTTCATCAGCTCGGTTATTTGTTCTTTGTAACGGCCTTCCAATAGGGCAATATATGGTCTAATATCTAACTTTTTTGATTGAATTACTATTTGTATCGAAAAATCCAATGAATTCAGGAAGTTTTGGAATTGCATCATAATAGCATTTTGTTCATCGGAAGATTTCAGGGCGAAATTTAAAGATGATGCCAAGACTACTGACCTCATACCGCCATTGCGCAAGACTATCACTCCATCGCGGATTTCTTGCACGGGCACGAATTCTTGAGTTGTTTGGGATTTTGTCGCCATTTTTATTTCTGGTTCTTGTTGGAATAAACACTCTCTTTAATATCCAAACTCCACGCCAAATCTTTGAGCTTGCTGTCGGAAATCTTCGGAACCATGAGCGAGGCGTAACTTTTCGCGTCTTTGATTGCTCCCTCTGCCGTTTGCGGTTTTATATTTTCTTTTTTCTGCCAAATGAAGAGCTTACTGCCTCTATAATAATTGAACGCTGATTCGGCGATATTGACTAATGGAAAGTGATTATAGACTTTATAGAAAGCCAAAGCCACGGAAATTGCTATTATTATCAGTATTGGTATGAATGACCAAAAGAGACTGCCGAGCATGACATAGACGACAAATGATAATCCTCCCCCGCCGGCCAGATATATGAATTGCTTTAAGGTAAGGGGTCCGAAAATTTTATCTTCGACTTCAATGAATTGAGGTACTTGGTATCGCATTTGTAGTATTATACCGTATTTTTTCTAGAATGGCTCACGATACGGGTCTTTCTCATAACTTTTCTTTGGGATTGGGGGTGTCGGCGTGATAGGTGTGATTGGTTTTTCAGGTTGAGGCGGAACTTGTAGCTTTTGAATTACTGGCAGTGGAACAGTTTGTGTCTTTTCGATTTGAGTTGGTTTACTCGGACTAGTTTCTATTGGTAGATTGGGCGGTACTACCGGTGTTATTTTCTTTTCGGCTGTTGCCGGCGGACTTTCCAGTAAATTATCTGCTTGAATGTTTTCTACGCCTACCATTCCCAAGCCATTTCCATTCTTGCTATTATCACCCTCTTTCAATATTCTGAAATCCCCAATGCGTTCGAGATCGGAGATTTCAGTTTTATTCTCTTGAGTATCTGATTGCATCTGTGATTTGATTGCATTAAATATTTCTTTATTAACTTCGGTAGCGATCTCGTCTGCCAATGATCGATTGATTTCTAGATACTTAATTATGTCATTAATAAAAGAAGAAGATTTCGCTTGACCTTTCAGTACCTCCCTAACTTGAGCATCAAGTTCACCGATTTGATCTATATGAAGACTAAACATTTCTCCAATCTTTTGGCATGAAGCAAAGATTTTCGGGGAATCAGAAATATCTTTATAGATACCGAATGAATTCATTTGTGTATTATTCATTTGCATAATATTTACCAAATACCCCTACTGCGCTGATCGCTAATCCAGCCAAATGTTGGAACTCTTACTTGCGCTCCATTTACACTAAGACCATGCAATCTAATTACGGCGTCTGCTATGTTTGTCTTTAGTTGTTCAGAGTTTGAATGATCACCGATTTCCTTCAGTTGTGAATTCGTGTAATTTTTAATAACTGCCTCACCCGTTAACAGAGCCTGATCTATGCCTAGCAACTCTTTCCCATCATAATTCTTCAGCATATCTTTTACCATACCTTCGTCATCATTTCTAATTGCTGTTTCAAATATTTCTTTTCTTTTTGCTTCGATAGCATCCTTATCTTCCTTTGAGAAATCATCCGATTTTTTAATTGCTTCAAAGTCCCCCTTTTTAAGATAACGAATTACATTCGGATCTTTCAAGTCATTAGGCTTAATAGAAAGTTTTTCTTTTTCACTCATTTTACCAATAACATCTTTCATTGTACTACCTCCAACGACAGGAGGTTGTCCGGCTTTTAGATTGGTGAGCAAAGTGCCAAATTCTTTGCGCCGTTCAATTTCTTTGTCCTTGCTTGCAATATCCTTGTTTATAGTAACCTGATCTTTCCATGATCGACTACCGCCATATTTAGCTTGCGCGGCCTTACCGACTGTTGCTGCTCTTATTCCGCGTGCGATTTCACTATTTCCAACACCAACAAGAGCTCCTGCAATTTTTCCAACACGGCTATCGAATTTCTGATTTCCTGCCCATTTTTCAACTGAAGAGCCGAATCTACCTGCGGTATTTCTTCCGGCCCAGCCGGCGCCAGCTTGCAATCTCCCAACTGTCGCCCATCGACTGAATTTCTCTATTGAGCCCTGTAAGCTATCTATTGCTTTAATAGATAGTCCAGAAACTTTTATCGCGACAAAGATTGGAATATTGAGCATAACAATGATAATAGCGAATCCAACAAATAGGTTGATGAAGTCACCAAGACCACCGGAAACGACACCGCCATTTACAACATTTCCGGTAAGTGTATTGAGTTTGCTGTCGGCAATTATCTTTATCGCCACATACATAAACAGTAGATAAACAGGCAGAAAAATGAGGTTGGCTTTCAATTGGTCTGTCCATTGTTTTGCAAAATCTTTGAGATTTGGAATCACCCATGAAGCTATCCATACTGGGGAAAATCCGAGCAAGAATATCAATACTGCAATACGCCATATACACGCTATCACTACCGCTAGAAAACTTAATATGGTAATTATTAGCACTATAATACCGGCAAAACCTGTAAGTATGATTTGGGCGGTTGTTGAAAGCCCAGTGCTCGATCCCCCAGTATTAGAAACTGTTGAATTTAATCCTCTGTTATTCCACCATTGATTAATTTTGAGTGCCCCCATGAATATTCCTGATATGCCACCATCGCCATTTTCCAATGAAGCAGCAACCATCTCATTTACCGAATTCATTGGACCCATATCCACTGTCTGGTTTGGGGCAATAGCATTATAAAATTGAAGTGAAACTATATTTGACGCGTCTATGAGGACGCTTGTCATAAAAAAGCTAAAATTAATCAATATCCCCATAATAACCATGTTTCTAATCATGGTTCCATAGCTAGGAGGTTTTAAGCTTAATATCATCTGAATAGCCGCCCATAATATAAAGAATATTAAGAGCATGCTTGATAAATCACGGATTGTCCCCCAAACTGTGTATATGACTGGAGTAGCGCCTATGAATGACTTCAAATGGGTTGTTAAGTTCATTGATACATTCAGTAAGATACCAACGAGACTTAAGAGCCAGCCAAGCATCTGAAGAGCTGCATTGACTATATAGGATAATATGGTATTTACAAAACTCATCAAGTCAAGATCAAATCCCAGAAAACTTGTTATTCCTCCCCCGCTAGCTTTTTGCGCGTGCGCTATCTTCCCTCCCATCCCCACCCACACCAAAACCGCCAGGCAAAATATCGGCAGAATTTTCTTTATTATCTCTTTTATTTGCTTGATTCGTTTCATTTATTTTTATTCGCTTTTATCCCTACTTTGTCTTGCCTTATCCAATACCCACTCCCCACCTCTTTTAACTCTCGGATGTTTATAAAATGCTGTTTGGAAACATCTCTGACCTTTGCAAATACTCCGTGGCTTCTTTATCGAGTGGCGTGAGCTGTCCCGGCTGGTCTGGTGGCAACCCCTGCAGAGTTTCCAGGTCATTTTGGGCATTCATAATGTCAATTTCGTTTGCTAGCGTGGAAGTTGCTATTGTAGGAAGAGTCGCGGAGAGTATTTTGGGTATTCTTTGTGCGCTGTCGATTGTTGTCATATGCGAAATAGCCGTAGAGTATGTTTTGAGCGCCTTTTTCATAGCCTCGATTGTTGTTGCGTTGTTAGTTTCGTCAAGAAGTTTCCGTATTGTCCCCAAACGATTTTTAGCATCCACCAGCTTTATTTGATATGTATTTTCGAGAGGAACGATCTTAATAGCGATGGCCATATCTATAGCAGCCATCTGATTTCTAGCGAAAATAATCTGCGGCATAGACAGGCTAAGTTGAGTGGTAGAGCCGACCTTGTCATTGAAATTAGATCTGGCGATTAAATATTTGTTCTTGACCACGCTTATGGAATCCATAGCTTGCTGGCGCAACTGTGCGTATCGCGAAGCAGTCGTATAATAGCCATTGATGGAATCGGTAAGCGTTGTTCGCGAATCCGCGAGCTGGTCTCTAACTGATTGCTGTGATAATTGATAGGCGACTCCGCCCAAATTTCCTTTTCCAGGACTGCTAGCGCCTTTCAATCCGCCCGATAATACTTGCGATACCAATTGAGCGAATAAAGCATTAACGATTTGATTGAAAGAACTTGCCAAGTTCAATCTGTCTTGAGGAATACCCAATGATTTGTTGATAGAGCCGCCAATGACCGAGCCAGGCGTTTGGGTTTCGCAATTTTTGTATGTAACCATGCCAGTTTTTTTGTCCACGGCTTTTTTAGTAGTCAAGGTACCGCCAGAATAAATATCTTTCCCGGTTACAACTCTCTGATTGCCGCTTTTATTCAAAGCGGAATAATCCGTGCCCATTACTTCTTGGTCAAGGCTTCTCTGCGCGGACACACTATCCGCGCTAATGTCGGTGCATTTTTGCCATGATAAGAATCCGCTACCTTGAATGAGGTCATTGCTATAACGATTTTGCGTTACGCCGATTCTCTGTAAAAGGTCGCTTTGCGCGGTCAAATAAGCTCCCACCGGATTATTCCCTGTTTCAGTGGTCATACTGATGAAAGCCGGCCAACCGCCTTGTTTGAAATCGCCATTCATAAAGCCGTTTATGCTTCTGCCGTTGATTGTCGAATTACCGACATTCTGGATTACCGAACTCAAAGTACAAGTATATCTCGGATATGGTTCCGCTTGTCCCAAAACCAGCGCTAGCCGTATATCAATATTAAAAGGCGAGCACAGTCCGGACAGGACGCCGGTATTTGCTATGAATGCCCCGGTAATCTGGTCTCCGACATCCGTAAAAAATGCCCGAGGATTGCTAAGGAATGAAGGACTGCCCTGAAAACCGGTATTTATCCAATTGACCACGCTAGATGTTACCTGTTGGAGCATAATGCTCGCTATATTGTAAGCTAATGTGTCTAGGACATAAGATTTTACTCTTTGTAGCGTTGTATCAACAGTTCTCATTATTGCGGTTGGGCTTGTTTCGCCGGCAACAACAACATATAAGGCATTAGCGGTTTTTGGCAATATTTGAGTGCCTAAAATTGTAACAAGCAGTGTCAGTGAAATTATATGTACCAAATGCCGCGATTTTGTTATTATTTTTTGGGTCATATATTGATAATATTTATTTATCAAGAACTAAATATGATTTCATTTGAAGTGAAATAATTCTGAATGTTATCCAATGCCGTCATAATATTTTGCAGGCCCGAGACATAAATGCCGACAGCCGCCAAACCTTGAGTAGGGTCTTTTTCAACATTTCGGAGGGATTTCGCGTTGTATAGGGTGATACTTATACCATTCAATAAGTCTAGATGATACTGTGACGCGGATTTCGGCACTGGCAATACCCGTAATTTATTGACAATAGATTCATATTTGGCAATGATTGGGTCAATTTGCTCAAGTATGCTCATATCTCCTTGGTCGAATGCGTTATTGGCAATAATTGCCGCGTCTTCGACTGGAAGGTTTTTCATTATTCCCATAAGATTTTTCCCGTATTCGGCAATTTGATTTTGATTGGAGTCAAGTACGATATAGATATCTTTCGCGAAATATATTGTCGGATTCGTCACATCAGCTATACGCCCAACAAATCTATTATTTATGGCGTTTATCACATCAGGATTTTCTTCAAGTCCAGCTTGTTTAGCCATCATATATTGGGCGAAATAGTCTCTGCTTATTTGGTCAGTGAGTGTAAGCGGCGTATCTATGATATTTTCTGTTTTCTTCGCCGATAATTTAACGCTGTTGGTCGCGGAGCCGAAGAATTGCTTTTGCCAATCCGTTGAAGCGGTTGTAGTTGAAACACGGTCTGTATTTATTGAAGTTGTTACGGCTATTCTCCCTTCATCTTGCATTGGCGCGACTTTTTGCCTGTATGAATACCATACCATCGTCCCGACGACTACAACACACGCGATGAAAATAATTACCGTCTGTTTACGCGGGTATAATTTAGCCATGCTATACGCAATTATAGCGCAAGTGAAGGTTATTACGCGCTAATTTTTGTGGATAACGCGAACCATTGTTCTAGAGTCAAATCTTCAGCTCGAATCTTTTCATTAAATGATAAAATGTTCCACACTTCTTTGATCTTATTCAAATCAGCAATACTCTCAAGGTTTCTAATCAAGAATTTTCGTTTATGCGCGAAACCAGCGCGAACAATACGGAAGAAGTGGCTTATTTCAAGCTTATTCTCTATGAATTTGTCATTTGATATGCCGTTTATTGCCAAAATAGCCGAATCAACGGTTGGCGGTGGTACGAAAGCTCCTCTTGAAACCTTGGCGATAATGCGCGGATTACTGAAAGCTTTCACGGAAATTGACAATATACTTTCTTTTTTATCCTTAGCCACAATGCGTTCCGCCACTTCCTTTTGAGTTAATAACACCATCCTATTTGGTCTGGGTTCATTCTCAAGAAATTTCTCAAGAATAGCGCCGGTAATATAGTAAGGAATATTGGCGACAACCGCATAGCTTTTTTGAGCGTTATTTCTGCTGGATTTGTCATTCCCGCGATCCGCCAGATGGCGGAGGGAATCCAGCGTGTGCACATTAAATTTTAATATGTCTTCATACACTAGAGTTAATCTTCCATTCAAGATTTCCTCGGCAAACTTTTCTTTTAATAAATCATATGAACGAATATCTTTCTCCACGGCTACTACTCTTGCTTCTGCTTTCAATAACTCTTGTGTGAGTATTCCAGTTCCAGGTCCAATCTCCAAGATATTTTCACCTTTTTGAATATTCGCGGCTGCAATAATATCATTCAAAACTTTTTTTGAATGAAGAAAATATTGCCCCAATGACTTTTTCGGTCTGATTTGCATATTTTCTCGTACATATTATCAGAAATCAATAAAAATCGCTTTCGCTCCCGTTGGTTTTTCTGGTGGAACATCATCAATAAGTTCCTTTTCAATATCGTCAATAAATTCAGAAGGCGCATTCACTCTCTGTGCCCCATAAACAGTGCGAATAATCGTATAACTCAAATAAACTTTTTTCTTGGCTCTAGTTAACGCCACATAAAACAATCTTCTTTCCTCTTCTTCCTCACTTTGACTCACTTTCCCTTCATCTAGGTGCTTGAATGGGAAAAGGTCCTGTTCCATTCCGGCAATACAAATAATTTCAAATTCAAGACCTTTCGAGGCGTGAACCGTCATTAGTTTTACCGCGTTTTCTTTTTTCTCCAGCTCATCTTGGTCAGTCGCGAGCGCAGCATTCTCGAGGAGAGCCATAATCCCCTCTTCGGGACTCATCTGGTCGTATTGCGTAGCCACGGAAACGAGTTCTCGAATGTTGAGCAGGCGTTCCTCGTCATCACTATCACCCCGCCTTCCCGTGGACGAATGGTCAAACATCTTTTCGATACCGCTTTCTTGAATGACGAATTTAAGAGTTTCGGACGGTTTCTTTTCAAAGATTTCTTTTTTGATATTATCGAGCAAATTCCAGAAGCCGGTGATCTTCTCTCTAGTGGCTTCCGGTATCAGATTTTCTTGATTCGCGAATATTCTCGCGACAGTCACTTTGCCAATACCTCTTGTTGGGACATTGATAATTCTCGCTATATCGCCCAGACTTTCTTTGTTTAACGCCGCGCGGATATATGAAAGTACATCTTTCACTTCTTTCCTTTCGAAAAATCTGGTTCCCAAAAGTTGATATGGCACATTTTTCTTGATAAAAGCTTCTTCCAACGCTCTCGATTGGAAATTTGCCCTATACAAAACGGCAATCTCTTGCGGTGAAATCCCTTCGGCTATCGCGTTTCGACAAATATCGGCCACGGCTCTAGCCTCGTCCATTTCAGTGTATGAAGCAATAATAGATATTTTCTCGCCATCTTCATTATCGGTATAAAGTACCTTTTTTTTGCGCAAAATATTCTTTTCGATAACCATATTTGCCGCGGCGAGAATAGTCTTCGTTGACCTATAGTTTTTCTCCAAAACAATAACCGCAGTTTCCGGATAATCTTTCTCGAAATTCAAGATATTTTCGATTGTCGCGCCGCGCCAGCTATAGATATTCTGGTCGGCATCTCCGACAACGCATATGTTTCTATGGGATTCAGCCAAATACTTGGCTATTCTGTATTGAACGCGATTCGTGTCTTGATATTCGTCAATGTGAATATATTTCCATATAGAACTATAGTGCTTTCGAATCTCAAGATTATTTTCCAATAACTGGCAGGTTCTCAAAAGTAAATCATCAAAGTCCAAGGCTTTTTCTTTGGATAATATCGCATCATATTTTTCCCAAATACCGACAATCATTTCTTCCATAAAGTCTTTTGCTGATTCTCCGTATTGAATATGATTCATGCCGCTACCTTTCGCCATGGAAATCTTATTGAGAATAACATTCGGTTCAAATTTCTTCGGGTCAATTGAAGATTGCAACATAGCTTCTTTGACTGCTCGTTTCGAATCGGCGCGGTCGTAAATAGTGAAATGGCGAGTTAGTCCGAGTAAATGAGCATTTTCTCTAATAATGTGAACCCCTAACGCATGGAAAGTACTGACGAATGGCGTCTCGGCATTCCGGCCAGCGGACCAATTGGCCGAAACGGGTGTATTCAGTTCTTTACTGTCAGCCAAAAGGGCAAAAACGCGCTCGCGCATCTCTTTTGCCGCCTTGTTCGTGAAAGTTATGGCGAGAATGTCGCGCGGAGCGACCCCATTTTTAATAAGATTCAAAATTCGATGCGTTATTACTCTAGTCTTGCCTGAACCAGCTCCGGCGATTATGAGAACGGGACCATCAATATGTTCGACTGCTTTTGTTTGTTCGGGATTCAATCCATGCATGGACTTATATTAACAGTTTACATGCCGTTAGCTAGTTTCTAGGACATATTGATTGACAACAAAGCAAATAGTACTACTGTGTATAAACTAGATTGACAATAATATACCACTTGCTACCCTAGACAGGATAACCTAAAACTTTGCTCCAATATACGGCTTAATAAAGCCATTTATTATTTAGGGAATCATTCCAGAAAAGCAGGAAGAAAGTTACGGAGGATTTGCAGAAATGAAAAATATATTATGAAATCATTATCTCACGACAAAAGTAAATATTCGACCATTACCAAACGCGCCTTTTCTTGGCCTCTTACCTTTGTAATCGCTTTAGCCGCGCTTGTGCTCTATTCCGGGACCGCTTATGCCGGTCTCTTTTCTTTTGTCGGGTCGCTATTCGGAGGTTCTTCCGCCGTCGCCCAAACAACGACCATTACTCCGGACCAAAATCTTCAGACAATCGCCTTGCTTCAGGCGCCAGCGAATATAAATCCCAATCAAAATGTTATCGCCGATGCCGTACCTATTAGCAACAATGAAACACTCGTGGCTGACTTGGCAGCAGCCAATATTATTGATGAAAGTAATTATAATACGCAAATCAGCACCTATGTTGTTCGGGGAGGCGATACTATTTCAGGCGTTTCAAGAATGTTCAATGTTTCCGTGAATACTGTTTTGTGGGCGAATAATCTTAATGGTAAATCAATTCTTAAAGTTGGACAGACTCTTACTATTTTGCCCGTGACCGGTATTTCTTATACTATAAAGAAAGGTGATACTATCAAGAGTATTGCCAATAAATACAACGCCGATGTGACCGATATATTGAATTATAACGATTTAATTTTATCGATGCCGCTTTCCGTCGGTAATTCGATAATTATCCCTGATGTGGAATTGTCATCCTCGGAGATTACGCGATTAACCGTACTTTCTACGAATCGCGTTATTAGCGGCTTCATAAGGCCAATTGTCGGCGGGCGTAAGACTCAAGGGATACACGGCAATAATGGCGTTGACCTTGCCGCTCCGATTGGGACTCCCATTGTCGCTTCGGCCAGTGGCACGGTGATTATCAGCCGTGCCGGCGGATGGAATGGCGGTTATGGCGGTTATGTCGTCATTTCCCATCCGAATGGCACGCAGACTCTATACGCGCATAATTCCAAGAATCTCGTAACTGCCGGCGAAAAAGTCATGCAAGGAGAAACTATCGCGCTTGTGGGTTCAACGGGCAATTCAACCGGCCCCCATATTCATTTTGAAATTCGCGGCGCGGTCAATCCGTTTTAAGCTATTCTTTGGTCTTCCGCCGATATTGCAGCGCCTCCAGAATATATTCTTTTTCTATAATGTCCGAACCCGCAAGGTCAGCGATTGTTTGCGCCACTTTCATGATTCTATGGAATGATCTGCCGGATAATTCCAGTTTTTCCGCGGAAAGCAAAAGAATATTGCGGGCTTCGTCGGTTAGCGTGACGCATTTCTCGAGGTCTTCCGCGCCCATTTCACTGTTATAGTGTTTTGTTATATGGTATTTTCCAAATCTCGCGGTTTGCCGCAATCGCGCGGATACGATTCTTCGGCGGATGGTCTCCGAAGACTCGCCGCTCGAAGTTTTGGCGGCCAATTTCTTATAATCAACTTTATTAACATCAACCCAAATGTCTATGCGGTCAATGATTGGCCCGGAAATTTTTCGCTGATAATTTTTAAATACTATTTCCGGACAAACGCATCCATTATTTTTGCCTTTTCCGCAAGGACAAGGATTTGTCGAGGCTATCAAGATACATTGCGCGGGGAAAGTAATAACGCCGCGAGCGCGCGAAATCGTTATGACGCGGTCTTCGAGAGGTTGGCGCAGGGCTTCGATGACATCTCTGTCAAATTCAGGGAATTCATCCATAAAGAGCACTCCCCTATGAGCCAATGTTATTTCTCCAGGCCGGGGGAATGCCCCGCCGCCGACAATCGAAGGATATGACGCGGTATGGTGCGGAGAGCGGAATGGCGGATAAACGATGAGACCCTCTTTCAATGTTCGAGCCGCCGAATGAATGCCGGTAACCTCGATTGATTGCTCATAAGTTAATGGCGGCAAAATCGAGCAAAAACTATGCGCCAACATTGTCTTTCCCGTTCCCGGCGGACCGCTCAAGAGAATATTATGCGCGCCGCCGCCGGCTATCTCGAGTCCTCTTTTCGCGGTTTCATTGCCACGAATTATATTCATATCCGTGAAGTTTGGCGGTTCGAAATTCAGGTTCTCGATTCTCTGAATAGGTTTCATTTCAATTTCACCCGATAAGTGTTTTATTGTTTGCGCTAGAGATGAGACCGCGTAGGCGGTTATCCCTTGAGCAAGCGATGCCTCGCGGATATTATCTATTGGCACGAATGCTTCCATAAAACCATGCTCTCTTGCTTGGCAAAGAATAGGCAATAATCCGCTTACCTTACTCACATTCCCTTCAAGGGACAATTCTCCCAAAAATATTTTCTTTTCCGAATTGAAATGAATATCCTCCGCCGCTTTCAAATATGTGACGGCCATTGCCAAGTCGAAAGACGGTCCCTCTTTGCGAACATCGGCCGGCGCTAAAGATATAATAACTTTTTGGTTTTTCTGTTTGGGCGATTGATACCCGGTATTCTTCACGGCCGCGGAAACGCGGTCTTTGGCTTCTTCTACCGCCCTATCGCCGAGACCGACAATAGAGAAAGCATTCAGGCCATTGGAAATATCAACTTCGACCGTGACGGTTTCGGATTTAAGCCCAATAAGTTGCGCGCTGTATGATTTTGCCAGTCCCACGCGCTTATCATAGCAATTGACTTATGAAATTCCGATAAAGAAAGTATGAAAAAACGATAAAAAAAGTCTCAAAAAAGAATAAAAAAACAATGAAGAAGTTATGAATTTTTTCCGTGCGGAATTACTTATGCGTATGTTTGATCGAAATTCTGGAACTAGGATTGACTTCCAGCCGCTCGCGCTCTATTGGCTCGCCGCATTTTTCGCAGATGCCATATTTATCAGTATCTATCTTTGCCAGAGCGTTTGTGATTTCACCGAGTTGTTTTTCGAGTTGCTCGGCGATACCGGAATTCTCTTCGAACTCTTCCATCTTGTCCGCCGTCTCGTTTTCATCAGCCGGATCCACCTCTATTTTGTTGCCAGTCACTTCCCAACCGGACGCGCTTCTTGGATTTCTGGACCCTATGCTTGATAACTCTTCTTCAATCGCGGCTTTTTCCGCGAACAATTTATTCTTGAAATATTCCGTGTCTTTTTTATTCATGGATTCATGTTAGCGCATAAAAGCTTGTTGTTCAAGCCGCGATATGATTTCCGCCAAAGTCGCCTCTTTCGATGTGATAACCAGCTTGGTATTGTCAATGAATGAATACAAGAAAAGCACATTACCCGTATCGGTTCGAAATTCACGCGCGTCTCTGTTTTTTATTATACCATCGGTAAAATGTCCCGATAATGTGAAGTATTTTTGCGATGTTGATGTTGCATTTCCGATATATTGTTTCAAATCATCCGCCATTACATTTTCCCACGCGAGCATTCCGGCAAAAGCGTTTTGGAAAAAATTGTGAGTGGCGACAATGAAAATATCTTTATTACCGCTTACATCCGAATATTCGCCTAACATCCAAGATGCCGTGAGCGACCTTACGAGTATGTCTGGCACGTCTATGCCCATAATATTTACCATATCTGTACCGATAACACGGACTGATTGCTCATTATTCTTTCTGGTAAATATTATTTCTTTTATCGTGTTTGGTTGTTGTGGTTTTCTCATTTCGGCTTGAATATTAGAGATAATTTGCGATGGTATCAAGCCGTCGATTGGGATGAAAACCGCGAAATCGGAGGGAATAAGCGATTTATTCGCTGGATTTGTTCGCGTAATGGTTGGTAGCGGCGCTAGCGCGCTTTGGCTATAGAGATAATATGCCCCCGTTACTCCGCCGCCAATTAAGACTATGCTCATAATAGCCAAAATAATTTTTTTGTTTCTATGAACTTTTTGCTCGATATTGGCTGTTTTGCCGCTATTAGCGGCATTGTCTTTTTCTTGTTTAACACTTTCCGCTATCGCTATTGAAGCGGCGGAAGTCCTCTTATGCGACATGAATTCAGCCACATCGCCTTCATATGTCCGCAATGCCTTTTTTGAAAATTTTTCGGCGTCTGTTAATGGTTTGGCAACCTTATTGCCGTTTTCACTAATATTATTGACTGGTTTTGGTTGGCCATTGTTACCGCTTGTATTCGGTTGAATCGTATTTTGTTGCGGTCCAAGAGTCTTTTGTAGCGGAGTAGTATTTTCATCCATTGCCTTATTATAGCTGGAAACAAAAGATAAGACTAGTTCTTTTGGCTAGAATCTCTTTCTAAATTCCGTTCTTGGTTTTGGCTTCTCCTCTTTCTTCGTGAAGAATTCCGGATTCGCGCCTTTGATTGAAAGATTTATTCTTCCCTTATCGTCAACTTCTTTAACTATGACTGGCACTTTATCCCCTTCTGTTATATATGTTTCGACATTTTCAACTCGGAACGGCGCTATCTCCGAGACATGTACCAGTCCTTCGGCATTCGGTCCTATTTTCACGAATGCGCCGAAATCCATGAGGCGTGTTACTTCCCCTTGGAATTTTTCACCCGGCAGATATTCTCGAGTCATGTTATAGATTATCTCTTTAGCTTTTTCGGCGCTGCCGTCTTTGCCCGTGATGAACACGGAACCATCGTCTTCCATTGTTATATCTTCCACATGCGTTATATCGCGAATTTCGTTTATTGTTTTGCCGCCAGTGCCGATAACGAGTCCGATTTGTTCCGGCTTTATTTTCATGACTATTATTTCCGGCGCGTTCGGTGAAATCTTATTTCTAGGCGAGGAAATTTCTTTCTCTATCACATCGAGGATTTGGAAACGGGCTTTTTTCGCCGCTTCGAACGCTTCGGCGAATATTGGAAGCGGTATTCCGGAAACTTTCACATCCATTTGTACCGCCGTGATTCCATTCCTCGTGCCGGCGACTTTGAAATCCATATCGCCATGATGGTCTTCGGGACCTTGAATGTCTGTCAAGATTTTATATTCTTTTTCGTTTTTCATCATTAAACCAGAGGCAATCCCCGCGACAGGCGCTTTGATTGGAACACCGCCATCCATTAGGGCTAGCGTCGAACCGCAAATTGAACCCATGGAAGTTGAGCCATTGGACGCGAATGCTTCGGAAACTAGGCGGATTGTATATGGGAATTTGTCCTTCGCTGGAATAACTGGAAGTAACGCTTTTTCAGCGAGCGCGCCGTGCCCGATCATTCTCCGATTTGTTCCGCCCATCCTGCCTGTTTCGCCAGTCGAAAATGGCGGGAAATTGTAATGATGCATAAAACGCTTATTCTCTTGAGCGACAACGCCGTCTATGAGAAGAGCGTCTCCCGGCGAGCCGAGCGTCAGCGCCGACATAATATGCGTGCCTCCGCGGAAGAATATTCCGGAACCGTGAAGAATAGGAGAAATGCCCCCAGCCTTGGCGAATAATGGCCTTATTTCATTCATTTTCCTGCCATCTGGGCGCCTATTATTATCTATTGCCTCATTATGCAAAGCGTTATTGACCGCTTCCTCGAAAATTTCTTGCGCCATCGCCATATTTCCTTCAGGCATTCTTTCCTTGAATAGTTCTATCCAAATCTCATTTATTTCAGCGAGCTTTTTCTTTCCTGGTTCATTGGCAAACACATATTTCAAGAGTTTTGGCGCTATTTCATCGTCGAATAATTCTTTTGTTCCCGGCGTTGACTCCGGTAATACTACCGCAACCTTTTTCTTGCCAATTTCCTTTATTATTTTCTCCTGCCACTTTTGTATTTTCTCTATCTCTTCTGAAGCTTTCATAAGTCCTTCCGTTACAATCTCCTCACTTGCTTCTTTACTGGCGACCTCTATCATATTTATCATGCCATCTTTGCCGCAAGCGACCATATCTAAGATGACGCCTGCCTCTTCGCGCGCCTTATAGTTTGGATTTACGAGCCAGTCCCCATTCTTGTTCTTCGAGCTTTGCTCTTCAGAACCTGAACGGCCCATGCGCACCGCCGACACCGGTCCATTCCATGGAATATCGGAAACGCCCAGCGCGAGAGATGCCGCGATGACCGATACTACATCCGGGTCATCTTGGTCTATTGAAAGGGTTGTAATTACCACTTGTACTTCATTGCGTATTCTCTGATTGAATAACGGTCTCACTGTCCGGTCAACGATGCGCCCGGAAAGTATTGCTTCAGTCGAGGGCCTTCCTTCCCTCCTCATGAATCTTGAGCCGAGAATTTTCCCGGTGGCGTAGAATCTTTCCTCGTATTCCACTGTTAATGGAAAATAATCGCTTTCCTCTTTTAACTTGCCCATAACTGCTGTTGCCAACACCACGGTATTGCCATAGCGCAACATTACCGCGCCATTCGTTTGGTCCGCTAAGTCGTTGAATTCGGCGAGCAATGTTTTGCCGCCGACTTCAAGCGTATATTCTTTTTTCTTCATCTTTTTGACTCACCCCCAGATTACAGATTGCAAGGCAATATATTAACGAAAAATTTGCTTGCGGATAAACCTGTGTATCTAGGGGTCAGTTATTACTATTTTAATAATGCGCTCCAAACACCTCAAACGATGTCACTGTAACATGACCATATGCGCTTTGACAAATATTTTATCGGGTGTATGGTTCTTATTAGAAAGGAGGCGTTAATTATGTTGGTATTAACCCTTTATGGGGTCCCTGAAGGACCGCCAGAAGCTAGGGCAAGTTTTGACGCTTTGAAACATACTCTGATTGAGATGATCACAAGTTTCAAGGAATTGGGTCTCAATGTCGATGACGTGGCAGTACACTATCCTCAAAACGAAAATCCAGGAAATGTCCTGAAGTGCATAGTCATGTGTCTCAGAGAGTCTCCGGCAATACCTGCCCTGAGTCAAGACCAGATAGTCAAAGAGCTCTGTGAGAAAATCAAGAGTACTTTGACAGTCTTTGTGAAAAGAAATCACGTGCTGTTGAGGCGGTGTGGCGAAATCAATGTCCGTGTAATCCTTCCGGAGAAATGAAATCCGGTACAACTAAGCACTACATATGATTACCACGCTTCTTTCCCTCGGGTGTTTTGTTTCCACTATACATTAACCGCGTTCTCTGTCATCAGGTTCGCGGTTACTTTTACTGTGTTTTTATAGTTACTTATTTAACTTAACTTCATTTTTCTTAATTCCCCCCTCAACTTCCCGTAATTCGGAATATTTTGCCCTACCAATGCCCAAAACTCTTTTGAATGATTAAACTCTTTGAGATGGCACAATTCATGCACTATAAGATAATCGGCGAGACGCAATGGAAGGTGTACGATTCGATAATTAAAATTAAGGTTTCCCCTCTTGGAACAACTACCCCAGCGGGTACGCTGATTGCGGATGGCGATTTTGCGTACAGAAATTCCATAAATGGTACGCCAATACTGGACGCGTTCACAAACGATGGCGCGTGCAAACTCCTTATATTTGAGAAAATCACGACGATTGCTACTTTTTCGGCGTCTTCGCGTATGGTGTGTCCTTCTTCTGCGGAATATGATACGGAATAAGTTCACCGTTACATAATAGCGTATTTATTTGCTCTCCCCTATTTCCTTCCCGACCTCAATAAATATTTGCTTGGATTTTCATCCAAATCCATGAAATTGTCAGCCGCTTCAATGAGTTTTGCCGATGTTGATTTGCCGAACGATACAACCTCTACTTGGCAACCTTGATTCATTTGCAAATACTCAACGAGCGGCACGAAGTCGCCGTCACCCGTAATGAGTATTACCGAATCTAATTTCGGCGAAAGTTTGACCGCGTCTATCGCAAGTCCCACATCCCAGTCCGCTTTCTTGGCGCCAGAACTGAATACTTGTAAATCTTTGACCTTTGTTTCAATTCCTACTTTTGTTAAGGCGTCAAAGAAGGCATTTTCTTCGCCAGTTTCCGTGGCGATGACATAGGCGACCGCTCGGACGAGCTTGCGGTCGTCGAGAGCGTCTTTCACTATTTGACCGAAATTGACTTTCGAATGATATAGATTCTTGCCGCTATGATACAGATTTTGCGCGTCAATATAAATGCCGACGCGCTGCTCTTTATGTTTGATTATTGCCATGAAAATTGTTGTTAACGAACTTTATTAAATGTTTTTTGTCATTCCCGCGAAAGCGGGAATCTAGGACATAACAAAGATTATTTCTTCAAATCCAACTTCTTCACAATACTCGAATATCTCCTCGGATGATTCTTTTTCAAATAATTCATATGGGTTTGCCTATCTGCCACCATTCCCAGAAGACCACGGCGCGAATGGTTATCTTTCTTATGTTTCTTCAAATGAGAAGTCAATTCCTCGATTCTTTTGGAAAGTAACGCGACTTGAACTTCCGGAGAGCCGGTGTCTTTGTCGTTAACGGCTGTTTCCTTGATAATTTTTGTCTTTTGTCTGGTTGTAAGCATGATTTAACACAGTAGCATGAATAGATATCCGGCGCAAGAGATGTTTTTCGAACTTCCTATTGCTACAATGAAGGTATGTCGCATAATCTCAAAACTTTGAAACAGCAATTTCTGGAATATATTGAGATAGAAAAGGGGCGTTCTCTGAAAACGGTTGAAAATTATGACCACTATCTGACTAGATTTCTAGGCTTTTTGAAAAATAATAATCTATCAGCGATTACCCCAGACTCCATTCGCGAGTTTCGACTATGGCTCAATCGCCAACCTTCTGGGAGAAATAGTGGCACAAACGGTTCCAGTGGCACTCTGAAAAAGAAAACACAGAATTATTATCTCATTTCCCTGCGCGCTTTTCTCAAATATTTGGCTAGGCGAAATATCAATACTCTTTCACCGGAACATATAGAATTAGCTAAGACCGGCGAAAGGCATATCGATTTGATCACTTCGGAAGAACTAAAAAGACTACTCGAAGCGCCGAAAGGCGATGATTTGAAAGCTTTACGCGACAAATCTATTCTTGAATTGCTCTTTTCTACCGGTTTGCGCGTCTCTGAGCTTTGTTCCCTACCCCGCGATATTGACCTTCGTAGCGATGAATTATCAGTGAGGGGAAAAGGCGACAAAGTCCGCGTCGTTTTTATTTCCAACGAAGCTAAGCACGCATTAA
>CAYIQG010000002.1:0-36377 GCA_964365535.1 uncultured Candidatus Saccharibacteria bacterium
CTTGGAAAGCGTGTGTGGAGCAATCCACCGAGGGTTCGAATCCCTCACCCTCCGCCAGTGATCTGTACCCCATAAAGTGGACACACTTATGAAACTGATCTTTATGCTTGACTTTCATCATTGATTTGATAGTATATCAGTATACCTTCTGTCGCTTCGGTGGCAGAACGCGAAACCGCAATCTTGTATTGCGGTTTCTGCATTATAAGGATATTCTATTATAATGAAATTATATATTTATATTGACGGATTTAATCTATATTATGGTTGCCTTAAAGGTACCCCACACAAATGGCTTGATGTATTCAAACTGTGCAAGTACCTTTTTCCGCATGACGAGATTGTAAAGATTAAATATTTTACGGCACCTATAAGAAATCGGGAAAACGATATCGACAGTGAACGCCCAAATAGACAACAGATTTATTTTCGTGCCCTGAGAACTATTAAAAATCTAGAAATCATTGAAGGAATGTTTTTGTCACATAATGTGAGTATGAAACTAGCAACTGGGAGAGGATTTGCAACTGTGATTAAAAGTGAAGAAAAAGGAACTGATGTGAATATCGCAACTCATCTAATTCATGACGCGCACAATAAGAAATTTGAGAAAGCAGTTGTAATATCAAATGATTCTGATCTGGTAACTCCTATTCGTATTGTGACTAAAGAGATCACCAGTCTTGTGACTGTGATCAGTCCATTCAAAAGAAATAATATAGAATTGATGGAGGCAGCAACAAATATTAAAAAGATAAGGCGCGGAGTTCTCGGTGTTAGCCAATTTCCTTATAGACTGAATGATGCTATAGGAGAATTTTTTATACCTGAAAAGTGGATTCCAAAAGACCAATTAAAAGTGAAGGCAATTCTCTTCGACTTTATGGGTGTTTTGTTATTTCCTCGGAAAGATTATAGGTCAGACAAAATATGTGTTTAAATAATTCGGTTATCCTAAAATACATAGTTAACTAAAAAATGTTAAAATAGCGGAATGCATCTCAATAGCTTTCGAAGAAGCTTTGAAAGTCGTCAAATAATATTATAAAATGCCTTTTGAATATCTATTTTCAAATATCGTGAATTATATAGAAATCGGAGCCACGCATGGCGGCTATGTGTTTCTTTTCTTAATATCAATAATCGAAGCTGTTCCGCTTATTGGCGCGACCGTGCCGGGACATACCGCGGTTATTATTTCCGGGTTTCTGGCGAGGATTGGCATATTCAATATCTGGATTGTAATAATTCTCGCGTCTCTTGGAGCCATTATCGGAGATATGATCGGTTTCCATTTGGGTAAAAAGTACGGCATGTCTCTTATAGATAGATTCAAATCAAGATTCTTCATAAGCGAGAAACATATCGAGAAGACACGAAGTCTTATAAATAAGCATACCGGCAAAGCTCTTATTATCGGCAGGTTCAATCCGCTTACGCGTCCACTTATGCCTTTTATCGTCGGGACAAGCCATGTGAGAACGGGAACTTTTTGGATATATAATATTATCGGAGGAATATTGTGGGCGACATCGTCGGTAATGATCGGATACATTTTCGGCTCGGGATATCGCGCGGCCGCGCAATATGCCGGTAAAGGCATTGTCGTGGCTATTTTGGCGACACTACTGATAATATGGGGATACAGATTTGTCAATATGCGTTTTCATATATTTAGGCGATATGAATTATTTGCTTTGATACTGAACATTCTTTCATTTTGGGCATTGGCAAAAACAATGGAAGACGCGTGGGCGGTTCAATCATTCATGGCGCAATTTGATATTTGGGTGAATCAATTCATGGCAAGTTTGACTATTAATATTATGCCAATTGAGGGTACGATTGCGGGTTTTGTAAGCGCGATTGGTGGTACGAAAGCGGTTATTGCCGCCGGCACTCTCATTAGCGTCATATTTATTTTAAGAAAGAGGTGGAGATCCGCGGTCATAATGATATTATCTATTGGTTCTACGGGATTCATAATAGAGCTTATGAAGACATTCTTCATGCGCGCCAGACCTGAAAATGCTCTTCAAATCTTGAATGACTATAGTTTTCCCAGCGGGCATGCGGCTCTGGCGGCGGCGTTTTTCATTGTTATCGCCTATCTCTTCACGCCGAAGATTCATTCTTGGGTCAAGAGGGAATTGTTTATAGTTATTTGCGTATTAGTCATTATATTGATTGGCGTAAGTCGAATTGTCTTGAATGTGCACTGGGTCTCCGATGTTATCGCCGGCTGGTCGCTGGGCATATTCTGCGCTACGGCGACAATACTTCTTGTTCGTTATGTTGGCGCGTTAGTCACGCGGAAGGGATTAAAAGAAATTTAATTTATTATATTTATGCGTAAATTAGTTCTGATCAGGCATGGCGAGAGTATATATAACAAAGAGAAGATTTTTTGCGGTTGGACTGATGTTGAGCTGACGGAAAATGGCATTGAAGAGGCTCACCACGCGGGACAATTATTGAAGAAAGAGGGGTATTCGTTTGATATAGCGTTCGCTTCTGTCTTGAAAAGAGCCATTGATACTCTGAGTATCATTCTTGAAGAAATGAATGAGGAGAATATACCGATTGAATATTCATGGAGATTGAATGAAAGGCATTATGGAGCTTTGCAAGGTTTGAAGCATGAACAAATGGCGAATGAATACGGAGCCGAGCAGGTGAGGTTGTGGCGCAGGAGTTACAAAGTGAAGCCACCGCTTCTGAAACTCGATGATTCGCGATATCCCGGAAATGATGTGAAGTACAAAGATTTGGACAAGAATGCTCTACCGCGCGGGGAATCATTGGAAGACACGGTAAAGAGAGTATTGCCTTATTGGGATGGGGAAATCGCGCCGAAAATTCTTGAAGGAAAAAGTGTTATAGTTTCCGCGAGCGGCAATAGTCTGCGCGCCCTCATTAAACATATTGATGGAATGGATGATGATGAGATAGTTCGTTTGGAAATAAAAATGGGCGTGCCGCTAGTATATGAGCTTGAAGATGATGGTTTGAAACCGATACGACATTATTATTTAGGGTAGTTATTTGTTATTTCTGCTTCGTTTGTCATTCCCGCGAAAGCGGGAATGACATTTGTGTCGTAATATTTGAACAAATTACATCATAGCTGGCGAGTTAGTGAATAAGCCATTATTTCAGAATTGTTTTTGACTACAAGTCAATTTTATTGAATCAAATGGTAAGTAGTTGACGGAGGAGTATAATAGTCCGAGCGAGAGTTAATCAACTCGCCTAATAATATGGCAGAACCAGTCAAGAAGCCGGTTCCTCCGGTACCGCCACAGCCGACAACACCGCCTGCAGAGGCGTAGTTTTCGGTAGAAGGAAGCCCCATACGGGGTTTTCTTTTTACCTAAAAAGTCTGGACTTTTTCTATAGTGGAATATTTCGCGTCCTCACCAAGCTCCTCCTCAATGCGTAATAGCTGATTGTACTTCGCGACGCGATCTGTTCGGCACAGTGAACCGGTTTTAATCTGGCCAACGCCCGTGCCGACGGCGAAATCGGCGATAGTCGTGTCTTCTGTTTCACCGGAGCGGTGAGAGATAATGCAAGAATAACTAGCCTTTTTCGCCATCTTTATGGTATCAATAGTTTCCGATACCGTGCCGATTTGATTAAGTTTAATCAGTATTGAATTCGCAACGCTTTTCTCAATGCCTATGGCGAGTCTTTCAATATTCGTTACGAATAAATCATCACCAACTAATTGGATTTTTGAGCCAAGCTTTTCCGTTAATAGTTTGTAACCATCCCAATCATCTTCCGCCAAACCATCTTCTATGGAAATAATAGGGAATTTACCGACAAGTTCCTCATACCAAGCGATCATCTCTTCCGCCGTCTTTGATTTATTTTCACTGGCGAGAATGTATTTGTTCTCTTTGTATAATTCCGTGGCCGCCACATCCAAAGCCAAAGATATTTCTTTGCCAGCTTTGTATCCGGCTTTTTCAATCGCTTTCATAATAAGCTCGAGCGCGCTTTCATTGGAAGAAAGCGTTGGAGCAAAACCGCCTTCATCTCCAACCGTCGTGGACAAATTCATGCCTTTCAAAATACTCTTCAAGGCATGGAATATTTCAACACCTGCCCGCAAGGCTTCCTTGAAAGTATTAAAACCATGAGGAACTATCATAAACTCCTGAATATCGGTCGAATTTTCCGCGTGTTTGCCGCCGTTCATGATATTCATCATTGGCACGGGGATTTGGACTGGACTGCCAATCTCTCCAATTCTATTGAAATATAAATATAAAGATTCTTTGGCGCTATTGGCTCCAGCGTGAGAAAACGCCAATGAAACGCCGAGAATAGCATTGGCTCCAAGCTTACTTTTATTCTTTGTGCCATCGAGTGCTATTAGAGTATTGTCGAGAGTTCGTTGGTCGAATTCTTTATCTTGAATCGCTTCTCTAATAATCGTATTCACATTTTGCACCGCAATCTCTACGCCCATGCCGCCATATCTTTTTGGGTCATTGTCACGAAGTTCAACCGCTTCATGGCTTCCAGTGGACGCGCCACTCGGCACGGAAGCTCGGCCAAATGAACTGTCGGAAAGCGCAAGTTCGACTTCCACCGTTGGATTGCCTCTGGAATCAAGAATCTCTCGCGCGTGAATATTTTTTATTTTTTGCATGAATTTTGAAAGCGGTTATTAAATGAATGTATAGTGATTTCATTATATGCTATTCTTCTAATTATGAAAACTAATAAAACTTCATGGGGCAATGTGGCCGAATGGTATGATGACTTGCTTTCGCAATCGTCGGATTCATATCAAGAGAAAGTAATCTTGCCGAATTTACTTCGTATTATTGAGCCTAAGGGGGGTATGACGGTTGTTGACATCGCTTGTGGCCAAGGATATTTCTCCAGAGTTATTCAAGAAAAAGGCGCTAAAGTTATCGGTTGTGATATTTCGAAAGAATTGATTGATTTGGCAAAAGCTCATTCTCCAAAGGAAATTGAATATCACACCGCGTCCGCGGATAATCTATCATTTATAAAAGACGCGACCGCCGATGTGGTCGTAATAATCCTTTCTATCCAAAATATTGAGAATATTGACGGTGTCTTCATTGAATGCACTCGAATCCTTAAATCAGACGGACGATTGGTTCTGGTTTTAAATCATCCGGCTTTTCGCATACCGAAAAGGTCGAGTTGGGAATGGGCTATTCAGCCAATTAGTTCATCAATAACTGGTGCGCCGAAGATTGGTTTACCGAAAGAGATCAATTTCCGTAGAATTGACGGCTATATGTCGGAAAGCCGCATTGAAATTGACATGACTCCTGGGGAGACAGACATTAAAAAGAAAAAAATAACAATTTCATTTCATAGATCGCTCCAAACATATTTCAAGTCCATGAATAAATCCGGATTTGCCATAACTCACCTCGAGGAATGGATTTCCCATAAAAAAAGTGAGAAAGGAAAGCGGGCGCAGGAGGAAGATAGGATGAGGAAAGAAATACCGATATTTTTGTGTTTGGAGGGGAGGAATATGCCATGAGTGCCTAACTTTCGCGAAAATGCCAAAAAGCATAATTGCGATTGCGAGTAGTGCGCCTAAAATATAGGCAAATAATATATTTGTATCCATAATTATTTATCACCCTGCCGTATCTTTGCGATCAATCCAACTACTCCAAAACCGATAACAACAATACCAGCTAGAATATATACTTCTATTAAGTTTAATTGCATAACTACATTCTAGGCAAAATTTGATTGAAGTCAATATTTACTGGTCAAAACATTCATGATAATATTACCTATCGTGATCCAACCCGGACAAAAGCATCATCTCGGAGACAAAGCGCTTTTCTTCATGCTCCTCCAGAATATTAGCCCGGCAATATTTTTACTTTTTGTTGTCTTCATAATCGCCATCGCATGGGACACATTGAGCCAAGGGCTCGCAAATACCGGGGATGTTTTAGGGCAATTTCCATTTCTGGCAGGTTCCAGCATTGCCTCTCTAATGCCTTCTTTTATTTTGATAATAATATTCCTCGCAATAATTCTCGGCTGTATCGGCGCTCTCATCGCTCTATTAAAGTACCGTTTTTTTACTTTTACCATCGAAGAGTTCGATTTGCGGTTAAAAAAAGGTATTTTTAATATTGAAGAGATCACCATACCGTATCGCCAAATGCAAAATGTCGATGTTGTTCGAAACATTTTATATCGAATATTCGGTATTAGTAAATTGGTAATAATGTCCGCCGGACATGACGAAGACCCGACGGACGAAGCGACGACCAGCACGGTTTTCAACCCAATTGCTCGCGATCTGGCAGAGGAAATACGGACTTTATTGGAAAGGCGTATTGGTATTCAGATTATTGAACATATTGAGAAAGCAGATAAAGAAGAACAAGTTAATTCGTATCTTTGATTGTTAAGGTTGGATATAGGGCTAATAAAGAGATGACGCCAATCACAATAAACATATACTGATTCGTCGTGAATAAAAGTCCAATCATAGTTATAGCAGGCGCGATGAAATAGGAAACTGGACGAGTAATGCGGAAAATCCCGAGGGCCGCCGAATCACGCGAAGAAACCGTCTTGAAGAAATATGTTTCCATCATCACTTCAGCGGTAGCCGCGCCGACCCTTGTCACAAACAAAACCAGAGCCCAAAGGGCGATATTAGGCACTTTAATGAAAGCCAGAACTATAGTGGCAAGACCCATCAAGGCAAAACCCATAGCCATCATTTCTTTTTCACCGTATTTCTTGTCCGCTAGTTTGCCGAGAGGATATTGAATAAGGGGGAATGGCAAAAGCATGATTGTGAGGATAATGCCGATACTTTCCCAACCAAAACCCATAGTTTTATTCAGATAAATAGGGCTATAAACGGTCATCCAAGCGTAGAAAACTTGAAGTATCGTATTCGCGGTGAATAATCTCACCCAATTTTTGTTATGGCCGATATGTTTGACAAGTTGCCATGGCGAGAGATGCATATAATTCGGGTCTTTGAATTTAGGGAAATTACGGTATATGAGATATAGAAGCGGGAAAAGCATTGCCAATGCGGCTATATAAGTATTTCGAAAATTATTCGTATTACCGATAAGCATAGTGCCTATTAGAGGGGCAATTATCCATGAAGCATTGAGCGTGGCCGTGTACATTCCGCGGACTGTGCCAACATGAGCGCTGTCGGTATAAACTTCCAGGAAAATATCCAATGTAAGTCCAATCAATGATATAATGGCGCTTTGTAGAATAAACAATATCGCGATAGTTGTACTAGATGTAGCGGTAATTAGTCCATAAAATATGGCGATTTGCGCCATTACCAAAAACATCGCTATTCTATAATTGCCCCAGCGCCTTATGAATGACGGCGCGAACAGGAAAGCGAAAATCGAAACCGCCGCTCCGGCCATGTAGATGTATCCAAGGAGAGTTTCATCGGCGAATAGGCTTAGGAAACTGGAATTCGAATACATCGGCAAAACCAAATGCATTGTATAGATAAAGCCAATAATCGCGATAGTATATATAGTATGGCTTTTCGGCAAAGATCTTGGTTCTGTGTTCATGATATTTAATTATATGTTCAATTATTATAGCAGATGCTATAATAATCCCATACTAATAACCAATATTTCTCTATGTCATACGATTTTTCCACATTCAAGAAACAGTTAGCACAAATAGAAGAATGGCAGAAGAAGGAGTTTCAGCAGATGCGCACCGGTCAAGCCTCGCCGGCAATTCTCGATGGCGTGCGCGTGGAATCCTTCGGCGCGCAAATGTCAATCCGAGAAATAGCCAGTGTGACAATAGAGGGGGCGAGAACCATAAGGATATCTCCTTGGGACAAAGGCCAAGTAAAAGAAATAGAAAAAGCGATTTCTTTGGCGAATCTGGGAGTATCAATTGTTGTTGATGAACAAGGTTTGCGCGTCAATTTTCCGGAATTAACTTCCGAAAGGCGCGAGCTCATAGTGAAGCTCGCCAAGGAAAAGCTTGAGGAGGCGCGCAGGCAGATTCGCCAGCATCGCGATACCGTGATAAAGGATTTACAAGTAAAAGAGAAAGCGGGTGGTATGGGTAAAGACGAGATTTTCAGATTGAAGAATGAGACGCAGAAAATAGTTGATGAACTGAATAAAAAGCTGGAGGAAGTTTATTCCAAGAAAGAAAAGGAAATACTTAGTTAGTAGAAGTTAAACAAAATAATAATTGTGGCTACCGTAATAATATTTCTCATAGTTCTCGCCGTACTCATATTCGTCCATGAATTGGGGCATTTTCTCGCCGCTAAGTTATTTGGTATCCGCGTGGACGCTTTTGCCGTCGGTTTTGGACCGAAAATTATTTCATGGAAAAGAGGAGAGACGGTCTATTCGCTACGGCTTATTCCATTTGGCGGCTATGTGAAAATATTCGGCGAGAATCCGGATACGGCATCTATTTCCGGCCCAGATTCGAAAAGGAGTATTGCGAATAAACCGAGATGGCAACAGGCGATAGTTCTGGTGGCTGGAATTACCTTCAATTTTATTTTCGCCTGGCTATTGTATATTACAATCTTCACGGCTGGAGTTACGGCAACTACGGATGGTTTTGAACAATACGCGAATCAGTTTACCAATTCAAGAATAATGATAACGCAAATTTTGCCGGGTTCGCCGGCAGATAAGGCAGATATTAGAGTTGGGGATATTATCTCGTCCATTGGCAATGTTAATGGGAATGACACGGTTGAAAACATACAACAATTTATAAATTCAAAAGGCGGCAATACGATCGGAATGCGACTTATAAGGAATAATGAATCGAAGAATATTGATGTGATTCCAGTTCAGGGTATCGTTGAAAATAAATACGCCATAGGCATAGCCATGCAAAATGTCGCAGATTTAAAATTACCATTTTTTACCGCGATTTATGAAGGATTGCATTATACAATCATAATGATAAAAGACACGGCTGTGGGTCTTTTTAGTTTCTTCTCGAATATTTTCCAAGGCACGGCTAACTTCGCCGATGTTGCCGGACCAATCGGTATCGCGGGTATTATCGGTAATGCCGCCGAGCTCGGTTTCACCTATCTTATGATGATTACCGCGATAATCTCAATTAATCTTGGCATAATAAATCTGATTCCATTCCCGGCGCTTGATGGCGGCCGTATTCTTTTTGTTGCTATTGAAGGTATCATTCGTCGCCGTATTCCGGAGAAGTTTTTCAATATCGTGAATACGGTTGGATTCACGCTTCTCATGGCGCTTATGGTACTTGTAACTTATAAGGATATTGTTAAACTATTCAAATGAAGCAATCCGAACTGTTCACAAAAACTCGCCGAGAAGCGCCCAAGGACGAGGTGGCGAAGAACGCCCAGTTACTTATTCGCGCCGGATTTATTCATAAAGAAATGGCGGGAGTTTATTCATATTTACCCCTAGGGCTTCGGGTTATGAACAAGATAGTTGGAATAATCAGAGAGGAAATGAACGCGATCGGCGGTCAAGAAGTTCATTTGACGGCTTTGCAGGACAAGAAACTTTGGGAGGCGACTGGCCGATGGGATGATAATGTTCTCGATATTTGGTTCAAGACAAAATTCAAGAATGACACGGAAGTAGGACTTGGTATTACTCATGAAGAACCGTTAACGGCTTTGATGAAAGCTCATATTCATTCGTACAAGGACTTGCCAGTTGCCGTCTACCAATTTCAGACAAAGTTTAGAAATGAAACACGGGCAAAGTCTGGCATTATGCGAGGACGCGAGTTTCTGATGAAAGATTTGTATTCTTTTAATGTAGACGCGAAAGCACATGAAATTTTCTATGAAAAAGCCAAACAGGCGTATGTCAATATTTTCAATCGTTTAGGGATTGGTGATAGAACTTATATTACTTTTGCCAGTGGCGGCTCATTCTCAAAATATTCTCATGAATTCCAGACCCTGACGGATGCCGGCGAAGATACTATCTTCGTTCATGAAGGTAAGAAAATAGCGATTAACAAAGAAGTCTTGAATGATGAAGTGCTCAAGGATTTAGATGTGAAAAGGTCCGACCTTATCGAGAAAAAAGCTGTTGAAGTGGGCAATATTTTCAATCTGGGCACGAAGTTTTCTGATGCGCTTGGTTTAAATTATAAGGATGAAAAAGGGGAAACAAAATCAGTCTATATGGGTTGTTATGGTATTGGTCCGGGGCGAGTCATGGGCACTATCGCCGAGATTTATTCTGATGAGAAAGGTCTCGTTTGGCCGGAATCCGTGGCGCCGTTTTCTGTTCATTTGATTGCTTTGTTTGGTAAAGATGGAAAAGTAAAAATAGCGGCGGATGCTCTATATGAAAAACTTTCCAAGAAGGGAATAGAAGTCCTCTATGATGACCGTGATATGAGCGCCGGAGAAAAATTCTCCGACGCGGATTTGCTGGGCATTCCAAAGAGGTATGTGATAAGCGAAAAAACTCTCGCTAGTGATTCTGTGGAGGTGAAGGATAGGAAGACGGGGGAGGTGGGGAGAACGACTAAAGATGATATACTTGCGTAATGTTACCGAAAAAAGAAACTCAGAATAAACCATTAGTCTCAAACTCAGTCTATGTCTTTATAGACGCGTCAAATCTCTGGCAAGCTCAAAAATCGAAGGGACGTTTTCTTGATTATGAGAAGACAATAGAATACATCAAGAATATCTATTCTGGAACTTCTGTAAAAGTCTACTATTACACTGCCTATCCAGCAACTGGTACGAGGACATATAGTCTTGATGGTAAGCATAAATTCTATACATTTCTGAAGAAAGGCCTAAAATTTGAAGTCAGGAAGAAAAAATTAAAAAGAATAAGTGTAATTGATGAGCATGGAGAAGCTATTCAAGAAAAGGGAAATATGGATGTGGAAATGACAATAGATGCGGTATATTTTGCGAAGAAGTACGATACAGCAGTTCTATTTTCAGGAGATTCAGATTTCTTAGCTCTTGTAAATTATCTGAAGAAAGGAGGAAAAAAGATTTACATATTCTCATCGAAAAATAATATTTCACAGGAGTTACGAACTGGCGCGGATGGTTATACTGATGTGCTCACAATTAAATCTGATATTATATGGGGCAGAGAATTGAAACGACGGGAAGAAATAAATAATAACGAAAGCAGCCCTCCGCGAGGAGGACTGCTCTAGGATGTAATACCCTATCAGTTATGGTTAACCGATAGACAGTGACTAGTATATATGGTTTCAATAATAAATCAAGGTATAGCTCTGGGGATAACAAAGTAATACACAGGGACATATCATATCAAAAATCTATCAAATTTTTCGTTTCCAAACCGAGCGCGTCCGCTATTTTGCGCAAATTCATCAAAGTAATATTCTTCTCCGCGCGCTCAATCATGCCGATATAAGTCCTATGGAGTTTGGCTAACTCTCCGAGCTTTTCTTGTGATAATCCTCGCGCCACGCGTTCTTTTCTGATCTTTGCCCCGAGAAATATCAAGATTTTTTTGTCTAGAGTTTTTATGACTACAGTATGTAGTGTAGTCAAGTCTTGCATTTGGTACTACAGACTATAGTTAGCATTATATTTCTTGTGTTGAAATGTGCCTCGCGTGTCATTGACAATGTATTCATATATCTGGTAGATTTTACGTCAATTGAAATATTATTATTTACCATGGGTCATTTTTAGATTTTGTCAAGTAATTATCAGCTATTTATCAATTATGTCAATAAAACATAACAAAACACTTCTCAAATCATTTGTAGGAACGGTCGTAGTAATTCTGGGTGTTATGAGTGTTGCAAGTGCAAATATGAATGATAGTATCATGACAACCTCAACTAAACCCTATATGACTCCTCAAGCGCAAACTACGCCACTTACTCAATTTCAAACTACGGAATTTACGGAAACGGCCACAACCACAATAACTACTCCGTTTAAGCTAACCAATGAAAGTGGCAATGATGCTGGCACAGAAATCAACACTACAGAGACAAATTCAAATATTTCACTAGCTGGAATGTTATATGCTGGACCAGCTCAAAGTCGTTCTATTGTATTTCCACGAGCGAATTATGTTGGTCAACATGTTTATCATCAACTATTCGAGACTGTAAACGATTTTACTGCTTTAGGCGGAACAATAGCGATTGATACAGTGAATGTCTTGGCTGGCATTTCATCAATTGCTTTCACTGGAACGATTGGAACTTCAAGATATATTGATATTGCAGGGTTAGATCTTGACTTAGAAGGAACGCAAGGAATGTTAAGAGTTTATATTCCAGCTGGAAACGGTACGACTGCTTATTCGACTATAAGTAAGATTTGGATAAGACTCATCAATAATAATGGAACATCATATCTTTATAATCTATGGAGTCCTGCGAATACAGCAGAAGCAGGTTGGTACGAATTACCCTTTCTTCCTGACGCAGATTATAGAAGTATACCAGCACAGTATATACCAAAAATAACCAATATTACTGAAATTAGAATAGGCTATGATGTTTCTAGTGCCAGTAATGTTCCGGTGGTCAATTTTGATGAATTACTATTTTTCGAATCCAGAAATAAGAAACCACTTTTACTTCTGTATGCTGATGGCACTTATAGAAGACAAAATGATTTAGCTAATTATTATCGAAGTCTGAATCTTGCTAGCACTACTGTTTCAGGAAAACCGACATTTGTTTTTGCTACTTCTCCTGGTCACACGGACTCATCTATAGGAATGACTTTTATGACACTTGGTCAATTACAAGAACAAATCAAGGCTGGCAATCAAAATGCTATTTATGCTGATATTGGATATCCTACTCAATGGGTTGGTTATAGTACAACGCAGAAAACAAATAATGTCGCAACTATACAAGATTGGTGGCAATCAAATGGATTTCCTACTCCTAAATCACTTTCAATTTCAGGTGTAAATGGCGTGCTTTCAAGCGATAATCTTGCTTTCTGGGGAAGATATATCAATCTAGTATTAGGAGGAAATTCGTATGCTGGTGAACGATGGGTTAATACTTTATATAATCCTAGTTATAATCGGATTACTCAATTTACAGATGTAAATGGAATGATGCAATCAACCGCTGAATTTGACCCGACTTCAGGAATCGTAAAAATTAGCGGAAGCGGAGACGCATATTGGTCCGTAATGTATCCTGTAAAGTTTACATCAACAGGGACTTTGCCTACCAGCGTTCCCCAGATTACCTCCAGCACGATTTATTGGTTCAGGAATATTGATCAGATGTGGGGTCGCATTTATCCCACGGCGACTGACGCAATGAATAAAACCAATCAAATTACCTTTTCTAATATTGGAACTGGTTCGCATTATATTGTCACAAAAAAACAAAATAATGATGAAGATTTTGGTATAAAAGTCGTCTCTTGGTTGAAAGCAAAAGGTGTATGGGTTCAAGCTATGCACATAAATAGCGATGATGAATTAGTTGTTGGAAAGTTTGAGGCAGATGTATTCGCTAATATGGCAAATGCTGGAGAAATACAATTTGCTAATACTGATGAATATATCTCTGGAGCTGGAGTCATTGAAGATACAACTTCTTGCGGTACGGGATTGGATTGTACTGAAACGAGCAATGGCATAATGATTGCTGGAGATAGTGCACAAGCAGATGGTTTAACTAAAGGATTAGCGACATTCAATTCAACTAATTTTTCTGATAATGGAAGTGGCGTGATAAATACGGTACAAAATATTGATCAGTCATCTAATCTAGTTTTAGGTGGATTGAGTCTCCGTGCAATTTCTCCACCAAGTTCGGCACCAAAAGCAACAACGATGTCAAATATTGCTCAAAATCACAGTTTTGAACTTGCCAGTTCTGCCAATTGGGGACAGACTTTTGCTTCATGGTATAATCAAGCCGGTAATGGAACGATTACAGATGAGACATCTTTTGTCCATTTCGGTAGTCATGCGGCAAAATTAACGACTAACACTGGAGCATCTGATATTTATTTTAAGACTGTTATTGAACCGGGGACAACTTATTACTGGTCATTCTACACTAGAGGAGATGGAACATATCAGGGTAGATACAAAATCTATGACCAAACAAATGGTGCCGATATTGTTAGTACGACAAATACTGGTGTTACGGAAACATCTTATACTAGAGTCTCGGGTTCATTTGTCGCTTCTGTCGGAAGCAGAGTAATATATTTCATATTTTATTCTCCTTCTGGAACTTCTGGTCCTCGAGTAGCTTATTTTGACGATGTGTATATCGGGACACATCCATCAGGAAATATTGCCGATGGCACATATTATTATACTGTAACTGCGTTAAATGGTTCAAACGAATCGGCTACGAGCACGGAAAGTCCTGCGATTACTTTATCGAATATAGGAGGTAATGGTATGATTCTTCTTTCGTGGGCAACAACAA
Organism: uncultured Candidatus Saccharibacteria bacterium; assembly: GCA_964365535.1. Lineage (GTDB taxonomy): Bacteria > Patescibacteriota > Minisyncoccia > Phycocordibacterales > PALSA-1337 > C7867-002. The sequence continues at coordinate 14,458 of CAYIQG010000002.1, forward strand.
CTGGGGCAACATCATACAAAGTTTATCGCACGACAACATCACAATCCTATGGGGCCACATCATATTTAGGTAATCCTTCAACTACATATTATGAAGATAGTTCAGTTTCTCCTACAGCGGGAATGCCACCGTTGACGCCAACAGATTTTATTTCGCTTAGCGGAACCGCCACAAGTACATTCGGGAATGGTATAAATTTATCTGCTGGATGTTTTGCGATAAATAATGTTTGTATAAGCGGTGGCAGTGGTAGTAATCTCGTCGTAAATCTCGGAGTAACCGGAATAAGCGCGGTGCAAACATTTGCCTCTGCGGATAATACTTTTGAAAACGGTTGGAAATGGGTTTTTGATGTTACTGTTCCGACAAATAAAACTGCTTTGAAAATGAAATTCGCCGACTGGACGAAAGGTTCGGATGTTATTCCAGCCGAAGGTAATATTCGTATTTATTCGGCGCAATCTTCAAATGCCTATGATTCTCTCCATGCGATCACTATAAATACTGCCGGTACATACAGTGATGAAATGGATCTCAATCCTAATATTGATCTCGATGCGATTTCAAAATCAGGCAGACAAATCCAAATAATTGTTGAAGCGCGTGTTCCAGAAAGCTCTGCCGGCGGATCTTATTCTACGAGTTATGGAATAAAATCTATTCCTGACACTATTGTGCCAGTCATAACATGGGTAGATCCGGCACCAATTTCAGGAGGAACTGCTCTCTCAAGTACCCAATTAAATGCGATAGCGTCTGTTGATGGAACATTTTCCTACACTCCAGCTAAGGGGACAATTCTACCAGTAGGCTCAAACGAACTTTCAGTTGGATTTACTCCTGCGGATAGCATAAATTACTCTTCTGTTAGTAAGAAAGTTACAATTGATGTTATTCTCAACATCTATGGATGGTGAATAAATAATATATTTTAATTATTCCATGACAAGAATTACATTAAAAACATCAATACTACTTTCATTATTTATAAGTATTAATATTACATATGCCTCTGAAGTCACCGGCACCCTAACTACTGGCATTAGCGCCAGTGTTGGTACGGCTATGAACGGGGTAGTTATCAGTATTCCTATCGCAAATCCATCTACTGGAGTCTATATCTCAGCGCAAAGCGTAACTTTGAGTGCGGAAGGGTCATCTAATATTCATTACACAACTGATGGAGCAACACCGACATGTACAACCGGAAATATTTATTCAAGCCCCATTTTGGTTAATTCGTCATTGGTAATTGAAGCTATCTCGTGCTATCCGAGTAACAGAACTTCAACAGTAGTATCATATTTGTACGGAATAAATATCCCGACAAGTTCTTCATTTTTAAGTTCGAGTAGTGGTGGAAGCGGCGAAAGCTCAAGTAGTGGTAGTGGAGGAGGTAGCGGTAATACCATTCAAATCATAGGTAAAGTTGATACCAGTAACGATGGCAAAGTTAATATTCTTGATTTTGTTACTCTAATGGCAAATTGGAATAGGACCGGTTCGAACAATATTGCTGATTTTAATAGCGATGGCAAAGTAGATATATTAGATTTTGTACTGTTAATGGCGAATTGGACGAAATAAATAATATGAAAAATAACACCCAAAAATTAGTGATAGCAAGTATTACCGCTATTATTGGCGCATTAATGTTCGTTGCGCCGGTCTTGGCCGCGACGACGGCAACGCTTTCACCCGCTACAGTAAATGTAACAGCGGGAAGGCAGTTCAGCATAGCTGTATCGGTCAATCCGCAGGGAACCGCTAATTATGCCGAAAAAATAGAGATTAATTATCCAGCCAGCATATTGGAAGTAAAGTCATTTACTCTTGGAAATAACTGGATGGCCCTAACGCAACCCGGCTATGATTCTACCGATAATATTAATGGCATATTGATCAGAACAGCTGGATATCCCGCGGGACTTTCAAGTGCTACTGCATTTGGAACTGTAACTTTCTACGCCAAAAAATCAGGAAATGGAACAATTAAAATAGGGAGTAACTCTCTTGCATTTCAAGCAAGCGCGCAAAGCACTGTAATCGGAAATGCCATAGTATTCACTGTAACCGCGCCAGTGGTAGCTCCTAAACCATCAACAATTGTAGAAAACACACCGGTTACTTTAGAGACAGAACAGGCAGTAGTAGAAGAATCAGCCCTATCAACAGAGCCGACAAATCAAGTTGAACCAATATCTCAAGTTGCCGCGGTCAGTACCGCAGTACCACAGGGAAATGGAAACACATGGATTTGGATTCTGGTCGTAATTACAATTCTCGCAATCATAGGTTGGGGAATATATGTATCACGTAAGAATAGAGAGAACTAAACAAAAGAGAAGAAAAACTCGAGAATATATTGTCTCGAGTTTTTCTTTTTGTATTTGCTGAAAATTATGGTAAGGTACAGCTATGCTTACCTTCAAGGAAAGAAAAGACAATATTCTCGGGCGTTTTTCTAATGATATCGGCATAGACCTTGGCACCGCGAACACGCTGGTTTATGTGCGTGGCAAGGGTATTGTCGTGAATGAGCCGTCGGTCGTGGCGGTCAATCAGAAAACCGGACAGGTTGTCGCCGTCGGCAAAACCGCGAAAGATATGCTGGGGAGAACGCCGGCGCATATCGTCGCCGTGCGTCCGCTCGTGGATGGAGTAATCTCCGACTTCGAAGTGACGGAGGAAATGCTTTCATATTTTATGAGGCGCGCCGGCGAATTTATGCCGAAAAAGTTTTTGGGGCCGAGAGTGGTGGTGGGCGTGCCGTCGGGCGTGACGAATGTGGAAGTTAGAGCCGTGCGCGACGCCACGAAGAACGCGGGCGCGCGCGAAGTCTATATTATCGAACAGCCGATGGCCGGCGCCATTGGAATCCGTTTGCCGGTGCATGACCCGGTGGGTAGTATGATTATAGATATCGGCGGCGGCACGACTGATATTGCCGTTATTTCCCTTGGCGGCATTGTCCGTTCCAAGAATCTGAAAATCGCTGGCGATAAGCTCGACAATGATATAATTTCCTATATCCGCAATGAATTCAAGATTCTGATCGGGGAGACAACCGCCGAGCAAGTGAAAATGGAAGTCGGTTTGGTTATCGCCGGCGAACCGGTGGAGACCACCATTCGAGGCCGAGACCTCATCACCGGCTTGCCGCGCGAAGTTGTCATCACTGATTCCGATATTCGCGAAGCGATGGAGCAATCTATAAATTCAATCATAGAATCAACGAAAGAAGTATTGGAGATGACGCCGCCGGAAATACTTTCCGATATTATGAAACGGGGAATACATTTGGTCGGCGGCGGAGCTCTCATTCAAGGGCTCGATCAACTACTTCGTGAAATGATAAAAATCCCCATAACTATTGCCGATGACCCTCTGTCAGCCGTTGCGCGCGGTGCTGGAATTATTTTGGAAGATTTGGATAAATTTCGAATTGTTCTCATAGAAAGCGAAGATGATATACCTTCAGCAAAATAATCACGCGAAGAGAAACAGAAAGCGGATAATAGCGGGCATATTCGCCTTTCTGGTCGCAATCGTTATTCTGATTCAAATATTCTTTTCTCACTTTTTCCCTGCTTTGATAACGAGTGTCGCGCGCCCATTTTGGCGCGCTGAATTTTCCGTGGCAAGCGGTTCACTTGAATCCCCGCAATCATTATTAGCTGAGAATGAAAGTCTGAAACTTCAACTCGAGGAAGCGAATATTCGTTTACAGGCAATTGGCGCGATAGAATTGGAAAATTTGGAGCTCAAATCATTTTTTGGCAAGAATATAAGCGCCACATCGACGATAAAAAACAAAAGAATATTAGCTCCGGTTTTGATGCGGCCTGGCGCGGGACCTTATGATGAATTAATAATAGATGGGGGGAAGAATCTTGGCTTTACTATCGGTAACAAGGCATATGCCCCGGGCGATGTGTTAATCGGCGCGATATCGGATGTTCTTCCGGAGACTTCCAAAGTCTCTCTGTTTTCTTCTTCCGGAAATATCTTAAATGTGCTTATCGGTCCATCGAACGCCCCCGCGACAGCTGTTGGCCGTGGCGGCGGACAATATACCGCGCAATTGCCTCGCGCCGTGAAAATTTCCGCCGGCGATTTTGTTATCGTGCCATCAATCGACGATAAGCCTTTCGGCATAGTTTCCGCGGTCGAGAGCGACTCCGCGCAATCATTCGAGATAATATTATTCGCTCCGCCCGTGAATATTTACCAGCTAAGGTGGGTTCTGGTAGAGCATATATGAAATTACGAATAATAACTGACCTAATAATATTCATAGCGATAATTCACGGCTGGTGGTTTGTCGCCTTACCGATTGCCGCCGCTGGTTGCTGGTTTTTCCCGTATTATATTGAGATAATAATCGGTGGTTTTGTTTATGACGCGTTATTCGGGATGATTCCCGGGACAGGTTTCACGGCTTATTTGGGGATAATAATATCTATTATCATATTCGCGGGCATAGCGACAATAAAACAAAACATAAGAAGATGAATAAAAAATACGCCGAGATAGACCCGGATGAAATACTTTTGGATTCCAGCAATATACCCAAATATGATTCATATCAGTTTGAAGGCCGATTGGAGAAACCGATTTCTAAGATGGCGCTAGTCGCGACGGGTGCTTTCTTCGCCCTAATAGCGGTTGTTTTCGCTATCCGCGCGTGGAACATTCAAATAACTAATGGTGAAGCATACAAAAATAGAAGCGAGAGAAACTTGCTTCGGCCCGCGCCTATATTCGCGGGAAGAGGAGTTATTTTCGATAGAAACGGCGTAGAACTCGCTTGGAATGCCCCAGCGGAAATATCAACAAACGCATCGGCTGCGGCTTCTGCGAACATAGGGGATATTGTGGCGCGCCGAATGTACGCGACGACAACAGGTATGGCTCATGTGCTCGGTTATGTGCGGTATCCCACGAAGGATAATAACGGTTTCTATTATCGCGAGGACTTCGAAGGAGTTGATGGGGCGGAAAAATATTTTAATGAAAATCTGCGTGGCGCGAATGGTTCGCGATTGGTTGAGGTTGACGCGAAAGGAAATATTTTTTCGGAGAATATCGCGCGTTCGCCGGAGCAGGGCGGGAACATCACGCTTTCCATAGATAGCCGCGCGCAGTCGGCGCTTTACGATAATATAAAAGATGTGGCTGACAGCGTTGGCTTTGCCGGAGGCGCCGGGGTTATCATGGATATTTCTACCGGAGAAATTATAGCCATAACCAGCTATCCGGAATATAGTCCTCAAATTATATCCGATAGGGCCGATTCATCGGCAATAAAGAAAATGCTAAATGATTCGAATTTACCATTCTTGGATAGGGCGATTGACGGGCTCTATACCCCCGGTTCAATCGTGAAGCCGTATATAGCTCTGGGTGTTTTGAATGAAAATATCATAGACCCGTCTGCTATCATTGTGACTAACGGTTCCATATCTTTGCCGAATCCATATGATTCGGCGAAATCTACCGTCTTCAGGGATTGGAAAAATAACGGTTCTCTTGATTTGCGCCGCGCTATCGCGATGTCTTCCGACGCGTATTTCTATATTGTTGGCGGCGGTTACAAAGACCAGAAAGGTTTGGGTATCGCCAAGATTGACCAGTATTTGAGGATGTTTGGATTTGGAACCGCTATTCCGGCTTCTTTCGTGTCTGGCAAAAGCGGGACTATTCCCACGCCGGAATGGAAGAAATCAACTTTTAATGAAGAGTGGTATGTTGGAAACACATATCATACCGCCATAGGACAATACGGATTCCAGGTTACGCTTGTGCAAATAGTTCGCGCCATGGCGGCTATCGCGAATAACGGCGTCATGCTTGTTCCGACTATATTGAAAGACTCCGTTTTGCCTATAGATCGCGTTATCGATATAATTCCCGAAAAGGATTATCAAATAGTTCGCGAGGGTATGCGTCTCGGCGTTACGGAAGGAACGAGTAAGGCTCTAAATGTTCCATATGTCACGGTAGCGGGGAAGTCCGGTACGGCTGAACTTGGGGTGAGTAAAGAGAAAGTAAATTCATGGATGACCGGTTTCTTCCCTTATGAGAACCCGCGATATGCTTTTGCCGTGATGTTGGAAAAAGGCTCAGTTCGCAATATGATCGGCGCGGCGAGGGTAATGAGAAAGCAACTTGATTGGATGAATGTTAATACGCCCGAGTATTTCAAGTAGTCATTCCCGCGAAAGCGGGAATCTATTGAATATTGCGCTTTTCCTTGCTATTATGTAAATCTAATAAAAAGATAATCACAAATACCACAATGTCCAATGAAACCCAATATCTTACCAAAGAGAAGTTAGCGGAACTAAAAAAAGAACTGGAATATTTGAAATCTGAAAAAAGGAAAGAAGTCGCTGAACATCTCGAGTATTCAAAGAAGTTGGGTGACTTGTCCGAAAATGCCGAATATCATCAGGCGCGCGAAGACCAGGCGGAAGTTGAGGATCGCATTGGCCGCCTCGAAACGCTTCTCCAGAACGCGATAATAATAGATGCGCCTACTGGGGATATAATTACCGTCGGCACAACTCTGCGAATAGAGAGAAACGGCGATAATAAGTCATATCTTTACACGATTGTCGGTTCTGAAGAGGCGGATATGTCCCATGGTAAAATCTCAAATCTTTCCCCGCTTGGTTCCGCTCTTATCGGTCGCAAAAAAGGAGAATCTATCGAAGTGCCGACCCCGAAAGGCGTGATGAAGTACACGATTATGATGATAAAATAATATGTCCTCGCTTTTAGAATTAAAACAAACCCGTCTTGGCAAATTGGAGCTTTTGAAAAAAGCCGGTATGGATGCTTATCCAGTTTCGGTTCCAAGAGATTTCTGTTTATCGGAAGCGCGCGCTAAATTCACCGAATTTGAAAAAAGTGGCAAGACAGTTTCACTTTCAGGAAGAATCATGGCGATTCGCGGGCAAGGCGCTATTCTTTTCTTAGTTCTTGACGATGGTACCGCCACATTTCAGGCGGTTATCAAAAAGGATACTTTGAAACCTGAATTATTCAAACTCCTTAATCAGACTATTGATATTGGAGATATTATAAGCGTGACTGGCGCGTTCTTTTCGACGAACAAGGGAGAACAAAGCATCCTCGTATCTTCATGGACAATGGCGGCAAAGTCGCTTTTGCCATTACCGGAAAAATGGCATGGCTTGGCTGATCTTGATGAGAAATTCCGCAAACGATATCTCGATTTTATCATGGAGCCGGAAACTAGAGCTCTTTTCTTCAGAAAAGCTAAATTTTGGCGGCTGGCTCGAGCTTTTATGGAAAAGGAAGGGTTTCTGGAAGTTGAAACGCCCACCCTCGAGACAACCACCGGCGGAGCGGAGGCAAATCCATTCAAAACTCATCATAATGATTATGATATGGATGTATATTTGCGTATCTCTATTGGCGAATTATGGCAAAAGCGCCTGATGGCGGCTGGATTCAACAAAACTTTCGAAATTGGCAGGGCTTATAGAAATGAAGGCTCAAGCCCGGAGCATGTTCAAGAATTCACGAATCTTGAATATTATTGGGCATACGCGAACTATGAAGACGGCATGAATTTCACCGTTAGACTTTATCGGTATTTGGCGCAGGAAGTTTTTGGAACGACGAAATTCACTTACAAAGATTATAGTTTTGATTTGGCAGATGAATGGAAAAAGATTGACTATACGGAAGAGATAAAGAAGCAAACGGGAATTGATATTATTGAAGTTAAAGATACGGATATCAAGAAAGAGTTGGATAATTTGAAGATTTCTTATGAAGGAACAAATCGCGAAAGACTTGTTGATACTCTGTGGAAATATTGCAGGAAAAATATTACCGGTCCAGCATTCGTGGTAAATCATCCAGTACTTGTTGCGCCACTGGCAAAGAGCGTTCCCGGCAATTCTTCTATTGTGCAAATGTTCCAACCGATTATCGCCGGAAGCGAGATTGGCCGTGGTTATTCGGAGCTGAATGACCCGATAGACCAGCGCAAGCGTTTCGAAGAACAACAAAAATTGATTGATAAAGGTGATAAAGAGGCTATGATGCCTGATATGGAATTCGTGGAAATGCTCGAACACGGCATGCCGCCGACATGCGGTTTCGGCTTCGGCGAACGCTTGTTTTCTATTCTTGCCGGTAAGCCTTTGCGCGAGACGCAACTGTTTCCGCTCATGAGGCCGAAGAAATAATCTTTTATTTTGTTGACTTCGCGGACTAACTTTGTGAGAATGTGACGGTGGAACATCTTTCAAAACAACAAATAGTCTTACTCACATTGCTCGTTTCCTTTGTCACGGCTCTCGCGACCGGAATTTTCACCGTCTCGCTCATGAATCAGGCGCCGGAAAGCGTCGGGCAAACGATCGGCCGTGTCATTGAGAGAACTATCGAAGCGGCAGTGCCACAGAGCGCGTCGGTTTCGGATATTTTCACATTCGAAGACCGTATAGCGAATGCCGTGGAGAAAGTCGCTTCAAGCACGGTTCAGATAAAAAGTAAAGATGACGACGCCATTGTCGGCATGGGACTTATTGTTTCGAGAGAAGGCGTTATCGTCACGGACAAATCGGCGGTCGCGCGAGCGCGCGGATATTTCGCGGTATTTCGTGATGGCAAACAAGTTCCCGTGGCTATCATACAATCGCAGATAGATGGCGACATTGTTTTCTTGGCGCCATTTCCTCCGGATATTTTCCTAAACCGGCTGATAACGCCGATTACTTTCGCGGTATTACCGAAGTTGGGACAAACAATTTTGTCGCTTTCTGGCACATCAACCCAAATTCTTGGCCAAGGGATAGTCACCGAAACTTCAGCGACGATTATTCAGACTTCGATTCCGCGGTCAAAAGTAATGATTGGAGGGCCTATTTTCACCGTGAATGGGGAAGTAATTGGAATCAACCTATTATCGATAAATTCCGGAAATGAGATAAACTCTTATTCCATAAACGCGCTCAAAGATGTGATTCCGGTTATTAGGAAATAGTTTCACCCAAACGGCGAGTATATTCATTTTCTGAAGCCTGCGAGACTCATGTCGTTAAATTGCAAGAAATATTGGCTCCTAACGGTGGAGCCAATATTTCTAAGCAATTTATACTCCATTCAGACAAAATTCTCGGCTTCAGAAAATGAATATACTCGCCGTTTGGGTGGGGAATTCATCCTTTTTTGAGACTTTTTTTATCCTTTTTTCATTGTTTTTTTATCGAAATTTCATACTTTTTTGAACATTTCTTCATAACTCATTTCGTATGATATATGTATTATCAGTTTAATCCATATATTTCTATGCCCTTAGAACAAAAAGATTTGGAACTCATTGAGCATTTGCTTTACAAGAATAGCGATGAAATCGGCATCGCCATCGGTCGAAGTTTCGAGCGTCTAGAGGAACGAATGGACTGCATAGAGTCTCGGACTTACGCGCGGTTGGCGGAATTAGAGGAAAAGATTGAAGATGTTAGACAAAGCGTGACCGATATATTAGAGGCGATGCGTGAGGATATTCGTGAGATGGGTAAAGTCGAGCTGGAATAAAAGAACTTATAAATGTTTGATTCCAAACCCGGCTTCGGTATCCATCACGGTAAATCCTCGACTCTCGATTTCTTTTCGCAGAGCATCCGCCTTTTTCCATTCTTTATTTTTGCGTGCTTCCTTTCTCGCTTCCGCCAAAGCTGTAACTTCAGCCGGGATTTTCTCTTCCTCAATATTTCTGACCGCGTCCAAATTCAAGCCGAAAATCCGGTCGAAATCTAGAATAGTGGCGCGCTTATCGGCATCCGAATATTTATCATCTTTGAGTAAATCCCACGAAAGGGCAACAGCTTTTGGTAAGTCCAAATCATCGTTGATATAAGCCAGAAAACGCTCATTATAGGCAGGAATAATGGCTCCATCCTCCGGATACCCGCTGAGCGTGGAAATAAGCCGTATCAGGGCATTTTGGGCGGCTCTGACGGCAGAATAGGTGAAGTCTATAGGCGAACGGTATTGAGCTGTTAATAGCCAATAGCGGTAAGATAAGGGAGAGATAGTTTCGTTCTCGAAATTCTCCAATTTGATAATATTACCCTTGGATTTCGACATCTTATCTTCACTCATAGTCATAAATGCTCCATGCATCCAATAATCCACGAATTTCTTGCCAGTCGCGCTTTCCGATTGGGCTATTTCATTTGTATGATGGGGGAATATGAGATCCGCCCCACCTGTATGAATATCAATAGTCGGACCCAGCTCTTTCATCGCCATAGCCGAACATTCTATATGCCAGCCCGGCCTACCTTCTCCGAAAGGTGCTTTCCAATAATTTTCGCCGTCATTTTCCGATTTGAATTTCCACAAAGCAAAATCTCTAGTGTTATTCTTATCATATTCATCATTTACGATACGTTCTTTGCTAAAACTTCCTTCCTTTGTAAGGTCTATGCCTGCCAATTTTCCGTAATTTTTGACCTTCTCAATCGACATATATATTCCATCATCTGCCTTATATGCCGAACCATTTTTTAATAATATTTCTACGAGGTCAATCATCTCTTGAATATTATCCGTAGCTCTCAACAGTTTATGGGGTAATAGAATATTAAGTGATTTCAAGCCATCGATAAATAATTTCTCATACTTTTCTGTAATTTCTTTCAGTGGAACACCTTCATCACTACTTCTCTTTATAGTCTTATCATCAACATCCGTTATATTCATGATTTGAGTAACGGAATAATCGTTATATTCGAATACGCGACGCAAAAGGTCATTCATTACGAATGTGCGATAATTGCCGATATGTGGCGTATCATAAACTGTCGGTCCGCAACTATACATCGAAACCGCGCCTTCTTTTAGAGGTTTGAATATCTCTATTTTCTTTGAAAGGGTATTGTAAAGTTTAATTTCCATATTCATATCCATCTTTTCTTCTTGAACCACCACCACATTAGAGATGAGCAAGCTATCATTATAAGAAGGACGATATTCCATCCTTGCGAAATATTTATAATCGGTACGGATAAAGCTGGAATCGTGAAAAGGGCGGCGATGAATGATAAAGGATAGAAGATACAAGCAATCAAGGTCAAAGTCTTGATGATTTCATTTTGCTTCGTGCTCAAAAGTGAATCGTTCGTTTCGCGCAAATCAGCTAATAATTCCCGGCAATTGCCGACCAATTCATGGACATGATTGAACTCATCGCGCATATCGCGCGCGTATGGCAGAAATTCCTTACCTAGAGGATTATTATCGGATGAATCAATCAGATTGTCCCAAATATCACGGTGAATACGAGATGTTTGCCTGAAATCGATAAGTTCGCGACTGACATTCGACAAAACTCTAACCATATTCCTTTCATCGCCGTTGAATATGCTTGTTTCGGCCGTGAGAAGCGCGTCTTTGATATTTTCCAAATCTTCATTCATGCCGGCATACAGTCTCTTCACCATATAGTAGAACATATGCCCGGCATGCTCAATCTGCTCATCTTTTCCTAGAATGGAATTGGCTTCAAATATTTTGGCAAAATATTCAATCTGTTCGATGGTATCGAAACGCGAAGTTATGAGAAAGGTTTTACCGATAACAAAATCAATCTCTCTATCAACGACGGTGTAATTATTTCCTTGTTTAACTCTTACCGGTAGGGTCAAAACTACAAGAATATAATCCGCGTAAAAATCAATCTTCGCCAAAGCGGAAGAGCTTTTCAATTCCTCGCCGACTAATGGGTGCAAGCCATATCTGCGTACCAACCCCGTGATTTCATTGTCGTTGGGGGATTCGAGGTCTATCCAAGCGATACCGCGATATGAATGGGTTGTTGTCATGGAAACATTATAGCAAAAACTTGGTAAAAAAAGCGAGATATGTAATAATAGTTGTTAATGAATTCACAAATCAAAAGCACTTATTATCTAATCGGCGTTATTATTGTTGTTATCGCGTTTATGGCCGGACTTTCCATAGGGGAGGGGAGATCTCCTGCATCGCTGGCGAGCGCCAAACTAACAGACCTAAAAGAGGTGAGTTCCGACCAATTTTCTCCTTTTTGGAAGGCATGGCAAGTCTTGAATGATAAATCTGTTTTCGCGGCTAGTACGACTGCTCAAGAAAAAATTTATGGCGCGATAAGCGGCTTAGCTTCTTCGTACAAAGACCCTTATACGGTATTTTTCCCGCCTGTTGAGTCAAAAATGTTCCAAGACGATATTTCCGGTGATTTCGAAGGAGTTGGCATGGAAATCGGGATAAAAAATAAACAACTTCAAGTTGTATCACCCGTCAAAGACAGTCCCGCGTATAAAGCCGGCGTCAAATCGGGAGATTTTATCTTGAAAATAGGGGATAAGGATACAGTCGATATGCCCACAGACCAGGCCGTGAAGCTTATTCGAGGACCGAAAGGCAGTGTTGTGAAGATTACTTTCTTCACTCCCGGCGGCGCGAACGCGAAACCCGTGGAAAAATCCATTACGCGCGATATAATAAATATTCCAACAATAGAAATGAGTGAAAAGCCCGGCGATATATATCTTATTCGTCTTTTTAGCTTTACCGCGACTTCACCGGATTTATTCCGTAATGCTCTTCGTCAATTCGTCTTATCCGGCGATCGTAAATTAATTCTTGATTTACGAGGCAATCCCGGTGGCTATCTAGATGCCGCTTGGGATATGGCTTCATGGTTCTTGCCGTCTGGCGCCGTCGTTGTTACGGAAGATTTCGGCAAAAATGGCTCTCCAAAAATCTATTACAGTAAAGGATACGATATTTTCACCAAGAATTTGAAAATGCTAATACTTGTCGATAACGGTTCCGCTTCAGCTTCGGAAATTCTAGCCGGAGCATTGAAAGAGAATGGTGTCGCGAAACTTGTCGGCATGAAAACATTTGGTAAAGGTTCAGTACAAGAATTGGTACAGCTTACTTCGGATACTTCCTTGAAAGTAACTATCGCCAGATGGCTCACCCCGAAAGGCACGAATTTGTCCGAAAATGGCATTGTTCCCGATTATCCGGTAGAGTTGACGGATAAGAACACGGCAAATGGCAAAGACCCGATAATGGAGAAAGCGATGGAGTTATTATCAGTACAACAGTGATATGTCATTCCCGCGAAAGCGGGAATCTAGGGTATTACAAACAAAAACATGAAAATCATTTTACTCAAAGATGTCGCGAAACTAGGCAGGAAGTTCGATGTCAAAGATGTTAGTTCCGGTCATGCTACCAATCTGCTGATTCCTAATGGTTTGGCAATTCCCGCCACAAAGGACGCGTTGAAGCGTTTTGAACTGGAAAGAGCCAAGGCTGAAGGGGAGAGGAAAGTTCAAGATGAACTTCTTATGAATAATATTAAGAGTCTTGATGGTATCACTTTGAATATTTCTGGTAAAGCGAATGAAAAAGGTCATCTATTTGCAGGAGTTCACAAGGAAGGAATTGCCAAGGAATTGGATGCACAATTACATCTTTCTGTTGACCCAGCATCTATTATATTAGAACATCCCATTAAAGAAGTTGGCGAACATACTATTGAAGTGAAAGTAGAAGGGAGGTCGGCGAAGTTTAAAGTCGTCATCACAGCGATTAAATAGAATAGTTTTTCAGAAGATTACAGACACTAACAAAAAGAGGGAAGTTACTCCTCTTTTTATTATAACACATGTGCTATTTTTTTTCGTAAAATATCATTATTGAAACCGGTCTTTCTTTTTGTTCCGAATTTGACGATGCCATTTCTAAGAGCAAAAAGGGTATAGTCTTTGCCCATTCCGACATTCTGGCCTGGCAAAACCTCCGTGCCGCGCTGGCGAACAATGATATTACCGGTCAAAATACGCTGGCCATGATTAATCTTCACCCCCAAATATTTGGGATTTGAATCGCGACCATTTTTCGTTGAGCCTGCCGCTTTCTTATGTGCCATATAGTTAAATTAAAATGTAAAAATAAAAAAGTAAAAAGGGGAACATAAAATAGCTTAACATAGAGCACTTTTTAATGCAATAGCTAAAATATGGCTCAGAATAAGGGTTTTTTACACCTACAATATGGCTCTGTAGAGCCATATTACGCCCATGGGAGTGTTGACTTATCTTGACAGGGATGCTAGACTGGTCATACAAATGAGCCAAAGTGAGCACCATGCTTACCAAGCTCGTTTTTTAATTATGATTGAATTTACAACTGGCGTCGCGTTCCTCATGTCGTCTCTATATGGTGCCGGACAAGCTGATAGCCATGTTGCGAATATCGCGGCTGTGGCACAGTCCGGAAGATCAGAACAGGCGATCACGAGTCAAGTTATCGGTGTTCGTCCCTTGAAAAACGAGAAAGATATCGAAGCATATATGCGCAAGCAGTACGCAAACGAGCCAATACTCGTCAATATCGCTTGGTGCGAGTCTAGATTCCATCAATTCAACGGAGATGGTACTGTTGTTCGCGGTGAGAAAAACAAAGCTGATATTGGCATCATGCAGATCAATGAAAAATATCACTCTGATGCGGCTGACAAGCTGAATCTAGACATATACACGGCGGAAGGTAATATTATCTTTGCAAAATATCTCTATGGTAAGTACGGCACTAAGCCATGGTCAGCTTCGTCAAAATGTTGGTCGCAAGAGTTGGCGAAGAAGTAAAGAAGCGGTTGGTTGCAAGAAAATTATAAGTGTCTAATAACAGGGGACCCCGTAAAACGGGGTCTTTTGTTTATTATAAGTCCTGATATTTTCAACACTCTTTGTTTGATATACCATGTCGCACAATATATCTTTTTGCATTAAGACCCCCCCTATGCATTTATTACGAATATATTTTACGCTTATTATTTCGGCAGTAACTTCACGATAAGGTCGTAGACATAAGTTATAGGTACTTTGAGATAGGTATTCCAGACATTCAGAGCTAATTCTTTTGCGAATGCCAAATTATCTTGAACTACCGGTGAATTGACGATATTACGCAGATTGAACCCGAAGTAACCAAGGACGATGAGTAAAGCGACAATGGTGAGTATTGTCGTGATTACCCCTCCCCTGTTAAAAATCGTTTTCTTGAATGTCATATTTCAATTATAACTTACGCTAGAATGTTCTACAAATACGATAGGGGGTTAAGATATGCCTTGAAATCCGCGACGGGGATAATCGCGCCAGTGCAATGAGATGATTGTGATAAAGCCAATTTTCTTATTTCGACGCCTTGTGTGGCATAAACTCCATAATGCAAATGTGGGCCGGTGGTATAACCAGTATTACCGCTATAGCCGATTATTTGCCCAGTCGTCACACTTTGACCGATTGATACGGATTGAAGAGATAAATGCGCGTATAGGGTTGATAGGCCGTTTTGATGTTTTACCATGATCCATTTGCCGTATGAATAGCATCCGGGAATAGCATCCGTGTTACTCATGCCAACAACGGTTCCAGAAAGAGATACTTTTATCGGCGTGCCGATAGATGCTCTAAGGTCGATACCGTTATGTCCTTTACCTCCATATATTTGAGCATTGGCGGTTGCGAATGGCGTGTTACCGAAATATTGGGTGATAAATACCTTATCTAATGGCCAAGATAGAACACCTGAGCCGGTACGAGGAAGCTTTGATGTGTCAATAGAAAGCTTTAACTGCGATTCATATTCCAGCACTTCCCTCTCGAAAGCGTCTTTTTGGGCTTTTTTATCAGCGAGAATTTGTTTGTACTTTATTTCGCTTTGTTTTGTATCTTTCAATAACTGATTCTTTTCACCTTGAGTGTTCAACACCACCTGCCTCTGGTCTTTCAATTGATTATTGAGTTTAACGAGATCGGCTTTGGCTTTTTCCGTGGCGGTTTTGTTTGTTTCAAGGTTTGCTTTGGTCTGACGCAAATCATTGATGCGATTGATAAGATTGCCTTGGACTTTTCCGAGCTCATCTAGAGCATTCCACGCGGTGGAAATCGAATTGCTTGATAATAATATTTCCGGAATTGATTGCTCGTTCGTTTGTTCCATCAATACCAATGAATATGAGATTATTCTATTGTCATCTACTATCGTTTCTTCTTTTCCTTGAATTTGTTTGCCTAATTCTTGAATCTCCAGATTCTTATTAGCTATTCTATTTTCTGTAACTTGGATATCCGCTTGCAATTTCTTCTGCGTAAGGTCCAAAGTCTTTATAGTCGCGGATAATGAATTAGCTTGAATTCCAAGGTCATTGATTTGCGTCTGAAATCCCGCTATTTCTTTTTCCAATGCTTGAATATCGGTATTGCGCGCGTTAATCTTTGCTTGAATGTCAGAGGTTGTATCAGCATATGAAATAGCCGATATTACAATGATAGCAATAATCCAAATGGCCAATTGAATCTGCTTGCATTTTAGCGTTTGTTTAATAGGACGCATGCTTTTTCTATACGCGTTAGAGATTCCGCCTTTTCAAGAATAAACGCCGAAGTAAACGGGTCCGGAGATTTTTCTTGACCTGTTAGCGCCACTCGAAGCGGCCAGAGAACATCACCCCTTCCCTTCTCTTCGGCATATTTCCATAGAGTGTCTTTTATTGTGTCCGCGGTGAATTGATCGTCCGGAATAGTTTCCAAGAGTTCGCGCGATTTCAACAAATATGTTCTGGTTAAAACCGTGTCTGGTTGATTCTTCCATAACAAAAGCTTCGAATCATAAGCCGGCAATTCCTTGACAAAGAATAGTTCATTGCCTTTTTCAAATACTTGAGTTAAGTCAGACAATTTATGGGTTTTGTCGCGAAGTATTGATAACATTCGCTTGAATGTATCGCTTTTACTTCCTAACCATTTGGGCAAAAAAGGAGATGCTTTCTCAATAAAATCAGTATCGCTCAATTTCAGCAAATATTGGCGGTTGAACCAGAGGAGTTTCTCGGGATTAAAGATTGCTCCGGCTTTTTGAATTTTTTCCAGACTAAACTTCTCTATCATTTCATCCATGCTGATTATTTCCTGGTCACCTCCGGGATTCCATCCCAGTAAAGCCAAGAAATTCAGTAAAGCATCGGGTAAATAACCGTTCTTTTGGTAATACTCGACTGAGACTATTTCGCCGTGTTTCCTCTTCGACATTTTTTCCCTATTCTCGGTAAGTATTAAGGGAATATGGCCATATGCAGGTCTCTCGACTTCACCTATCGCTTCCCAAATCATAATCTGGCGCGGAGTATTAGATAAATGCTCCTCACCTCTTATAATATGGGTAATTCCGGAGATTATGTCATCAACAACATTAGAAAAGTGGAAAATCGGCTCATCTAAGCTTTTTGCTATGATAAAATCGCCCAGTTCCGCCGTATTAAACTTAACCTCGCCCTTAATAAGGTCGGCAATGATAATATCCTTATTTTCATTTCTGAATCTGATAACCTCGCTCCTCTGCCCGGCTTCTTTAATTTCTTCTTTGGAGACATAGGCTTTGCCGGATGAAATCAATTTCTCAAGATATTTTCGGTGAATGGGGAAATTATCCGATTGTTTACGCACGCTATCGAATTTTAATCCCAACCAATCAAATGCCTGGATAATACCTTCGATATATTCATCTTTATTTCTCTCTTGGTCGGTGTCTTCAATTCTAAGTAAAATCTTTCCCGCGTTTTGTTTGGCAAAAACATAATTGAACAAAGCCGTTCTTACTCCCCCGACATGGAGATAACCGGTCGGCGAGGGCGCGAATCTGGTAATAACTTTGTTACTCATCATTTGATTATACCAAAACGGAAACAATTCCGCTTACTTCGCCGACCACTTCCCTCCGAGACGAATCGCCCCGCGCCGCTAAGTCTCGTCGGGAAGTGTCGGTTTCGTTGCGGAATTGTTTCCGACGAAGAAAGCCGGCGATTGAACCGGCTTTCCCATTCAAGTAAAAAATACTTGAAACAATTAACCCTTTATCTCGGCATTCGCCGTGGCGCTGGCACGGAAGGGACGCATTATGACATTACCATTCGCGTCTTTTAGAGGTGAATCTTTCGTAATATCGAATTCACCGTCGCCATCATCGGAATACATGACGGCGTAATAGGCTCCGCCATCTATCGTCGGCTGATTCAAAGTTACTTTGACTGGATTTGTGCCGACTATGACATTGGCAGAACCAATAACCACGCCCGGCTGACCCGCATTGTCTTTTTGGATAGCGACCCAGCCGGTATTCGCGGCTTGAACCGATGAAATGTAAACAACATTACCCGGGAATTGATTTGACATAATAATGTTATTTGCTGTCTGCGTCGCAGGAGTAGTTGTTTCCTCGCCTGTTACCGGTGCTTCGGCTTTCTTATTGCCAAAGACGAAAATACCGATAATAATAAGGACAATAATGACTATAACAGTGACTATCCACTGCCAAGTCTTCACGCCGCTTTGTTCTGGTTGCATAGTATTAATAATAATTAATGTTTATAATTCGACTTATTTGGTTTTGATATTATAGCATACTATTTACTTGTCAAATGCGTATATTAAAACCTATTTTTCGTGTTGGAGCGCGATATCCAAAATAGCATTAGCGATAATATCGGCGCTATCCGTTCTTGAAAACGCCCTTGCTCTCTCCTTCATAGTTTGAGTAATTGTCACGGAGTCATATATATGATTTATTTCTTCCATTAGAATATGCGCGCTCAAGTTGTTTTCCTCGATAATCGCCGCCGCGCCGGTTTTCGAATACGCGTAAGCGTTCATGACCTGGTCGTGACTTATAGAGCTTGGCAAAGGAATAATGATTGATGGCACTCCCCAACCGGCGATTTCGAATATCGTTGAACCGGCCCGAGAGACTATGACATTGGCGACCCCGGCGGACATTCGCAAGGCAAGCTCATTCAAATAATCGAATGGATGATAGCGACTAGCATTGGGATGTCCTTTCAAACTAATGGAAATTGTCTGTTTTATATCTTCGATATTCGCTTTTCCGGTTTGGTGAATTACTTGGTATTTATTCAAAAGCTCCGGTAACGCCTCCAGAATAGCGTTATTGATGAGCGCCGCGCCTTGTGAACCGCCAAGAATCAGAATAACCGGAGTATTTTGTTCCAATCGCAGAAACTCTCGCGCGCCATTCGATAATGGCTGCGCTATTTCTTTCCGGATAGGATTTCCCGTGTAGGCGATTTTATTTTTATCTGTGTTGAAATACCGCGCGGCGTCAGGATATGATAATGCTATTTTACGCGCGAATTTTCCGGCCCAGGAATTGACTCTCCCGGGCTTACTATCGGATTCATGGATAATCACGGGGATTTTCAAAAGTCTCGCGGCTAATAATGGCGGAAAACTTCCATATCCGCCTTTGCTAAAAACAACATCCGGATACAGAGAATACATTTTAAACAATGCCGTAACGCAGCCATAAATAGTCTTGAACAAGTCGGTGATATTCAATAGAGAAAAATACCGGCGCAACTTTCCCGCTGGAACGAATACGAATTCGATATCATTATCGAAAAGCGCGCGGGAATTGTATTTCGACGGCGCCATAAAATAATAAAGCGGCGGCAATATCTTCCTTTCTCTGGCCTTTTCTTGAATAGCTTGCGCGACGGCGATTATCGGATAAAAGTGGCCCCCAGTCTCGCCGCCCGTGAATAAGATTTTCATATTACATATAATAACACTTATTTCGCGTATTTAGAAATATTCGCGACTATTCCGGCGGCCGCGAGCGTAATAATAAGAGCGGTTCCGCCATGAGATACGAATAATAGCGGTACGCCAAAGAGCGGAACAAGACCCAGCATGGCCGCCATATTCAAGAATGATTCCGTGATAATAAGAATCGCGATGCCTATCGCCACGAAGCCTCCGAATGAATCCGGTGAACGAGCGCCGATCCTGAAGGAACTTATCACTAAAATTAAATAGAGAATAATCAAGGCAACACTGCCGACAAATCCGAATTCTTCGGCTGATACGGCGAAAATGGAATCATCGGTTGGTTGCGGTAAATAGCCGAACTTTTGCACGCCTTGTCCGAAACCGCGGCCGGTCAGTTGTCCAGACCCGATTGCTATCAATGATTGATTTATTTGATATCCCGCCCCTTGCGCGTCACTCCCGCCGTTAATAAAGGTCATAATGCGTTCTTTGGCATATGGCCGCAGGATTACAACGCCGATAACTACGGTACACAATAATACTCCGACAAATAGTATGTGTTTTATGGGCATTCCCGCTATAAAAAACATAATTAAACCGGTAAAAGCAATGATAACCAAAGTACTGGTATTAGATTGAGATAAAAGAAGAACACTCAAAATAGCTATTAGTATCACATAAGGTATGAAACCAGACTTAATGTTCCTTATTCTATCCTTAACATGATGTATCCATGCCGCCGCGTATATTATAAAAGCGATTTTCAGGAATTCGGACGGTTGGAAGCTTAGAAAACCGACGCTGATCCAACGCGACGCGCCGCCATAAAAAAGTGAAATCTGGGGAATAAATAATAAAAGATTTAGCCCGATCGCGAATAGGAAAATAAAGAAAGCGGTTTTGCGTAAGTAAGTATATTTGACTTTCGATAAGCCGAAAAATATTATAAGCCCGATAATCAAACTGGCGCTTTGTTTTAGCGCGACCGTCCCGAAATTTGCTCCATTTTGAGCCAATAATCCCAAAGAAGCCGACAAGAATATTACAAAACCGCATGTTGTTAACATGATTACCGATACTAGAAATAGACGATTGATTTTACCTTTACCGGAGATGCCCATTTTGCTATTGTAACATTAATTATCTCGTTTTCCCTATTGATTCTTTTCCGAATCCAAAGAAATAGAAAGTGACTATTGAATATATGGCTTAATAGAGCCACATATTCACAGTAGTCATCAACAAAGTGTAAAAATGCTTGACAAAATATGTGGGTATGCTATGCTATCGGCAGATAAGGACATTGATACGGTGGTCCACTGGCATGCGTTCCACTTTGGTTTTCTGTCATAGAAATCAAAGTGGAGCGCGTGCCTAGGTGATTTTTGTGGGATCCCATCTTGGCGCTAGCGACCTTAGAGGCAAAATCTGATACGCCTCAAGAGTCTGGTTGAGACAGAAACAAAGTCTTGACCTAAGAAGTGAGTTTTAAAACTTCTTCGAACTTTTCTGGCGTTGGGATGCAACTGGCGCTGGAGTTTACGAAGATGTTCACTTCTTGAAAGACCATAAAACTGCTGTAGATTATTTGGAGAGCAGATCTCAATAATCTCAAGCAGAGGTCTGCAATACCTCTGTGTCAGCAGAAATTTGGATCCTCCACCAAAAAAGGGCTATCGGGTAAGACCATTATAGCCAAGGAACCCGCTATCCTATGAACATTGCGGACTGGGCGCGCGCCGACTTACTGAGTCGACCCGCGCCCTTTTTCTTTTCATAGAAATAATTAGTCAATAGAAGACTAATGAGACTAATAAATAACTCCTATGGCTCTTTTTACCTCTACCAATTTCTTGTTCGCCTTTTCATTCGTTTTCACCGCGCTCTCTTTCAATATTTCAATTACTCGTTTTTCATCTTTTGCCAACTCCACGCGCCGTTCTCGAAGAGGTTCAATAAATGCGTTAATGTCTTCAATTAACGCCTCCTTCAAGATTTTATACTTACCGATATTTTTCTCATAAAATAGTTTCAATTCTTTTCCATCTTTAAAAAGTCTGTGAATATTAAAAACATTTTCTGGAATACCGGCACCGGAATCCGTAACAATACTCATTACCGCCTTCGCAATTTCCTCGCGACTAGCAAATAATGGAATTGTATTGTCATAACTTTTCGACATTTTACGACCATCAATTCCCGGAACAGTCGCAACACCTTCTATAATCAAGGGTTCAGGTAGTTTAA
>CAYIQG010000002.1:36477-39046 GCA_964365535.1 uncultured Candidatus Saccharibacteria bacterium
TCAATTCCCGGAACAGTCGCAACACCTTCTATAATCAAGGGTTCAGGTAGTTTAAATGTTTCTCCAAATATAGAATTGAACTTTTGGGCGATATCGCGAGCGTATTCAACATGTTGCTTTTGATCCTGCCCCACCGGTACCACATCTGTATCATAGAGTAAAATATCGGCGGCCATTAGAACCGGATAATTGAAAGTACCGACATTTATTTCCTTATCCTTAGCGACGGCGTCTTTGTAAGCATGCGCGCGCATCAAATAAGGCATTGTTACAATCGTATCGAAAATGCATGAGAGTTCTGTATGCGCTGAAATGTCACTTTGCTTGAATAATGTTGCCTTCTTTGGATCCAATCCAATCGCGAGATAATCAATTGCTAAATCCAAAGTATTTTGTCTCATCTCATCGGCATTTTGAATGAAATTAAGCGCGTGATAATCGGCAATAAAAAAATAGCAATCAAAATCGCCGGAACTCAAAAGGTTAACGAACTGCTTCATCGCACCGAAATAGTTGCCGATATGCGGTCGGCCGGTGGGTTTGACGCCGGATAGCAGTATTTTTTTCATAAGATAATTATAGCACAATATTACAACCCCTCTCGTTTCAATTCTTCAATCATTCTCTGCGCCTCCCTTGATAACTTCTTCGGCATATTCACTTGCGTAACGATAAGCAAATCACCTCGCCTACTTCTATTACCCATAAGTCCATTACTTTCATAAGGTACTCCCTTTCCTTTTACTCGAAGAA
The DNA here is from genome assembly GCA_964365535.1 of uncultured Candidatus Saccharibacteria bacterium. Lineage (GTDB taxonomy): Bacteria > Patescibacteriota > Minisyncoccia > Phycocordibacterales > PALSA-1337 > C7867-002. The sequence continues at coordinate 37,231 of CAYIQG010000002.1, forward strand.
TTTCACCATGAGTTGTCCCTTGTGGAATTTTGAGCTCAATCTTGCCGTCCAAAGTCTCCAAATCTATCACGCCACCAAGAAGCGCCATGGTTAATTTAATCGGCAGTTCCATAATTAGATTCAAACCCTCCTTACGAAAATGCGGATGCTCCTCTACCCAAACACGGACGATAAGGTCACCAGCGCCGCCATCGCCGTTTTCACCTTTTCCTTTTACGCGCAGTCCTTGCCCGCTTTCTATTCCAGTGGGAATACTAACTACCAACTTTCCTTTTCCATCTATAGAAATTTCTTTTTCAACACCGAATATTGAATCCTTGAATGAAACGCGAATATCAACGGTAATATTGGCGCCTTTTCTTGGTCTGCGCCGACCTCCGCCTTGTCCGAAAAATTCACCGAATATGTCTCCAAGGTCAAACTCAACATTTTGGCCACCACCCATTCCGGAAAAATCGAAATGGAAGCCCTGGCCGTTATTGAAACCTTGGAATCCGCCGAAGCCTTGACCGCTATTGAAACCGCCAAAACCGCTCTGTCCTGGATTTTCACCAACGCCCGTGGCGCCGAACATATCGTACTGTTTGCGCTTATTATCGTCATATAACACCGAATACGCCTCACTCGCCTCTTTGAATTTTTGCGATGATACCGGGTCATTCTTCGTCTTATCGGGATGATATTGATGCGCGAGTTTGCGAAAGGCACTTTTAATATCGTCTTTCGAGGCGCTTTTTTCTACTCCTAGGGTTTTATAATAGTCTTTCATATTAATAAGTTTGTTGTTAAGGCTACCATAATTTCCTTGTCTTTTGGATTGCTTTCGGCAATAAGCAATGCCAGAGCGACCAATGTGTTATCGTTGATTCTGTTCTCACCATTTGGTCGTCGAAGAATGCCATTTAATTTCAAAAAAGAAATGAACAAGAATGACCCAACACGCTTATTGCCATCAGAGAATGGATGGTCTTTGATGATGAAGTACAGCAAGTGCGCCGCCTTTTCTTCAAGGCTTGAATATAGTTCTTTTCCGCCAAAAGTCTGGTAGATAGTTTTTAGAATTCCTTGGAATGTTTGATCCCGTTCAGATGCGAATAGTTCGCTGGCCTGACCATTTGAAATCAGTTCGACGCGCATTGTATCGATCATCCCTCTGACAAAATCGTAATCAAGTCTGCGCTTTTCTTTGTTCTTGCTTCGGCGCAACTTCAATTCACCTTCGTCGTACTCTTTGAGGAAGAGCCATGAGTTGGCATAGTCGTGAATAACGGCTAGCAAACTATCAGATTCACCTTTATTTAATTCACGATTCTGAAGAGTACGCTGAATAAATTCGAATTTACCAATAATGTCATGGAGAATGCGATCGGGTAGCTTTTTAATACGCTCAGTATTTACAACAATACCTTTAATCAGATACTCACGAAGGGTTCTCGTTGCCCATTGTCGGAATTTGACTGCCTTCGCTGAGTTTGTACGATATCCAACAGCGAGAATGATATCCAAGGAATATAGAGTTATCGGTTTATCAGAATTAGGAATGTGCATTTTTTGCACATTGCTTTTTTCATCGATTTCTCTATCCCTAAATACATTATTTATATGTTTTGTGGCTACAGTACGGTCAATCTCAAAAAGTTCAGCAATTTGCGTCTGTGTAGCCCAAATCGTCTCTTTATTCGCGTCAGCTCTCAATTCAACTCCGCCTTTTGAGCCGGCATAAATAACAAGCGTTCCGGAATTGAACGACTTCTTCTGTTCTTCGGTTCTTATCACTTTTTTGGTCATGCTTGTGTATTATATCATGCCTGTCAAG
>CAYIQG010000003.1:0-31269 GCA_964365535.1 uncultured Candidatus Saccharibacteria bacterium
TAATTCATGACACTTCTATTTTACAGGAGTGTTGCACTTACTTGTTGAACTAGCTCTAGCTCTGCAACACTTCCTAAACCTCCGCCCTCCCATACGCCACCCTCAACTTCTCCTCCAATTCCCCAATCCTCTCTCTCTGCTCCATCTCATGCAATACGCTCCGTATTAGTGATATGCCGAATACTACGGCAATAACGAGTAAAATAGATTCAATCACGGCTTCATGCGTACTTTTCGCGAACACCGCGCGGCTGAACAGAATGATCCAGAATGAGAATGTCACGATTTCGATCGTAATCACTTTTATGTTGAATAAATTGTGCTTGGTGATGGAGTAGGCGATGAGGAGGATATGAATTAAATAGTTATCCTATTTACAATTTTGGTTATTGTGGTAATCTAATGTCAGCATTTGAGATCCTTGAAATAAGGAGGAATTGCCGGAGAATCTTGATTCTATAACGATTTTGGGGTCAAGATTCTCTGGCAATTAACAAAATAGTCACCGTTCAGTCGCGACTAGCTGGGGATGACAGGGGTAGTTATGAAGAAGGTACCAAAGAAGTGTCTTGCTGGTTTGAGTGTTAAGCCTCTTCCAAAACGGACAGTGCGGAACACCTGTCGGCAACCAAGCAATTGCCACTAAGTTGGCATTCACGAGGCCAAGGGAACATAGTATGTTTTCTTAGCCTCTTTTTAGTTTCTTTTGGAAAGAAGAGTTTATACTGATTTTCACTAATTTATTTCCCATCTTTCAGGAAGTGGTCCGCCTAGTTTCTCATGACTATATTCTACGAGTTTAGATAGAGTTTTTTCTTTTTCTTTGATATTACATGTCTTATAAAAACTATTAATTTCCTTTTGAAAGCCTTCATCTATCTTTTTTAATACTTCAGACATCTCATTGGATTGTCTGAAGAATTCACCGTTCAACTTGAGGGAGAGTTCTATTATATTGTTTAATAGTAATTGGCTATCAAGGCCGAAAGCAATTAAATCATTATTCTCTATATCACGTTTAACTTCTCCCAGAAAATCATCTATGGAATATTTATGCATTAAGAGTTCTTTTTGGGAGTATTTAGTTTTTAGAGATAGATTCTCCGTAGCGAGTTTCTGGATTTTTTCCAACACTACATTTTCCTGATAAAGAATGTGTCCATGTGCGAGCATATGTGAAGTACTGCGTCTAACAGAGTACATGTCTTTTTTTAGATATCTTTTCACTTCTTTTAATGAATCTAGTATTAGATCGATTCTAACACCATCTTCCACAAAATTTATTCTCGAATGTTTCTCCTTTCGATTTAGAAGTATGTAAATATCAATATCAGAATACTTATCAAACTTATTTCTAGCAACAGAACCAAATAACATAATCCCCAAAACATTTTTATTCTGTTTGTATTTCAAAACAATATTCTCAATAATCTTATTAGATAAATTATACATAGAATAATTAAAAGAGGACTAAGAAAATATATCATATTTCCTTAGTCCCGTGAATACCACTCTAATCATTTTTGATAACCCCAGAATTCGATTCTCGGAGTTGTTCGAGAAGAAGTTCTCGAGTCATTTGGCGGTAGAAATTGCACATTCTCTCAATCTTGGTAGTTTTTGCTGTTTGAGCGAATTCCTGCGTGATGTTACAACCACCACCACACTGACCTTCAATCATACAACCCTTACACATCTCCATCATTCCAGTGAGATGACCTTTTACAAATCTATGATATTGGCTGTTGATTTTATGGAGGTCACCAAATTGAGTTAATGTACCAAATTGTATGTTACTGTAACCACATCCATATATATTTCCTGATGGGTTTATACAGATGCTGTTACCGCGGACTGCTCCACAGAACGCAATGTGACTATTGAGTGTGGAATTATTGAGGTTTTCCGCCGGACGAGACCAGAATCCTGCGACATAGATCTTTCTATCCTCGGCATATCGGCGTATTCGCATGAGTTTCTCGACAATGTTCTCGATTGGTATTTCTACCATGCCGACTATGTCGATATCTATACGGATTTCCGACATAATATGTTCCACAGCCCAATCAACGATTGACTCATCAAGCGTTGGAAAGTTTTGTTCGTTAACTGTCACGGCGATACCATCAAGTGGATACCCAACTCGTGCCAACTTATTGAATCCGCGCAAAATCTGGAAAAAGGTACCACCTCCGGATTTCATCAATCGGACACGATCATTTCCTTCACGCAATCCATCTAGGCTGGAAGCGACTTTGACATGGTACTCTTTTAGGGTCTTAGCGATAATCTGCGTGATGAGAGAGGCATTTGTGTTTATCGAGAAGTGGAATTCGAACTCCATGCCATATGCAGAATGACAGTATTCAAATACCCGCTTGATAACTGACCATGCCAATAATGGTTCGCCTCCACCGAAGTTAATTTCAGCAATACGCTTTCCGTGTCTACGAAGAATTCCAAGATACCGATCTACTGCCTCCTTGGCTATATCGTACTGCATAAACTTCATGGGGCTGTTGATACGATCGGAAGTTTCCAAGTTGTTGAAATGAATGCAATAAGTGCATCGAAAATTACACACTTCCGACATGATAAGTTCCAAGTAGGTGATAAGTGAGCCACTAATGATGGTATGTTCTCGTTCCGCCATTTTCTTGGCGAGAAATCTTCTCTCATCCAACCCTTGAGAAACGAGATAATTATCACTGATCAAATCCTTGATAATAGTCATTTGTACATCGTCCGTATTATCTGCGTCTATCACATTATTTAGTGTATGTGGGGTACCAAATAGATTAAGAAATTCGAGCACTTCCTCGGAGACAATTCTTGGATTGCCGAAGAGTGAGTGCCAGATGACATATCCTTCTTCACCACGAATTGTTTGTATAAAGTGCGATTTGCAAAGTAGCACTTCTTTATCCAGAGTTGTTTTCATAACATCCTCGTATTTCAAAGGTCTTGTTTCGTTTATTCTATTGTGAAATTAGCACAACATATTTATCTTGTAAATGTTGAGCGCTTCAAAACCTCTCAAGAATTTTCTTGTTTTCTTGAGCTTTTTTCCATAAAGTTTTCAATATTTCCTCGAAGCTTTGACCATCTTGCATGCATTTCGTGTATACCTTTACAAAATATTCAATCACACTTACATCCCCTATTTTTAACTCCTTGAGTGAATCATAACCCCACCCGGTTGATCGTATCAGGCTTTGCATCTCATGGTGGCATTGAAGAATGCCTAGATCCATTATCTCGCTCAGTCTCCATGTCAAATGAGGACTTTCGTATTGATCACTCGGAATTTCAGGGAATACTTCTAGCCACTTTTTGAACCACAAAAAATGAAAGATCTCGTGAGCGATTATTTCCCTTGCTAGTGCTGTATTTACCCTATAACCGACACAAAATGAATATTTATCGAGGAATCGCGGAAATGCTGGCAGTATTGAAATGTATCCTATTATTGTGCTTTTATCTCTAGGCCATTCAGTTTCAAAATGTTCAGCCAATACTTCAAGGAATCTGTGGCTTATCATATTCCAATCATTTTGAATACTATCTTTTGCCTTCAAAATAATTTCCTTATTTTTTTCAATCACTCTTTCTGCGAATTCTCGGCATTTCAGAATAGCTTCGTCTTTATTGTCTGTCTTTTTGATGATATCTTCCAGTTCAGGATAGACCCTATTCAATACAGCGCTAAATCTTCGTTCTGTTCGAGAAAAAAAGTATAAGAATTCAGCCTCCAACTCTATTGGAGCGAGTTCGAACTTAACTTCTGGAATATATCTCTGATTGTCCATATTCGGTTACAATATACGCTTAGTATTATAGCACTGATTTTTCTAACCCTCCGCCCTCCCATACGCCACCCTCAACTCCTCCTCCAACTCCCCAATCCTCTCCCTCTGCTCCATCTCATGCAATACGCTCCGTATCAGCGATATTCCAAAAACGATAGCAATAACGAGTAAAATGGACCCGATCACGGCTTCATGCATGCTTTCCGCATAGTCACCGTTCAGTCGCGACTAGCTGGGGAAGGCAGAGGTAGTTATGAAGAAGGTATCAAAGAAACAGTCGGTCTCAAGACCGGAGAATCGATGCACCAACAGCAAGGACATTGTCCTGCTGAAGTCTGGAAGCAGGGGCTTTCGCGTTCCGACCAGGATGGGTCTGGATGGATGTGGCTACTAAAACAGCGCAAGATCAGGTAGCTAAAGAACTATAGCTCTCAGGTACACAGACTTGAGAGCTTCTTTATAAAGAGAAAGGCTGGGAAATGAACTATAAATGGAGTGATTTTGTTGTTCGGTACCCAATAAGCGGAAAAAGGGTAATTCTCAAAAGTTTTCTCACAGGTGCCGTGACTGTGATGACAAGGAAACTTCTGTCCAATGTAGATAAATGGTTGCAAAACAAATGTGCTACTGAAATTAAATCAGAAATAAAGAACATCTTATTTGGAGAGAATGATTTTATTGTTTCTGTTGAAAGGGATGAATTTGCCGAGTACAGGGATTCATTTCTAGACACAAGGAACAATCATGCTAAACTTTTTTCATTCTATTTCTTACCCACGATGCAATGTCAGCTTAAATGCCCATATTGTTTCGAAAATGGTATAAAGAGAATGGGAAAAATGTCTGGAGAAGTACTGGATAAATCTATCGGGTGGATAATCCAATATCTGAAGACTAATACTGAGGTGAAATCTTTCAGATGCATCTTGTTTGGTGGTGAACCAATGCTCGAGAAAAAGCTCGTTATCGATGCTTTGTCTAGAATATCTTCCGTTGTAAAAACTGCGGGGGTTGAATTCTGGACAGAAATAATTACAAACGGCGATCTGCTTGATCCCAGTATTGCCTCGGTCCTTCGTCAGCATGATTGTCGAAAAGTTCAAATAACATTGGATGGTCCAAAAGAGATACATGATACTAGGCGTCGAGGACGTAACAATTATGTATCTTTTGATAGGATTATAGCAAATGTGAAAATGCTTTTAGATGGTCATTTTATTGAAAGGGTGAATTTACGTTTGTCTCTTGATAGGGAGACGGCTGATTCTATTCCAAGCCTCATTGAATATATAACGAAACTTGGATATGGAAACAGAATACAACTAAGTCTTGGTATTGTTGTACCTTCTCTCAACGCCCAAACAGAGGAAATCAGTGAAAAGTACATCGCTAAAAAAGCGATTAAGGCATGGAAAGTGGCGCGAGATCTCGGGCATGAATTGCCAGACGAATTTCTGTTAGGCCCATGGTGTGTAGCAATAGCAAAACATTCAGCTGTGCTTCAACCGAATGGTTCACTTCAGAAATGTTTTTGTACTGTTGGAAGATCAGAATTCGATTTTTCAAGTGTGTTTCAAACTCCAAAATCGTATTCTCGGGACGGTCGTTTCGAATTATTTGAAAGGATAGACGAATGTGTGGAAGAGAAGTGTCCCTATCTACCTGTTTGTGGCGGTGGATGCATCCATGATTCTGTGGTAAAACATGGACTTACTGGATTTTCTAGGCGCTTGTGCCAGAAGGAGCTGACGAAACAAATTAACATGGGACTAGTCCTCCTTAAATACGGGACTCGAGGTGATTCGTGAGTACTCAAGAGTTGCTGATACAATCAACAACTCTTTTTCTTTTTGCTATAATGCATTGATGAATAATGAAATAATAAATCAATATCTTCCAACATATAAAGAAGATTTTAAGGATGATCGGAGGTGGATTGGAAAGGAGACACTTCATTATATTCTTTATTACTTTCTCGGCAGTGTTGCTGAAAAAGAGATTAATATAATAGAAGAAATTCAAGAAGAGTCTTTTAAAAAGATAATAGGCTTTTTGAATGTTGAACCACCAAAACAAAAGATTAGATATTATTTTTATCCGGATATAGAAACGAAAATAAAACTTATGGGTGACGGTGGATATGCTCAAGCGATTTTTAAGGATTATATTATTCATATTTTATATACAGAAGAACATAAACCAATAGGTGAGCACGAAGATACCCATCTTCTTTCATTACCACTTGGTCTTGCCACTGGATTTTTTGCTGAGGGACTAGCCGAATATTTATCTTGGGAAAGAATTGTTATAGGCAAGACAAAAGAAGAATGGCTAAAAGAGGGAATAAGTAAAATATTACCAATTGAGAAGATTTTGACACATAAAGATTGGATGGAGACGCCAAATGATAATTTTATGTATTATTATTCATTTGCGGGATTCTTTGTTAAAAAACTAATTGAGCAATTTGGAATTGATAAATTCAAATTATTCTATAAATCTATAGATAGAGATATGGACTTTAGTGAAATCAATACTGTATTTACGGAACATTTTATGAACGATATAAGTGCTTTTAACAAGACTATTCCAGTTTAACATTACACCCCTTTCTAAACCCCCTTTCTCTCATACGCCACCCTCAATTCTTCCTCCAACTCCCCAATCTTTTCTCTCTGCTCCATCTCATGTAACACACTCCGTATCAGTGATATACCGAAAACGATGGCGATAACGAGCAAAATAGTTCCTATCACAGCCTCATGTGTATTATTCGCGAACACCGCGCGACTGAATAGGATGATCCAGAATGTGAATGTTATAAGTTCGATCATAATCACTTTTATGTTGAAAAGGCGATGTCGGGTGATGGAATAGGCGATGAGGAGGAGCCAGAGGAGGCCGGAGAGAGGGCTGAGCCAGAAGTAAAATCTTTATTTTCATTACTATTAATGTTGCAATTAGAATGAGAATTCACTTCCAATAGTATTGACAAACTGAATTATTATAGTAATCTGAATTTAGTCAAAAGAAAGGGTTTTGTTCTATGAAAACTAAAGATGTTGTACTCGTTCTGACCAATTCTGCAGATGGTTCACATACCGATGTTGTACTTGCTAAATTAAAAGATCGGGGCGAAACTATTTTTCGTTTCGACTCTGATAAACTCCAAAGAGGTGAGCCTACTATTGAATTTAGCGTTGAAAATGGATTATCGTCCTTCCAGTTTAATTCTAATGGAAATACGATAGAATCTCACAATATTAAAAGTGTTTGGTATCGTCGCCCGAATCATTTTGCACTTAATATTTCCGATACAGTGCAGAAAAAATTCGCGGAGGAAGAAACAAGATATGCTCTAGAAGGGATATGGCTTAGCATACCTAATGCTTTTTGGTTAAGTAGACCTGATAGTATTGAACGAGCTCGGAAAAAACTTTTCCAGTTGTCGCTCGCTTGCCGAGTTGGTTTCACTATACCTAGAACATTAGTTACCAATGATCCTGAGAAAGCCATGTCTTTTTTTGAGTCTTGTCACGGTAAGATGATTTTCAAAACTATCAAGCAGGGCTTTTTGGGCTATGGAGACAAGGGTTTCAATATACCAACAACTCTAATCGAACGAAAACATTTAGATCAGATCAAATTGGTAAAATGTCCGCCTTGTTTGTTCCAAGAATATGTGGACAAGTTTTACGAACTGCGTGTAACTATAGTTGGTAATAAGGTGTTCCCTGTGCGCATAGATTCCCAGCTTCATCAAGAAACATTGGTGGATTGGAGGAACCCTGCGTTCATGGACAAATTGAATTATCGCGTAGTTGCATTACCTGAAAATATTCTCACACTGTGCATGGAAATGATGCGAGAATTAGGCCTAGAATTCGGAGCTTTTGATCTTGCGGTTGACAAAAAAGGGCAGTTTGTCTTTTTCGAAGTAAACCCGAATGGTCAGTGGTATTGGTTGGAACATTATGCTGGAGCTTGCATATCTGATGCTATCACTGATATACTCTCTGTAGGAAGGAGTTGAGAAAAGTCAATGAAAGCAGAAACATTTGCCTACATCTGTGCGATTGAGTCGATCCCATATGAGGCGGCTTCTCTTAGTTGGACTACCGGAACTGATACCGGTAGCGATCCCGACGATTGAGAAACCACTCATTTGTGATTCTGGGGAACTCCTGTAGTTCCCCACTTTTTATGAAAAAACAAAAAATAAATAAAAAAACAGTAAAGCAGTTGTTAACTATGGCTAATAAAGACCAGAGATTGAGACATTGCGCCGAAAAGTCCAATGATTGGTCGCGTGTTAAAAGAGAGGACAGGAAACATGCGAATGAATTAAAGAAGATAATTAGTAAATATGGTTGGCCAACTATATTTCTGGTTGGTAAAAAGGCGAGTATGTGCGCATGGTTAATAGCCCAGCATGCTGACCATGATTTAGTTTTTCAAAAGAAATGCCTCAAGCTTATGGAACATGAATTATTGAAGAATCCTCTTTCTGTTGCTAAACAAAATATTGCCTATCTTAAAGACAGGATTCTTGTTCATCTTGGCAGAAAACAATTGTTTGGAACTCAATTCAAGCGCTTGAAGGATGGACATCTAGAATTATCACCGCTTGCCAACAAAAAAGATGTTGATAAAAGGCGTAAAAGATTTGGTATGGAACTGCTAGAAGAATATATGCAAATGGCTACGAGGATTAAAAATTAATTCTTATCCCCCCCCACCCTCACCTCCGTAATACTCAAGAAATCCTCGAGTATTTTCGTCAAACGCTCAACCGATGCCTCCGATTCTTTTATTGACTGACGCAACTCATTGGCATTATCACCATCACCATCGCCCATGCTTTTCCTCATATTCTCCAATTGCCATCGAAGAGTGGTCAGTGGCGTGCGTAGATTGTGTTGCGCGGCCGTAATGAGCTCGTTTTTGGTTATATCCAGCCCCTCTAGCTCATGTCTAGCCCTTTTCTCCACCTCATATGACTTCTTGATCTCTTCCGTCTGCTCGGCGACCTTTTCTTCGAGATGCTCATTCAAGTCTTTGACATTGACATAGGCTTTCTCCAGATTAGTGGCAAGTCTCTCAATTTGCTCGCGTTGTCTGATCTCTCGCAGAACACTCCTTATGAGCATGACGCCGAAAATGACGGTAATCGCCAGAAGACTGCTCTCAATCAAGGTTTCGCGAAAAGTCGCGGCGAAAAGTATGCGAATTAATATAAAAATCCACAGCGAGAATGTTATGAGCTCAACGGCTATCACTTTTATGTTGAAGAGGTGATGTCGGGTGATGGAGTAGGCGATGAGGGGGATCCAAAGAAGTGCAGAGGTTGGGCTTAGCCAATAGTAGTCGAAGATTCCGATTTGGGGAAGAAGTATTGTTATAATAGCTGGTGGTATGACGCCAATGATCAACGCGATCAACATTAGTCGTAGGTTCTGTCGGACAGTGAAATCAGTAGAACTTCTGAATTTTCGAAAAAGTAATCCAATACCGAAAAGCCATGGAAGGATGAAATAGAGATTGAATAGAAATCCCAATCTGCCATATATCCAGCCGAGATATTTTAGGTCAGGCAGGGTGAAGATTTGGAAAATAATAGTATTAGTGAAGAAGAGGAGATATATAAATATTAACTCTATTGCTATTAATGTAGCCAAGATTTTCTTATTGATTTTCGCGTCGTATGGGTATGAGAGAGAAAACAGAAAAAATATGGAGGCTATAAGGGTACCAAGAAAATGATTACCTTCCGTTAGGAGTTGCATGTAATAAAGGTTAGTTAAAGAAACAGCAACTGCTATCAAACAACTCCATATTCCGGTGATAAAAGAAAGCAAAGCAAATAATTGAGCAGAAATAGACTTTTTACCCAAACAGAATATAGCAACTGATATGCCGATAAGGATTATACCGGTAAACCAATCTAATATTGAATATGATGTAATTTCCATTGATTAGATTATATATTATTATATACATATGTGTGTATATTAAATCTACTTTCTTGTCCACTTTACTTTTTGCATCACACATGGTATGCATATCACTAGATTGGCTCGCTCGTTGACAATAAACGAAGTGACCGCCATTCTCTAATTTCTAGTTAAACCCCGCTTCGCCAAACGAGGCACAAAAGAGAAAGGATAGTCCAATGAAAGATCGTTTCAGTACGATGGTGGTGATCTTCATGATCACAGTTATGACTGTCCTCTTCGCTGGAAAAGCGGGCGGACAGATTACATCGCTTCCTTTTGGGAGCATGGAAAGGGTGGAAACATACGCGGTGTCCAATGTGTATGTGATCGATATTTGGAGTTGGTATTTCAACAATACCAATAATACATGGAAACCATTCATGACTAGTGGATGGTATATCACATTACCACTGACAAATAAGTTACAGATGGACACAGCCATCGCCAGCAAACTGTCGAACATTCTCAATACTTTGATTGTCCATACAAATCAGAGTATCAGAAAGGATAGTGGGATTTCAGTTTATGTTGATTGTAGTATGGGAGGAAACGGAAAGTCAGCTACTTCATTCGAAACTCCCAACTATATTGACATAGCACCAACTATTGTAAGTGGAGTTTATGGAATCCCAAACCTCTCGTGGTTCTCGACAACCATGAACGACAAGGTTCCGTTCTACATCCCCAACCTCAAATGGGCTCGATTGGAGATTGAGAATATGGACGATCCAAATGCATTCGAGGTGGATGACAATAGGATCAAGGGATCGACCAATGTTATAGCTTCCGATGGATTCATGTACCTGCCCACATGGGCAATTACCAATTCTTCGAAGTTAAACGGGGACTACTGGTTGAAACTCTCACTCCTCTCGAAGGATTTCCAGAACTTCGATGGCGATGGAAGATTGATTCCAGAAACACCTCTTCGAACCAAGATCGGTGTAGGCAATGGTTCGGTGATTGTGACGGTTTCCGGAGGAGATTCTGGTAGAGGCTATTGCCTCCAGAATTCACCTGACCAAAGAAGTTGGTCGAGCTATGGTTCGAACAATTTCGTGTCACCTCTAACACATCTCCTTCCGCAAGGGGACACTCGATCCTTCGTTTACGAAACGGCGAACAACGCAACCATGTTCTTTCGAACAGCGACGACCAATGCGGTCCCGCTGTATTGACAGAATCACTCTTTGAACAAAAGAGGCCAGCGAACTTTCTGGCCTCTTCTTTATCGCCATATTATTCTTTTTATATTTCCTCTATAGAGGTTTTGGTTACAATAATCTTTATTGTATTGCTAGGAGTATCACCCAGAGCAAACAGAGAAAAAATGGAACTCATAATATTCGCAAGCCAAGATGATTGACCTATAGCACCATGGGGTGGTGAACATATTAAATCTATATTATAAGTTCCCTTAACTAGACTAGTAAATTTATATTTTTGATTACCACTAATATCGGTATCAGTATTATTAACAATTGAATCCTGATCTGTCCAAATCGAATTACTACTTATGTCAAATCCAGATGGGGTAGGGGGATTAAAACGTCCCTTACAAAATAGTCCTGTCCTATTATACAAGACTTCCACATTCTGTCCCTCCCTCACTGTCTTTGTTTTAGTATCTCCAACACCTGTTGGGATTGTACCACCCTCAAACCAAAGTAGAGGACCAGTAGAAGTTGGGGTTGCAACAGTAGTCGGTCCACAACTAATCGTTCCCGTGTTATTATTTGAATCTGTAATCGTAACATTTGCGGCATAAACTTCCCCAGGAATTGTTGAATTATATATAATACTTAACCCAGTTGAATTGCTTGCTATTGATGAACCATTTTTTGTTGATGTCCATGTGTAAGAAGAGTATAAACCTGTTCCACCAGACGGATAAGATGTAAAAGTCAAATTTGGTGAGCTATCAGTCGCAGAACAAGATCCTGTAATGGGTGTATCTCCTCCACCGCAATTATTCGTGCATGTTACAGGCGGAATAGTCGTAACGGTCGGAGAATTTGGATCGAAATTTACCCATCCCACGACTTCACCTCCCCAGGCGTAACCTTTGAATTTACCGTTGGTGTTGTCATAGTAGACACCGCCATTGCCGGATGAATCACCTGACGCATGATTTTCTCCAGAAAGTTCTATCCAACCATCCCAACCGTCGGTGCGAGGATTTATGCTGGAACAATCACCTGGGAGATTCTGATTCGGAGAAGCATTTAAGGTACCAGAGCAGGCTCGAGCCCAGCCGGTAACTACTCCCGTGGTCAGATTCACTTTGGCATTTTCTGAAATAAAGCCACTGCTAGGAAAACCACTCAGACCGCCGAATTTGATCCAACCTATATTAGAAGACCATGCGTAACCGCTGAAGTCTCCGATTGTTGGAGTAAGAGTCGTCGTACTGATGGTAACATCATCTGTTGTGTTGCCTCGAGGATTGAATTGAATCCAACCTATATTAGAAGACCATGCGTAACCTGTTACGACATTTTTGACTGCGGCATGAGTGGTGGGGATATTGATGACTCCAACGAGGATAATAATGGAGACGAAAATAAATAATGTTAGATGTGATTTTATGGAGTATTTCATACAGTAATAATAACATTATTGGGATATAAATATGAAGGATGTGGAGTGGATAAGTCGTTAATAGTTTCAACTAGCCAAAGGCACTTGTCAGACTTAATCATTATAATGTTATAATATTACCTATATGTTGAGTCAAGAAGCTTTACAAAAAATCCTTGGTATAACTGAAAAGGTGTTTATAACACCTAAGGAAATGGCAGATAAGTTAAACATTACGTTTTTTCCGTATATCTCCCCAAACACAAGTCAACATCTCATCGATTTCGCTGAAAAATTGAAGAAGACGCTCTTTGATTTAAAAGTGAATATCATTCCCTATGATCTGGCACTGAACCATGTTCCATTACAGAAAAGAGTAAAGAAATTATTGTTAATTCTACTGAATAATCTAAACTATTGTCTTCAGAAATGCTTATTTAAAGAATCGTTAACCGTGACATATATAAATAATGCAGTTACAAAGAACTTACTTAAGGAGAGACGAATTAAACAGGGGGTATCTGTTATTGCAGTAGGGGAAAGTGAAACTGGAAATCTACCCATTGATAGCACATCAAGCTTTCGAGAAAGTTCGGTTATAACAATTCTTGAATTTCCTTCACATATAAATTCACAGTCTGACTTTTACACGCATTTTGACACTGCTCTTTCCCTGTTTGCTTACCACATGACTAACATTGTAATTGGGGTAAGCAAAGACTCATGGATCCTATATAACTTTAATGCATCTCACCCAATATACAGTTTAAATAAAGACTTTAAAAATCATGTACTTTATGCTTTAATTCCCAAAATTGCGGCTCCTATTCGGGCACATAGTTTTTCTGATTTTATTGTTCAAGAAGAAGCATTTGATATCAAAGATGCTATGTATATACCATTGATTACGGATATTATTGAGAGTGGTATTATATTTGATAGGATTGGACTTTATCCTCAAGGGAAAGAAGTTGAGGAATTAAACTTTAGAAATAAATATTATCGCTGGATAGGAAGAATTCATCTAGACGATCGTAATGGCATGAGCTATGGTTTCCTAGCTCGACAATTGCCAGTACAGCTATCATTACTTATACCTATCGCTGAAGCAAAACAAAAATATGGTAACTACATTTCGCTAGAGCGTGATTGGTTTATATATAATGAAAAGATATTTATAATTATTGAATTGTCTCAAGGTGTTTTTTGCATGAAGGTACCGGAGGTTTGGGTTTTAAGTCAACGTTCCGGAAGTGATAAAACACATTTTAATCCACAAACCGACTTAATTAAACTTGGATTAAAAGATGGTAGAATGTATTTACAAACTCCCCTAGGTTCAATACTTAACAAACACTTCAAACCTTCATTTGATACCAAAGTTATGTTAGCGCATGCCGTAGGTAATGCCGTAATAGCTTCGATAATGAATTATTTTTCAAGCAATTTGAAATTTGTTAATACGCTCTCACAACAAGGATTTGCTTTAAGTCATTGGCATGGTTATTTTAATAAGCATTATTTACCTGAAGGTGTGCATATTTATGGTGTACAAAATCCACATGTAGCATGTTCATCTCCTCAATCAGCAATTTATGCTTTAAAAGGTAAATTAGATTCGTTTCATGAAGGAGGTAATTATTTAGGTGATGTTCATATAGAACCTCATCATGGCGTTAATGTAAGTTTTCCGACCCTTAAAGACTTAGCGATTTATTTAGAAAGTAATCGAGAAGCTTCTTCTCTCGGAAATAAGTATATTGATACTGAAATAGTGTAATCAACATGTTTTTATTTCTCAATTATTATAATTTATCGCTTTTTCTCGGAGGTTTAGTTGCACTTTTATCTGGTAGCGTTGTATTTTTCAATGACAAAAGTAAACCAGAAAATCGAGCATGGCTCTTGTTAAATATTAGCACTGCAATTTGGAGTTTTGGATATTTTTTAATGATCATCTCGGACGATGTTAGTTTGGCATATTTATTTGATATAATTTTGCATGTAGGAGCAATATTTATTCCAGCTTTCTATTGTCTTTTTATTCTTGCTCTTACAAATCAATTAAATGGCAGAAAAAAACTCCTTGTTTTACTTGGGAGTTCTGTATTATTTAATCTTGCAATAGTATGGACAAACTTATTTGTTGATAAAGTTATTCCGAAATTTGTATTCAATTACGCTCCTAATGCTGGACCATTATACATTGTATTTACAATTTATTTTTTTGCAGTTGTCATTTACTCTGGAATAATATTGATTAAGAAAATACAAAACACTGGACAATCTGAATCATTGCGATTGAAATACATACTATTCTCATCATTGGCAGGATTTATTGGAGGTAGTAATGTTTTCTTTATCACATTTAATATAAATATTCCACCTTATTTGATTGTATTGTTTTCTTTTTATCCACTTATTATTGCTTTTGCGATGTTACGATACCGTTTATTTAATATTAAGGCTGTGTCAACTGAAATAATAGTGTTATCTTTGTGGATACTTCTATTATTTAGAGCCTTATTATCAGACACTCCCAATGAACAAATAATAAATTGGATATTATTTATATTAATGGTAATAATAGGGGTTTTACTTATAAGAAGTATGTTCAAAGAAGTCTCCCAGCGCGAACGCATCGAGAAGCTTGCTGAGGATCTGGAGAAAGCGAATAAACATTTGACGGAATTGGATCGGCAAAAGTCGGAATTCGTTTCGTTCGCGACGCATCAGTTGCGGGCGCCACTGACCGCCATGAAGGGCTACGCGTCGCTGATTTTGGAGGGGGACATGGGCGAGCTGGGCGGGCAGGCGCGTGCGGGAGTGTCGCGAATATTTGATTCAACGAACACCCTAGTCGCTATTGTTGATGATTACTTGAATGTCAGCCGCATCGAACTTGGCACCATGAAATACGCCTTCGATACCATAGACTTGAAGCAACTCATAGAGGATACCATCGCCGAAATCAAACCAAACATAGACGCCAGCAAGCTGGCTTTCTCATTCACCTCCGAAGCAAACGGCCGAGACTACCGCATCACCGCCGACCGCGACAAATTGAAGCAAGTAATAGCCAATCTCATAGACAATTCCATGAAATACACTCCGCGCGGTTCCATCACGGCGACGCTCTCTCACGACAAGCTCAATCACAGATTCATCTTCAAGGTCAAAGACACCGGCATAGGCATAGCGCCAGAAGTATTACCGAGACTATTCCAGAAATGGAGCAGAGCCCAGAATGGCACCAAAACCAATATTCGAGGCACAGGACTCGGACTTTATGTCGCAAAACAGATAGTCGAGGCGCATCATGGCATACTCCGCGCCGAGTCTGAAGGCGAGGGCAGGGGTTCGAGCTTCATCGTGGAATTGGAGCCGTTTCAGAAAGCATAAATCAATGGAATGGTTACATATAAGTAACATAATGAATTGAGAATTGTAAATTTTTGTGATACGATCCCCTTTATGAAAAAACTATATTTTGTTCGGCATGGTGCGACAGGTGGAAATGAAAAGAATGAGTTTCAACTTGGCACAATACCATTGTCTGATATGGGCATAAAACAAGCAGAGTTTGTTGCTGAAAGGTTTAAGACCATACCTATAGATGTTATTCTCGCTAGCGATATGAAGCGTGCGTCTCAAACTGCTGAGATAGTCTCAAAAACTCTAAAGATAAAAGTGATTCATTCAAATCTTTTTCAGGAGATTTTACGACCATCATTTGTAAGAGGGAAAAAGAAAGATGATTCTGAGGTTATAAAGGTTATGGAAGAAGTAAAGGCAAATTTTGGAAATAAAGAACGGCATCATTCCGATGAGGAAAATTTCTTTGATTTAAAGAATCGTGCCATAAAATGTTTGGAATATTTTCAGACTTTTAAAGAAGAGAATATTCTTATAGTAACTCATGGTCAACTTTTGAATATGTTAATTGCGGTAATGGGTCTTGGAGACACTATGACCCCAATACAGTTCAAACTCTTACAACACTTTTTTATTGCAAAAAATACTGGAATTACAATTGTTAATGAACATAAAGGCGAGTATTTCTTAATGACATGGAATGATTATACCCATTTAGGTGATGTTGATATAAAACACGTATATTCATAATTAATACAAGTATGAATCATGAAACTATAAGTCCATACGATAATCTGCCAGAGGATCATGAATTAGTTGAACACTACAAACCAAGATTTCTAAACCGTGGGGGAGAACATCTGGTCTATGCTATAGAAGGTCATCCAGATTTAGTTATTAAGGCCTCAACATACAAAATCATAGATTCAGTTATTTATGTAGCTCAAAAAGGCTTTGATTTTAGTGAAAATGATTTGGAAACTCATGCAAAAGAAACATACTCAAGAGAAATTCGCTGTAAGAATGAAGAGATTTGCAAGGTAAAATTGTATTTTGGTAAAAGTCATACTCTGAATGAAAAAAGGTATGTGATGAAAGTTCCCGTAACTTCTAATTTGTTAATAAAGCTGTCCTTTTTTTGTGCTAGGAAACATTATACGAATCACATCATATTCAAGTAATCAATACTAATAAACCCCCCGCACAAATTCATCTTCAAGGTCAAAGACACAGGCATAGGCATAGCGCCAGAAGTATTGCCGAGACTATTCCAGAAATGGAGCAGAGCCCAGAATGGCACCAAAACCAATATTCGAGGCACAGGACTCGGACTCTATGTCGCCAAGCAGATAGTCGAGGCTCATCATGGCATACTCCGCGCGGAATCTGAAGGCGAGGGCAGAGGTTCGACCTTCATCGTGGAAATCGAGCCGTTCGCGAAGGCGTGAATTGGCTCATCTAGCAAGATGACCTACTGGGTACTGGGTGATTTTTCCGGAGAAAAATCACCCCGCGCTACGCGTGGGGTTCAATAGATAATTGAGATTTAATTGTTGCATATTTTTGTTAATATATGTTATATTTCTTGCATACCTATGACCCGGCTGACACCGGTGAGGTGAAGAAAGAAAGCCAGTCTTTGATTGGTAAGTAGAATCTTCCGGTACTGTTCCGATAAGCAGGAATGAAGGAAAAAAACAGGGTGGCACCGCGACAAAATCGCCCCTGCGAGTTTATTAATATTAATGAATTCGGAGGGGTGTTTTTATTTACAGCGAGTAGGTAGGACATTTCTTCGAACACAAGTATCATGCAAAGAACATATATAAAGGATCTAAAAGAATTTGTCGGAAAAGAGACAAGTATTTCAGGCTATGTTGACGTTCGTCGTAATCAAGGCAAAATGGTTTTCTTCGAGTTTCGAGATCGGACTGGCAAGATACAAGGGGTGGTACTTCCGAATAATAAAGAAGCCCTTGAGTCTTCAAAAGAAATACGTTCTGAATGGGTTGTAGAAATAATTGGTATTGTGAACAGACGCCCGGAAAAGAACATTCAGGCTGGAAATGGAAAGATGAACGGGGATATCGAACTTGAAATTAAACATATCAAAGTTATTGGAATAGCCAAGGAACTTCCGTTTGAAAAAGATTCTGAGATTAATATCGATACATATCTCGATTACCTTCCACTCACTCTTCGAAGCCAAAAACATACGGCTGTCTTCAAAGTTCAAGCAGTTATTGCCAAAGCCTTCAGAGACTTCTTTACGAATGAAGGTTTTACGGAATTTCAGGCACCGAAATTAATTGGTGATGATGCCGAAGGTGGGGCGAACTCTTTTGATGTTACATATTTCAAACATGTAGCACATTTGGCTCAAAGTCCCCAGTTATATAAACAGATCATGGTTGGCGTATTTGAACGTGTTTTTTCTGTTGGCAACGTATATCGTGCGGAGAAACATAGTACAACGCGTCACCTCAATGAATATACCAGTTTAGACATGGAAATGGGTTATATTAAAGATCATCATGATGTCATGAATGCCGAAAATCAATTTCTGCAATATCTTGAAGATGTTCTTCGTATCTCTTGTGTTGACGATTTTACCTTGCTCGGTGCCACTATACCAACGGTTCCGAAAGAAATTCCAAAATTGACGTTACGCGAAGCTCAGACACTTATCACAAAAGATACTGGTAAAGATTGTACGAATGAGCCGGATCTTGAGCCTGAACATGAAAGATGGCTTTGTAAGTATGCCGAGAAGAATTTCAATTCCGACTTTATTTTCGTCACTAATTTTCCAACAGCTAAGCGACCGTTCTACACTTATAGAGATGAAAATGATCCAACATACACTAAAGGTTTTGACTTGCTCTTCCGTGGAGTAGAAATCACTACTGGTGCGCAACGCATCCATAACTACGACGACCTTGTCAGTTCCATGCAGGAAAAAAAGCTTGATCCTGAAAAGTTCAAATATTATCTTCAAGCTTTCAAATATGGCATGCCTCCACATGGAGGTCTTGGACTTGGGTTGGAGCGCATCACAGCAAAGCTTCTTTGTCTAGAAAATATCAAGGAAGCCACTCTTTTCCCGAGGGATATTAATAGAATCGATAACCTATTGTCAGAATAGTGATTAACCATTAAGATAAGCGCATCAAAAATCATTATGTATAAACAAGGAATAGAAGTAAAAAGAGAAACAAATTTTGGGATTATTCTTGAAAAGTCATCATGGTTTTCAATCGTCGAATCCCTTTTCCCTAAAAGGGAACGGATCTATTATCCAAATGATCAGGATGAGGTGTTACATATAATCGTGGATGATATCGACATTGCTTTTATCTCTGGACAAGGTTCAAGCATGGTCGCGTGCATGACTGAAAGATTAAGGGTATATGGATCAAAGGCAATAATTAGAATCGGGACATGTGGAGCGTTATCGAAAGAAATAAAACTTTGGTGCCCAATTATTACGACAGCATGTTTTAGTAGCGAAGGTACCTCAGGGCATTACTTACCAGGCGGCTATCCTATTGTATCTGACTTTAATCTGAATACCCTCCTCATTAAAAAATTAATTGAAGGAGGTGTTGATTACCAACAAGGTATTACATTAACAACAGATGGTAGATGGCGAGAAGATCCGGTATTGCTCAAACAATTATGTCAGTTGGGGGTTATTTCTATAGAAATGGAAACGGCGGCAATTTTATCAGTTTGTCAGTTTAGAAAATTACCGGCAGCTGCAATAAATATTCCAACTGATTTACCAGCAGACGAGGAAAGTGAAGAAGATTTTAAGGGCATACCAAATCGAGAAACATATGAATCAGATTTGAGAAAATGTTTAACGAGAATCATTCCTTTTGCGGTGGAGACCTTAAAAGATTTATATCATAAATAAATCAAACAAATGACAATCTGGGCAAACATGATCTATGGTGAAGATGTTAAATTTACTACACCGTTACCAGATAAGGGTTTCCTGACATCTTTTTCAAAGGATATAAGTATTCTTGATGTTGGTTGTGGATATGGAAGAGTTCTAAGTTATTTACAGAGTTTGGGTTTCACAAATTTGACGGGTTTCGATATATCCCCAAATTACATATTAGAGGCCAAGAAAAATTGCCAAGACGCAAATCTCTTTGTTTCTGATTTCAAAAGTTTAAATCTGAATAAGAAATACGATCTGATCATACTGATGGGGGTTATTGAATACATTCTCACTGATAAAGATCAGGATACTTTCTTTAGAAAGATTTCTGAAAGTCTCTCTGCCAACGGCTCTGTTTTGCTGGAAACTTTTATTATCGATTTCAAACCAAATTGGAAACAATATATTTTAGGATTTATAAAAACATTGCATTTTGGACGGTTTAGAAACAGTAAAGGTTTTGAGTGTCATCATCAGTCGATAAATGATTTAAGGATGATATTACAAAAATACTTCATTATTGAATCCGAGACAGAAAAATGTTATATAACATGGACCAAGAATTATTGCCGTGGGTATAATATTAATTTGAAGAAAAAATAATTACATGGAATCCGATTTAGATAATTTAATTAAAACTGTTGCAATACAGGAGGAGCGAAAAAGCAGGTGCATAAACCTTATTGCATCAGAAAATATAATCAGCGACAGGGTTAGCCAATTGCAGGCATCGTTGCTTTCTAATAGGTATATTCTCAATGATTTTCCAAACAATAAAGAACTTTTTGAAATTAAAGAAAAACTGAAGCAACATCTTTGCAAAATGTTTAATGTCAAATATGTCAACATATCACCGCTTTCGGGGATGAGTTGTATGAGTTTGATTATCAGTAGTTTAACAGATAAAAATGATAACATTTACACTCTGAAACCACTTGATGGAGGTCATGCGTCGACCGAAAAAATATGTCGCATGTATCATCTGAATATTAACTATTTACCATTTAGTAATGTAAATTATCGATTCAATTTGGAAGAAATAGAGAAAACGTTCGAGATTAGAAAACCACGACTAATATATTTGGATAATACGATCATCAGTTTTTATTCTCCAGTTGATGGATTAAAAAAACTTGCGGAAAAATATCATGCTCCGATCGTATATGATGGTTCGCACGTCCTGGGTTTAATCGCCGGTAAGTCGTTTCCGAATCCAATAGAAAACGGAGGGGATATTTTAAGCGGCAGTACCCATAAAACATTCTTTGGTTCCCAAAAAGGAATCATCTTGACTAATAACCAAGATCTAATAAATAAAATTGATTCTATATCAAATGATTACATATCTAGCCTTCATACAGGAAGTCTTTTGGCTCTGTATATGAGCGTGTTAGAAATGGAAAGATTTGGAAATGAATATGCCATGCAGGTTGTGAAAAATGCCAAAGCATTAGGAAAAAACTTAGCTATGAATGGGGTTGCAATTCCCACACTCGATAAAGGTGTTACGGAAACACACCAGGTTTGGATAGACACGGGCGCACTTGATCCACAGAGAGCATTTGAAATGCTGGCTGAATGCAACATCAATACAAACTCTATTCGGATACCTGCGATACAAAAAATTGGACTAAGATTGGGAACTGCGGAAGTGACGAGACTGGGAATGAAAGAAGATGAAATGAAACAAATAGCGAAATTTATTTCCGAAGTATTGACTGGTTCTAAAAAGAAGAACCTTATTAAGGAGGATGTAATCAGGTTTAGTAGTAAATATCAAAAAATACTTTTCACTCTAGACAATTATAATAGCAATGTTGATCGTTCTTCAATGATAAAAGAAAACGAAGTTATTTTAGACCAAAGATTTGAAACACATGATATATTGAATAATACTACATTTGTGGAATATGGGGATATTGTAAACAAATATGTCAAAGAATTTTTCAGTATAATCCCAGGTTTTCAGGGACTTATTATTAGAGGTGGCGTTGGTAGGGGTACAGCTGACGACTTGTCAGATATCGATTTCACCTGTGTATTTGATTGTGATGATATTGAGAAAATCAAAAAACAATATGGGCTTAAAACCGGCATGTATAAATATAATGGAATTATGTTTTCGGGCCGATACATATCTCTGAATTCGTTTAGAGACAGCTTATGGTCACCTAAAATGAAACATGCTTATTCATATGTGAAGTTGATACATTGTGCCAAAACAATTAGTGACATAATAAAAAAGAAAACAAAGATTTCGATTTCAGAGCAAAAAAGAAGATTAGTAGAGAATGTTATTGAGTTGGGAGAAATCTGTAGGGTTTATAATGAGTATCACGGTTTTAAAATGTTTTCAGAAATCTATAAACAATATTCAAGAAAAGAATTTTTGGTGGCAAATTTAGAAATTGATAGAGCAGTAAGATATATTAAAAATATCATTTTCGATCTTAACAAAATTAACTATCCTGAGGAAAAAAGTTATTATACTAAGTTCTTTTCCGGTTTACCTAAGCAACCTGACGGATTTGATCATCAGATTAAAACCATATTACAAATGCCTCGGGATGATAAAAGTTTTGGAAAACGACTAACACTTCTTGTAATATTGGCCAGAGAGGTTTTGGGTTATTGTGAAAAGTATATATCTTTACCAAAGGACATATATAAGTTTTACCTGAATTAGCACCAATATGTTTGAAGCAATTAAGAGAAAATTTGAAAAATTACCAGTATATAAAAACGAAAATGGTTATGATTATTTCGTCTATCCGTATAAAGGTATAATTCCCATTGACATTGAGGAAGTGAGATATCTCGCTGAGACTATGTATTCTAAGATGCCTAAGGATATTGATTTGATTTTTACTGTTGAGACTGACGGGATATTCACGGCTTTACCATTAGCATTATTATCAGGAAAGCCTTTTGTTGCAGCTAGGACATTTAATTACAAGATGACTGATTTATTTCAGTTTACTCAAGAGACGGGATATCAGAAAAGAGAGCTATTTTTTTCATTCGATTTAACAAAAATAAAAAAGATAGTCATTGTAGATTGTATTTTATCAACGGGAGGAACATTAAGTGCTGCGACAAATCTGTTTAGAAAATTGGGAGTGGAAGTTGTGGGAATCTATGTCGTGGCAAACAAACTCAATTATTCTAATACAGAATTTCTTGATCAGATAAAAGATAAATTATTTTCTTTTTTTGATGTTGAGATCGTAAGTGGTAGTTTAGTTGTAAATAGGTCAAAATACTATCGATAAATTCTGTTAAGTTTTTTCATTTGAATTACATAATTCAAATGTAGATTTACAAAAAATCTTGACAATATTGATATTGTTTGCTACTCTGTAACAAGAACTATAAATGGAGTTGATCTGTTTATAGTAGTTATTATGAACAAAATGACCACAACCAATTGAAAGGAGGTGGCAAATGAATCGCACATTGACTCAATACATACCGGCTTTAATCGGCCAACAAGTAAAAGTTGCGGGCTTTTCACAAGTTATCCGCGACCAAAAGAAAATGCAGTTCGTGATCCTCAGAGATCAGACGGGGCAGGTTCAGATCTGTCATGAAAAAGGTGGCGACGAGGATGAGTTGAAAAAGATTATCTCTTCGCTCACTGCTGAATCAGCAGTCACTGTTATCGGCCGCGTGGTCGAAAACAAGGGCGTGAAGCTTGGTGGAATCGAGATTGTGGCGGAGTCGGTTGATGTCTCAAGCATTGCCATTGCGCCATTACCGATTACGCCGGAATCATCGCTTGATCTGCAGATGGACTGGCGGATGCTTAGCTTGAGACAGCCCGCAAATCTCCTGATTTTCCAGGTCCAGACGACCATGGAGCAGGCGATGAGGGAGTTCTGGGCTGACAACGGATTCATTGAGATACATTCACCGAAGCTTATGGCAACGGCGAGCGAATCGGGTGCCGAGCTGTTTCAGCTTGAGTACTTCGGGCAAAAAGCGACTCTGGCCCAATCACCTCAGTTCTACAAGCAAATGGCGATGGCGGCAGGGTTTGATCGGATCTTCGAAATCGCGCCTGTATTCCGTGCAAATCCGTCGTTCACATCACGACATGACACCGAGTTTACCTCGGTTGATATGGAGATATCGTGGGTTGATTCCCATGAAAATCTGATGCATATCGAGGAGACTTGGTTGCATCATGTGGTCAAACGAGTGTCGGAGAAACATGGTAAAGCCATCAAGGACGCCTTCGGAGTTGATGTGGTGATTCCTCAGCTCCCATTTCCGAGGGTTACCTTGGCAAATGCTCGAGAGATTCTTGCAAAGCAAGGTCATACCATGGAGCAAATCACCGACCTCGATCCGCCCGGCGAAAGGGGTTTGGCGGAACACATCAAAAAGGAATTTGGTCATGAGTTTGTTTTCGTGATCGACTACCCGATTGATGTGCGGCCTTTCTACCACATGCGTCATGTCGGCAATCCAGGAATCACAAAGAGCTTCGACCTTTTGTGGAAGGGGCTTGAAGTGACAACGGGGGCACAGCGTGAACATCGTGTTGAAACGCTCGAACAGCAGGCACGGGAAAAGGGCTTGGCTCTTGCTCCTCTTGCTCACTACATCAACTTCTTTCGCTATGGCTGCCCGCCACACGGAGGATTCGGTGTAGGCCTTACAAGGCTTCTCATGGTTCTCCTGGACCGCAAAAATGTTCGGGAAGTTACCTATCTCTATCGCGGGCCTAATCGCCTGACACCATAATTGTTCTTTGGTTAGTCAACACACAGCTGGGATGAAAGTCCTAGCTGTTTTTTTATGCCAATTAACAATAACATTGATCTTATAAATGAAATCAAACCTAACATAGACGCGAGCAAGCTGGCCTTCACATTCACGCCCGAAGTGAACGGCAGAGACTATCGCATCACCGCCGACCGCGACAAATTGAAGCAAGTTATAGCCAATATCATAGACAATTCCATGAAATACACACCCCGCGGTTCCATTACAGTAACACTCTCTCATGACAAAATCGCCCATAAATTCATCTTCAAGGTCAAAGACACCGGCATAGGCATAGCGCCAGAAGTATTGCCGAGACTATTCCAGAAATGGAGCAGAGCCCAGAATGGCACCAAAA
Organism: uncultured Candidatus Saccharibacteria bacterium; assembly: GCA_964365535.1. Taxonomy (GTDB): domain Bacteria; phylum Patescibacteriota; class Minisyncoccia; order Phycocordibacterales; family PALSA-1337; genus C7867-002. The sequence continues at coordinate 24,841 of CAYIQG010000003.1, forward strand.
CCAATATTCGAGGCACCGGACTCGGACTCTATGTGGCCAAGCAGATAGTCGAGGCGCATCATGGTATACTTCGAGCCGAGTCCGAAGGCGAAGGCAGGGGCTCCACATTCATCGTGGAACTGGAGCCGTTTCAGAAGGCGTAGAAAATATCTTACACATCAATATTATTAATATACATGTTTGGCTTAGAATAGCCATCACATACCATAAGTGCCTCATAAAATTACGCATTATCACAATCTTGTGATATATTGGTGTTCATGGATTCAAAGATTTCATCATTTACTATCTCAAATGGTCTAACTGTCATACATACCCGGAGACCAAATAGTCTGAATGTTTCAATGAGTCTTATGGTAATTGCAGGAAGCATGTACGAGTCTTCAGAGGAAATCGGTGTAGCACATTTTCTGGAACATATTGTTTCTGATGGAACAGAAAAATATCCGACTGAAAAGAGACTTGCCGAGCTTATTGATGAGCGTGGTGGTGCGCGAAACGCAATAACTAATAAGGAAACTATTGAATATGTTGTAAAAGTCTTAAAGGAAGATTCGGAAATAGCTTTTGAATATCTTTCAGAAATATCTATTCATCCACTTATTAGAGATGAAGATGTACAGAAACAAAAAAAAATTATTGAGCAAGAGATATATAGATTCAAATCGGATCCTGAGAAATTCGCCCAAAGGTTAATATACTCCGCAATCTTTCCAGACACCAGAATCGGCGGATTGACTACGGGTGATGTCGATGATGTAAAAAGAATTTCTCAGTCTAATATCTTATCGTACCATTACAGAACTCATTGTGCCAAGAATATGGTTCTATCAGTGTGTGGCAACATATCTGAGGAAGCGGTATTGGTATTAGCTAGAAAATACTTTGGTGATCTGACATCTGGTGAAAAATTATCTCCGATAGATTTACATGTTGTGCCTAAGAACGAACCCATGTTGCAAATTATGCCAGACTTAAAACAGGCAATACTAGCTGTTGGTTACCAAGGGTTTAGATCTGGTGATAAAGATCATTATGTAGCTGATATATTGTCTGTGCTTTTAACCAGGGGGAAATCCTCACGACTTTTTTATGAAATTCGCGAAAAACGGGCATTGGCATATATGGTGAACAGTAATAATTTTAATGGTAGAAATATTGGTGTATTTACTATCCAAGTCGGTTTGGCAAATGATAAGGTATCGGAATGTTTGGAGATAATCAAAACCGAATTAAAGAAAGTCACTTCCAGTGATTTGCCGGAAGTTGAATTGAATAAAGCTTTGGCTTTTATTAGATCAAACATAGCTTTTTCTTTCGAAAACTCACTTTTTGAGGCATCATATTATTCGAGATTATGGTGTTTTACAGGAATAGTTCAACCGATAGAACGGGAGTTGGATTATTATGAATCAATTATTCATACTCCGAGTCTTATTCAAGAGACGGCAAAAAAGATGTTTTCTGTGAATCCAGCGGTTCTTATAATTGGACAAGGTACGGCTCAAGAAAGCCAGATTAGGACAAACCCTTAACAAATAATAATATAGTCTGATAGGGTATGTGCAGAGTGGCTTGCACATTGAGGTCACTTAAACTGAGTAATACAGAGGTTAATATGCCAGTAACAAGCACGATCGGTGATCCTATGCCGACGATTAAAGTTGATACTCGTGAAATGCCCGACAGGGCTGACGGTGGTATCGACGATTTCGATGGCAGGGTTCCAAATTGACTTTACCTCAAGTAGAGGGAGAACCGACTCAAGTATGAGTGGCTCGATATAACGAAAAACGGTAACCATAAAGATCCTTATGATTAATGTCATTCAACACGAAAGCGACGAAGAGGGTTGCCCGTCCTACGAAGGCGATTCCAGCTCTTCCGGCGGTGGTGATGGAAGCACAGGAGAGGGCGTCTAAACTAACGCGAAGCTACTTGTAACAAGGTAGCGACACATATGAGGAGCTCAGTGGTATTGTCCACTTAGCTCCTCTATTTTATTTTATGCTTGCGTTGTATTGATTTCAAAGCAATATCGGATTTGAGCAATTACAAGGAATACATCGAATTCATGGAGAAACGAGCCATACAACTGCTCAAATCGTTGTAACAGTAGTGGGTCATAAAATATCACAAGGAGCCTGGTCAGCTCTTTTTTGTTACATGATATTACATTCCACAACTCATAGAGGACACCATCGCCGAAATCAAACCTAACATAGACGCGAGCAAGCTCGCCTTCACATTCACGCCCGAAGTGAACGGCAGAGACTATCGCATCACCGCCGACCGCGACAAATTGAAGCAAGTTATAGCCAATATCATAGACAATTCCATGAAATACACACCCCGCGGTTCCATTACAGTAACACTCTCTCATGACAAAATCGCCCATAAATTCATCTTCAAGGTCAAAGACACCGGCATAGGCATAGCGCCAGAAGTATTGCCGAGACTATTCCAGAAATGGAGCAGAGCCCAGAATGGCACCAAAACCAATATTCGAGGCACCGGACTCGGACTCTATGTCGCAAAGCAGATAGTCGAGGCGCATCATGGTATACTCCGCGCGGAATCTGAAGGCGAGGGCAGGGGATCGAGCTTCATCGTGGAATTAGAGCCGTTTGAGAAGGCGTGAAAGATTTTACTGTTGGCAATTAAATTCTATTGTAGTACCTTACCACAAGGTTTGTTCTATGTTCTCACTATTTCACAAACTGAGACAAACACAGACTTGAAAGGGAATGGTGTTCCATGAATACAATTCTGGACAGAACAGAAAATTCGATCGGGCAAATGCCAACAGACATCGGACAAGTAAAACCCTTTGCATTAGGCTTCAGGGAGCCGATGCGAGGAGTAGTTTCTCCGTCAGCATTACACGGAGATGACCACACATATATGGGTGAGTGTACATCGGATCCGAGGGCGGGTGATGTTTCGGACTACGAGTCCGATTAAGTGGACTTTGCCAAGTTACTACAGGCCAGTGTGATTCCTATGGAAGATCACTGGCTTTTTTGCATGCGAACTCTGACCAGATTTCGAAAAGAGCGATTTGATAGATAAAATCTTGTCTTTTTTATTTTTCCTATGTACTTATCAAGTTTTTTAACATCATTTATATTTCTATAGAAATTCGCCAAGTCTAGATAGACATAGGGTAAATGTTGTTTGTCATCTTTCGATAAATCTTCATATATCAAATAATATTTCTCTGCTATCGTTTTCTTACCGAGAATCTCATAGACATTTGCCAAGCGGTTTGCGGTGAGAGCGTCCTTGCATATTCTGTATGTTGTGCGTGCGATGTTAATGGCTTCCTTTTTATGCGCGGCCGCTAGCATCTGAGCAAGAAAGATGCGAGCATTGATAATAGATTTTTCTTTTGAATGAGGATTATTGTCAATTATATCTCGACATATTTTAAATGCTAATTTAGAATTGGCATCGCTCTTAATATCGAATGTTCCGTCTTGGAAAGCGTTGTGGTATAAGAAAGCCGCAAGAGAAACGGTCAACTCCAATCTATTACCTAGGTCATGCTTCTTTAGTTCTCTTTTTATGAGAGGTATACCTTCCGCCCATCTACCATTTCTCCCGAGAGAAAGTATTTTCTTATTGAAGGAATCTATTGACATGAGAGTAATATAATTATACGCTACATAGTAGCACATTCACAATCACAACAATAGAACTGATATGAATATACCTGAAAATCCGATTATCATTTTTACACATTCACACGAAGTCAATGTCGATCGAGTCATATCCATACATTAGCACCAGAAGTATTGCCACGGCTATTCCAGAAATGGAGCAGAGCCCAGAATGGCACCAAAACCAATATTCGGGGCACCGGACTCGGACTCTATGTGGCCAAGCAGATAGTCGAGGCTCATCATGGCATACTCCGCGCCGAGTCCGAAGGCGAGGGCAGGGGCTCCACACATTCATCGTGGAGTTGGAGCCGTTCCAGAAGGCGTGAGGGGTAGTCTGTGCGTGAGCTGCCTTGATAATGAGTTAAGGATAATATGTTAAACTTACGAGTAAGTTTAACAAGGAAGTTATCCGTCATACAGATATACACATTATCAAAATTAGTAAAACATTTATAAATTATTATGTACAGAAAAGGAGTTTCGGCACTCATAATAAATAAAAACAAAGAATTTCTTTTGGTGAATTTAGAATCTTTTAAAGAAGGATTTTTTGCAGTTCCAGGTGGTGGCATAGAAGAGGGGGAGACTTTAGAAGAAGCTGTTTATAGAGAAATAAAAGAAGAGCTTGGCATAGATAAAAATTCTCTTGAATTGGTGGGGAAAAATATTTCCCCACTGGAATTTAAATTCAAGGTAATTAAAATGACTCGTAACGGTAATAATTATGAGGGTTCAGAGAGATATTTCTTCGGATTTCTCTTTGTTGGTGATAACAATGAAATAAATCTCAAAGACGGAGAGGTCAGATCTTATAGATGGGTACCCTCTGTGCAATTGAGGAATTATTTGCTTTTTGATAATCAACTACAAGAAACATTAGAGAAAATAGCAGAGATATTTCCTGATTTGCTATAGCATCATTTTATTTGTTTTATAGATAGGGTGGTGATACACTCACCTCATGAAGAAGATAATGCTCGATGTTAAACCGTTTCAAGAAACTCTTCACGCGGATATGTGTGGACCGGCTTCGCTCAAAATAGTATTTGATTATTATAATTTGATCAAAAGTGAGCATGAGCTTGCAAAATTAACAAAAGTCGCAGGTGGCATAGGTGCAGATGATAAAGATCTTGTTCGAGCCGCTGAAACTCTCGGGTTTAAGACATTCATAAAAAATGATAGTAATTTTTCCGATATTGAAGAATGGCTGACGAAAGGGGTGCCAGTGATTGTAAATTGGTTTACTCGTGGCCGAACGGAGTATTCATTATCTGAAATGGCAGATGGACATTATTCGGTGGTAATTGGACTTGATGATGAAAAGATTTATTTGCAGGATCCAGAAATTGGCGGGTTGCGCGAAATAAAGCGGAATGATTTTATGAAAGTTTGGTTCGATTTTACAGGTGAATATATCAAAGCTGATGAATTAATTTCTAGACAACTGATTGCAATATATAAATAAGCCTAATATGAAGAAACATAAAAAAATACGAATAGCGATAATTTTTGGCGGTAAATCTGCCGAACATGAGGTCTCTATTCAATCTGCAAGAAATATTTTTGATGCACTCGATAAGGACAAATATGAGCCTGTGCTGATAGGCATAAATAAAGATTGTGAATGGGTTACTTCCAGCATCCAACAGCTATTTTCTAATGAACAAGTCGTTCTAAACAAAAATAGGATGAATATATTGACCGAGGTCAGTGGTAATTTTAAGAAATTAGATGTAGTTTTTCCTGTTCTTCATGGACCATTCGGGGAGGATGGGACTATACAGGGGCTATTGAAGCTTGCAGACGTGCCATTTGTAGGTGCTGGTGTATTGGGATCTGCCATCGGTATGGACAAGGATGTAATGAAAAGATTATTACGCGATGCGGACTTGCCGACAAATCAATTTCTTACTTTTAAGAGTTTCGAAAGAGATAAGATATCATTTGATAAAATAAAACAAAAATTAGGTTTGCCTTTTTTTGTTAAACCGGCAAATCTAGGCTCCTCGGTAGGTATTACAAAAGTTCATAATAAACAAGAACTTCTGCCCGCACTCGAATCAGCTTTTATGTATGACAGTAAAATAATAGTTGAAGAATATATAAAAGGGAAAGAAATTGAATGCTCTGTTTTGGGGAATGATAATCCTATTGCTTCTATTTGTGGGGAAGTCATTTCTCATCATGAATTCTATTCATATGAAGCGAAATATCTTGATAAAGATGGTGCCAAGCTGTCAATTCCGGCGAGTATTTCCTTGGAAGTCAGTAAAAAGATCCAAAAAATCGCTGTTGAAGCTTTCAAGATTCTTTGTTGTGAAGGAATGGCTCGCGTAGATTTCTTTGTGACTGCTAAAAATAAAATCATAATTAATGAGATAAATACCATACCAGGTTTCACTTCGATAAGTATGTATCCGAAATTGTGGGAAGCAAGCGGAATCTCATATTCAAAACTCATTGATACTCTGATTGAGTTCGCGATCGAACGATATGCTAAAGAACAGAAACTTCATACATCTTTTGTAAATTAATATGAGGCACCAAAACCAATATTCGAGGCACCGGACTCGGACTCTATGTGGCCAAACAGATTGTCGAGGCGCATCATGGTATTATCAGAGTTGAGTCGGAGGGAGAGGGTAAGGGGTCGACTTTCATCGTAGAAATGAGCCGTTCCAGAAGGCGTAGTTTGATGTTATAATGCTCCAACTATGTCCCGCTTTTTTCCGCAAATACCATCGCGCGACTCGGCCATAAA
>CAYIQG010000004.1:0-26682 GCA_964365535.1 uncultured Candidatus Saccharibacteria bacterium
GAATTTAAACAGTAGGCAAAAATTATCTCATGAATTATTTCTTCGCTTCCTCCGCTCCATCCGCTTCCGCGACTTCATCGCCTTCAGTGGATTTGATATCTATTTTCCAACCCGTAAGTTTTGCGGCGAGACGCACATTCTGGCCACCTTTGCCGATAGCGAGCGATTGTTCGTCTTCGGTCACCGTGATGATGGCGCGATGTTCCTCATCGGCGAGTTCAAGAGAGATGACTTCGGCGGGGGAGAGAGCTTCTTCGATGAATAGGGCGGGGTCTTCGTTCCATTCAACGATATCGATTTTCTCGCCGGAAAGTTCGCTGGTAACGGTGGAAACGCGGACTCCGCGCTGGCCAACGAGTGAGCCAATAGGGTCAATATGCGAGTCGTGAGAAATGACGGCTATTTTCGAACGAGAACCGGCTTCGCGGGCGATAGCTTTTATTTCGACGACGCCTTGGGCAATTTCAGGCGCCTCTATTTCGAAAAGCTTCGCCAAGAATTTCGGATGGGCGCGCGATAACTTCAAGACTATGCCTTTCGGACTTTCTTCCACGGCATAGAGATAGGCGCGAATGCGGTCGCCGGTTTTCCAACGTTCGCTCGGAATCTGTTCCTCGTATGAGATGACGCCGAGAGCTCGTCCCATATTCACGAAGACAGTGCCCCGTTCGACTCTCTCGACCGTGCCGGCGACAATCTCGCCTTCTTTCTGGCCGAATTCGCTCATAACAGAAACTTTCTCGGCTTCGCGAATCTTCTGAATGATGATTTGCTTCGCGGTCTGGGCGGCAATGCGGCCGAAATCGGCCTTATTTTCCAATGGGAAAATCAGTTCATCACCAACGACGGCGTCTTTCTTGATTTTCCGCGCGTCCTCGAGAAGCATATGCTGTTCCGGATTGAAGCGGATTTTGATATCCTCGACGGCGGTCTCTTTCAACTCTTCATGCGCCATCTCCTCGTCGCCTTCCATGATGACTTGGGCGCGGTCAACGACAACTTTCACTTGCCAGAATTCAACTGAACCGGTATTGGAGTCGAATGACGCGCGGACAATCTGGCCTTTCTTGCCATACTCTTTTTTGTAAGCGGTGGCGAGCGACATGGCGATGGCCTCCAAAGTTTTCTCGCGCGGGATTCCGCGCTCTTCTTCGAGCTGTTGAACTACCGAATTTATTATTTTTAGGTCAAACATATATTTAGTTGTTATTTAATTGTCTATTAAGTTTTTACTCGCTTCTAATAGGATTTTCAGGCCTATATTTAACAAATAAGTTCGCACGAAGCGAACTCTACTGATGGGGGTAGTGTAACATAAGTGGGGAATAATACAAGGGATTAGAAACTCGGCGCGAAATAAATACTCGGACCCGAATAAATGAATACGCGCCGAGTTTTTGAATCAGATTTATTAGGACATGAATAGGGAATAAAACAATATTTACAAAATCATTGAGAGGCATACAATTCATTTTGCCAATGCCGGCAAAATGATGAAAGTTAGTCATATATTTATTATGAAAATCAAACCCAAGATAATAAAGAAGAGAAAAGAAAAGGCTTGTTCAATTTGTGGTAAACACATGAAAGTTATTATTTATACTGATCGTTCATATCGTGGTGGGCATTATTTCGGGAAAATCCCACTTGTGTCAAAAGCCGAAATGGCAAAAGCTTTGAAACTTGGAACTAAAAAAGAAAAATTTGGTGATTTGAGTATGCAAATCATGAAAAAAGACCCGAAAGCTTATGGATCTTTTGAATATTGGGAATGCCCGAAATGCTATTGGAAATAATGAAAAAGTTATGAACTGATGTTAATTGTTATGAATTCAGTTAGCATTAATTGAAAAAGACTTGAATGAATGGTAGTGTTTTATTATGAAAACCCTAGACGAAGCTATTAAGAAGGTTACATCTTTTCGAGATGCACGAGACTGGAAACAATTTCATAACCCCAAAGACCTTTCTCTGTCATTGGTATTAGAGGCTACTGAAGTTATGGAACATTTTCAATGGAAGAGTAAAGAGGAGATTGATAAATATATTAAAACAAATAGAGCTGATATTGGTGAAGAGTTGGCAGATGTATTCTATTGGGTTATTCTCATGAGTCACGATCTCGGAATAGATATTTTAAATGCTCTTGAAATTAAATTAAAGAAAAATGATGAGAAATATCCGGTTGATAAAGCGAAAGGAAAGCATACTAAGTACAATAGATTTAAATAATTTGATTTGTGTTTTGTATTGTATGATACAATTGGTGCATGGTAGTAGCCGAAAGAAAAATACTTTCAATAGTTAAAGACAAGCCGTATTTTATGCAGGACAATTTCGTGCTGTATCTCGGTGATTGTAACTAGTCTTCCCACATGAATTTATCTTTTAATATAAAATTAGCTGATGAATATACTAATTCTTCTCAGAAAATAAGGGTTCTAACAGAGGATTGGGTTGATAAACAAGTATATTGTCCAAATTGTGGTCATGCCGATATCGACAAATATGCTAATAACAAACCCGTTGCTGATTTTTTCTGTTCAAATTGTAACGAGGACTTTGAATTGAAAAGTAAGAAAGGATTTATTGGTAACAAAATTCTTGATGGCGCGTATCATACAATGATTGAACGTCTGCGAAGCACAAACAATCCAAATTTTTTTATACTCAAATATGATATACATGATTTTTCGGTTTTAGATTTTTTCGTTATTCCGAAGCATTATTTTGTTTTAGATATTATTCAAAAACGTAGGGCGTTATCTCAAACAGCGAGACGTGCGGGCTGGATTGGTTGTAACATTTTACTGCAAAGCATTCCACAAACAGGGAAAATATTTTTTGTAAAAGACCACCAAATTGAGTCGAAGGAGAGTGTTATGATAAATTGGCAGAAAACACTTTTTCTTCGCGAAGAGAAAGAAATATACACAAAAGGTTGGCTTTTAGATATTATGAATTGTATCGAAAGACTTGGAAATAATGTATTTTCTCTTGATGAGATTTATGTATTTGAAAAGTTCCTAGGTAGAAAACATCCTGAAAATAAACATATTAAAGACAAAATCCGTCAGCAGTTGCAAATCTTGCGAGATAAACGGTATCTCAAATTCACTAAACGAGGAAATTATCAATTAACATAAAGATATGGAATTCCGAATCCTTCAATCACAGTATAATAATTTACATTCCTATTTTAAAACAACATGTGAACCTTTCGATTTTTTAGAATGGGATGGAAAGACATTGAATGTCTGGAATAGGAATAAAATTATAGAAACATACAATTATAGAGATTTGAAAACACTTAACATTTTCCAAACTTGATTTTGACTTAGAAACTTCTGAAGTTGGTGATTCCGAAATGCAACATTTGGATTTTGCTTATGCTTCAAGTCTGATTAGGACTTTTGTTGATGATAATAGTCTCGTTTTAACTATTCGTGGTCGTAAATATACTCCAAGATTTGACTTCTTTGTTGGAGAAAATAAGATTGAGTCAGGGAGTGTTCAGACTGAAGTTGATGCTAGATACGAGGGAAAAGACAAAGTAGTATTAGTTGAAGCAAAAAATGGCAAAAGTAAAAATGTAATAATTCGGCAATTGTATTACCCGTTCAGACAGTGGCAAGAACATACAAAGAAGAAAGTTTACACATTATTCTTTGAAAAAGACAAGGATAATGTGTATTCTATCTGGCAATTTCAATTTATAAACCCAATGGATTATAATAGTATAAAATTAATAAAATCTGGTAAGTTCTTGATTAATTAGAGTGGTACTATTAGTTAATTTCTATTGCTACTCTAGCTCTATTTGTCCCCAATCTCCAGAACGGCTTTCCGCGTAAAATGGTATAATTTGCCTAATGCTCATTGAAGATACACAACTTTACAAGTTTATTCTGGACTCCGGACTGGTCTCGAAGGTAGATTTGGAAACCGCCAAGAAAGATTCGGAGAAGGGTAAGAAGCGCCTAGGCGATATTCTAGTCACCCAAGGCAAAATAACGGCCGATAATCTGCGCCGCATGCAAGCTTATGTGCTCGGCATACCCTTTGTCGACCTAAAAAACAAGAAAATACCGAGCGACATCCTCTCGATGATACCCGAGCCGATCGCGCGCGGGCATAATATTATCGCATTCAAGAAAAGCGATGTGTCGCTCGAGGTCGCCATGCTCGATGTCAATGATTTGTCGGCAATAGACTTCATAAAGAAAAAAGTCCATCTGAAAATATTGCCGCGCTTGACCGATGCCGACTCAATCAAGGAAGCCCTTGTCCAGTATCAGAAAAGCTTGAAAGCTGAATTCGGAGATATTATCCAGAAGGAAACAGAGACATTGAAGATGATTTCCGATGAAAAAGGCGAGTCGTTGTCCGCGGATGATTTAAAAAAAATCGCTGGCGACTTGCCGGTAATACGCATTGTTGACACGCTCCTCAAACATGCCATTATCCAAAACGCTTCGGATATACATATAGAGCCGATGGAAGAACAAGTTCTGGTGAGATACAGAATTGACGGGCTTTTGCATGACGCTATGGTTTTGCCGAGACAAGCAGGCTCGTCGATAACCGCGCGCATAAAAGTACTCTCTAGCCTCAAACTGGACGAAAAACGATTGCCTCAAGACGGTCGTTTCAAAGTGGATGTGAACGGCGAGAAAGTGTCTTTTCGCGTTTCAATCTTGCCGACATATTATGGGGAAAAGACCGTGATGCGCCTTCTCCGCGAAAATATTTCCGGCTTTACTCTCGAATATTTGAATTTTCACGGCGAAGGGTTGGAAAGAATACATAAGGCCCTAAACAAAACAACGGGAATGATACTCACGACGGGTCCGACGGGTTCGGGGAAGACGACAACGCTCTATACCATGCTAGATATTTTAAACACTCCGGATGTGAACATTTCAACGATTGAGGACCCGATAGAATATCAAATGGCCCGCATAAACCAGACGCAAGTCAGGCCGGATATCGGTTTTTCTTTCGTACAGGGAATCAGAACGCTGGTTCGCCAAGACCCGGATATTATAATGGTCGGGGAAATTCGCGACGGAGAAACGGCCTCTTTGGCTGTGAACGCGGCTCTTACCGGCCACCTAGTACTTTCCACTCTTCACACAAATTCCGCCGCTGGCGCCATTCCTCGCCTTTTGGACATGAAAGTCGAGTCATTCCTCCTTGTCTCAACGCTCGATATTATCATCGGCCAAAGACTGGTTCGTTCCTTGACTGATACAAAAGAAAAATATTCGCTGACGAAAGCCGAATTCGAAGAACTTGGAAGGGTTGTTGACCTTGATAGAGTGCTCACGGCCCTGAAAGCCGAGAAAATCGTCAAAGCCAATGAGACTTGGAAGAATATTTCCTTCTACAAACCGACTCCAAGTTCGGAAGATGACGGTTTCAAGGGCCGTGTTGGTATTCACGAAGTCTTGAATATGTCCGCGCCGATAAAAGACCTTGTCATGAAGAACGCGACTTCGGCGGAAATAGAAACTCAAGCCAAACAAGAAGGCATGCTTACGATGATTGAAGACGGAATATACAAATGCGTGTCGGGATTGACGACAATCGAAGAAGTTTTGCGCGTGATTTCGGAATAATATAAATGTCCCACTTTATCTTCAAAGCAAAAAGGCCCGGCGGAGAGATATATTCAAGTGAAAGAGACGCCGCTGACCGTTTCGAATTGTATCATCTGCTCAAAGAAAGCGGCGACGAGATTATTTCCATGAATGAAAAGACCATAGGGCATGGTTTGCATATTGATGTCTCTTTCAATCGAATATTTCATCGGGTTAAAACTATAGAAAAAATCAATTTCGCCAGAAATCTAGGTTCAATGCTCGAAGCGGGACTCGCGCTGTCTCGCGCTTTATCCGTTCTGGAAAGACAGACTCGCAACAAAACATTCAAGAATATGCTGACCGGCATTATCGCGGATATCAGCGGCGGAACAACCTTTTCCGATTCATTGGCAAAATATCATCGCGTTTTCCCGCAAATATTCATATCCATGGTGCATGCGGGGGAACAGTCCGGCACTTTGGCGGACTCTCTGAAGATTGTGGCCGAACAAATGGACAATTCCTACGCGCTGGAAAGGCGAGTCCGCGGCGCGCTCATATATCCCACGGTTATATTATTCGTCATGGTAATCATAGCCATTCTCATGTTTATTTTCGTGATACCGACTTTGATGAAAACATTCACGGAGATGAATGTCACCTTGCCGTTTACGACGAGAATTGTTTTAGGAGTTAGTACGACCCTGCAACATTATGGAATTTTGGTATTGATCGGATTTTTAAGCTTTGCCGGGATTATATATTGGTGGTCAAAACGGGCGATAGGGAAGAAAATCAATCACGCGCTCATACTAAAGATGCCTATATTAGGCTCTCTAGCGCAGGAAGTGAACGCGGCGCGTACGGCCAGAACGCTCGCTTCTCTGCTATCCGCGGGCGTCCCGGTAATCGAATCCGTTAGTATTACCGCGGAAGTCGTACAGAATGTTTATTTCAAAGCTGTTTTGCAAAAAGCCAAAGAAGCCATCAAAAAAGGCGATTTGATGTCGAAGATATTCAATGACAATGCCAATCTATATCCGGTTTTCATGGCGGAGATGATGAGCGTGGGCGAGGAGACGGGTAAAATAGCGGAAATGTTACTCGGAGTGGCGCGTTATTATGAAGATGATGTGAATCAAAAGACAAAAGATATGTCCACGGTCATTGAACCGATTCTCATGGTTATAATAGCGGCGGCCGTGGGATTTTTTGCCGTCTCTATGATATCGCCGATATACTCGCTCGTGGACGCGGTGTAGAATATAAAAATGAAAAGAGGATTTACATTAGTCGAAGTCTTGGTTGGCGCCGCGGTTTTCGTGGTTATAGCCATTGCCGCCTATAACGCTTATGTCTCTTTGTTTCAGCTGATAGAGCTCAATCAATATAAAGTTTTGGCGATAAATTTAGCGAATGAACGGTTCGAAATTGCCAGAAATATGCCTTACGCGATAGTAGGGGTACAAGGTAGTATTCCAAATGGCAGTATTCCGCGTACGCAGGCATTGACGAGGGGCGGTACGACCTTTATGGTAACGACAACAGTACGGAATATTGATTTGCCCTTTGATGGCACTATCGGCGGAACTCCGAATGACCTTTCCCCGGCGGATAACAAACTGGTCCAGGTTGAAATATCGTGTTCTACCTGCCGTGGAATGCAGCCAATCATCCTTGTCGGACAAATATCTCCGAAAAATCTTGAGACGGCTTCGACCAACGGCGCGTTGTTCATCCAAGTCTTTGATGCCAATGGACAACCTGTTCAAGACGCTTCCGTCCATATAGTGAATGTGGCTACGACTACCACAATAGTTATTGATGATGTTACGGACGCAAATGGAATGTTGCAGTTGGTTGATATACCGCCACAGGGCAATGCCTACAGGATTACCGTCTCTAAATCCGGCTATTCAACCGATAGGACATATCCCATTGGCGGTTCCGGCAATCCAAACCCTTCTAAACCCGATGCCACCGTTCTACTCCAACAGGTAACGCAGATTAGTTTTGCGATTGATAAATTGAGTTCAATTCATTTTTCCACCGTAACTCCGACTTGCGAGACAGTTTCAAACTTTGGTTTCAATATAGCCGGTTCGAAGCAAATCGGAGCAAATGTCCCAAAATATAATCTCGATACTTCGACTAATAGTTCCGGAAAGCTCGATATTAATTCCATGGAATGGGACTCCTATGTTATTTCGCCGATTGATGCCACGCGGTATTTATCCGGTATAAATCCCTTGAATCCAGTAGCCGTAAATCCAGATGGCTCGCAGAATATCCAATTGATTGCCGTGCCGAAAAATCCGAGCGGACTTATCGCGACTATCAAGGATTATTCCACCTTATTGCCGCTTTCCGGAGCCACGGTCAAATTGGCTAAAGACGGCGGAGGTTTCGAAGAGACATTGTTAACCGGCCAAGGTTATATTTCACAAACAGACTGGTCTCTCGGGCCGGGACAAGAAAGTTTTTCGAATCAGTCGAAATATTTTTCCGATGACGGCAATATGGATACTTCGCTCACGAGCGGGCAGATAAAATTGCGCAATGCTTTCGGCGAATACAATCCGAGCGGCATATTGGAATCATCGACTTTCGACACTGGTTCAGCGAGTAATTTCTTTTCGCTTGTTTGGTCGCCGATAGACCAGCCGATTCTCGCTGGCGTGGATAGCGCGCGCTTTCAGTTCGCCACGAATGCCACGATTACGCCAACTACGACTTGGGCTTTCAAAGGACCGGATGGCAATGACACAAGTTATTATCTATCATCCAATTCTTCTTTAAGTTCCACGCATAATGGCGATAAATATGCTAGATATCGCGTTTATCTTTCCACGCAAACCGCGACTGTCACGCCAAGTATTTCTGATATCGCCTTTACTTACACATCAGACTGCGTTCCCCCCGGACAAGTTATTTTCACCGGGTTATCAGCGGGAAATTACACGCTAGAAGTATCCAAAGCCGGTTATTCTACTTATACTATTTCGGTTGAAATTGGAACTAGTTGGCAAGAATCACAGATCCTTTTGAGTCCGTAGTAAAGAAATGTTTAATAAATCATATTTTATAAATCATATTTCGAATAGAGAGAGACGAGGCATGACCCTTGTTGAAATACTTGTTGCCGTTTCTATTCTAGTTATCGTCATGGCCGCGGTCGCGACTTTCCAGTATAATGTCCTCGACTACAATCGCTATTCGCAAGTCGCGCTCACGAATGTTCAGGACGCCACGAATATTTTGAAGTATATGAGCAAAGAATTGCGCACGATGTCGCCATCGGCAAATGGTTCATATCCTATTTTGTTCGCCGCCACGAGCTCTCTTACATTTCATTCTGATATAGAAGGCGATGGCGCAAAAGAACAGATTCGTTATTATATCGCGTCGACGACATTGTATCGCGGAATTATCGTATCCTCGGGGTCCCCGCCGACTTATAATCCGGCCAATGAGAATAAAAATATTATCGCTAGCGGTGTCAGGAATGCCACATCTTCGGCGCTTTTCGAATATTTCGATGGTTCATATGATGGCAATGGACAGCCATTAACATATCCTTTGACGATTTACACGATAAGACTTGTTAGGATAAACATCATGATTGATTCCGACCCAAAGAAATCGCCTCTACCCATAATATACACAACCCAAGTTTCGTTACGAAATATAAAAGATAATATATGACTCATAAAATCTCAAAGTTCAATTCGCCGACAGTCGGACAAAGTTCAAATCTTAAATCTATTTATTCTTCGAGACAGGGTATTATTCTTATAAATGTGATAATTTTCGCCGCTATTGCCATTACAGTGACTATTGCTTTGGTGAATTGGGGAGCTTTGGTCTTGAAGACGACGCGCCTAATGGTTCTCCGAGAACAAGCCTTCCAAAATGCCGAGGCGGGAATTGACTATTACCGTTGGCATCTGGCCCACGCGGCGACGGACTATTCCGATGGTACTGGTACGGGAAATGGGCCATTTACTCATGATGTCAAAGACGCGGGAAGTAATGTTATTGGTCAATTTATTTTAACGATTACGCCTCCGCCGATCGGCTCAACTATAGTCAAAGTAAGGTCAGAGGGCGCGGTTTATTCCGATTCAACAAACTCGACAACTTCCAGAACAATTCTGGCGACAATGGCTATACCGTCATTGGCAAAATTCGCCGTTGTCGCCAATGATAATATGCGCTTTGGCGCGGGTACGGAAGTTTTCGGCCCCGTTCAATCCAATGGCGGCATCCGATTTGACGGTGTGGCTCATAATCTTGTTTCAAGCGCGAAATCAACCTATGACGACCCCGATGACGGGACTTCGCAACAGAAATTCGGCGTCTATACCACAGATAGTCCCGCTGACCCGAACCCGCCTTCCGCCGTGCCAAGCCGTCCCGATGTTTTTATGGCGGGCAGGCAGTTTCCCGTGCCGGTTTTCGATTTTACCGGACTCACGGTCAATTTGTCGCAAATGAAGACCTCCGCGCAAGACGGCGGGCGGTATTTCGCGGCATCGGGGTATCAGGGGTATCATATTGTTCTTAAAATAGATGATACTTTCGATTTGTACACGGTAAGGTCATTGCAGTCTGCATCTAGTAATTGTTCGAGTCGTAACAATGGACAAGCCAATTGGGGTAAATGGAGTATTAGTACAGAACAATTCGTCGCGAATTATTCTTTTCCGGCGAATGGAATAGTCTTCTTGGAAGATAATATTTGGATTGATGGACAAATCGCGACCGCGCGTATAACTATTGCCGCTGGGCAATTCCCGGACAATCCGACAACGAGGAAAAATATCACTGTTAATAATAATCTGAAATACACGAATTATGATGGTACGGATGTTATTTCTCTAGTTGCCCAAGGCAACTTTAATGTTGGTTATGATAGCGCCAATGATTTGCGCATTGACGCGGCCTTAGTGGCGCAAAATGGCCGCGTAGGGCGGTATTATTATTCATCACATTGTGGTAATAGTTATCAACGAGCGTCGATTACTTTATATGGCATGATTGCTACTAGTGTAAGATATGGTTTCGCTTATACCGATGGTACTGGCTATACATTGCGCAATATTATCTACGACAGTAGCTTGCTTTATTCCCCGCCGCCGTCATTCCCGCTGACATCGGACCAGTACCAGACGATTTCATGGCAGGAAGTGAATGAGTGATGAGAATTTGGTATAATAAGTGTCATGAATTCAAAACGGCTAATCATTGGCAATTGGAAAATGAATCCTATTACGCTGGTTGAAGCGCGTAAAATCGCGAGACGAATAAAGAGGGTAGCGCCGGATTTGACCAAGGCAGAAGCGGTAATATGCCCGCCATCTCCTTTTATTGCCGGTTGTTCGCCAAAAAAAGCGATAAAGAATTTCCATATTGGAGCTCAGATGGTTTCGTACGAAGAAAGTAGCGGTCCATTCACAGGGGAAGTGAGCGCGCCAATGCTTCGTGGTCTCGGTTGCGAATATGTGATTGTTGGACATTCTGAACAGCGCAAGCAGGGGGATACTGACGCGATAGTATCAAAACGGATGAAGGCTGTGCTTGATGCCGGAATGGTCGCCGTCGTTTGCGTCGGAGAAGCGGCCCGCGATGAAGGAGGGATTTATCTTGAAGATTTGAAGAATCAGGTCAAGAATAGTTTCATGGATATTCCAAAGAAGTATGTCGGGGATATTGTTATCGCTTATGAACCGATTTGGGCGATTGGCGCGAAAGAGGCAATGCCCCCAGAACAGGTATATGAAATGTCTCTTTTTGTCAAGAAAGTTTTCTCCGATGTTTTCGGCGTTGATAATGGTCTCAAAGTGAAAGTGCTCTATGGTGGTTCTGTCAACTTCCGAAACGCCGTCCTCATTATTACAGTTGGCAAGGTTGACGGTTTATTGGTAGGCCGTGAAAGCGTGAATGTGTCGGGGTTTGTTGAGCTGTTAAAAGCGGTTGACGCAGTTTAATGGTACGCAGAAACAAGTGGCGCAAGTGTGTTCTTTTTTTGTGTCCTGCGAGACTCATGTCGTTAAATTGCAATAAATTTTGGCTCCTAACGGTGGAGCCAAAATTTCTAACAATTTATACTCCATTCAGACAAAATTCTCGGACACAAAAAAGAACACACTTGCGCCACTTGTTTCTGCTATAATTAAATCCATGAAAACTATAAGAGATATCGAATATTTCGAAGGCGCACGGATTCTGATGCGCGTTGATTTCAATGTTCCCATTAAAGGTGGTGTTATCACTGATGATTTTCGCATCCGCGCGGTTGTGCCGACTATTAAATTCTTGCAATCAAAAGGCGCGAAAGTGATTTTAATTAGTCATATCGAGACAAATGAAGGAGAAAATATCTCATTAAAACCAGTTGCAGATCATTTGAATAAACTAGGCGTGGCCACGATATTTATTCAAAATCTCAAGAATGCTCATGAGTTTATTGAAAATGAATTATCGAACGGTGGCGTGGCGCTACTCGAAAATCTTCGTTTCTCCGAGGGTGAAAAGAAGAATGACACGAAGTTCGCGAAAGAGCTGGCTTCGCTCGGCGATATTTTCGTGAATGAGGCATTCTCATGTTCACATAGGGAACACGCGTCCATCGGGGGTATTCCAAAATTCTTGCCAAGTTACGCCGGTTTTCAGTTCGAAAAAGAAGTGTTAAATCTATCCCGCGCGTTTGAACCTTTTCATCCATTACTATTTATTCTGGGTGGAGCGAAATTTGAGACCAAGATTCCATTATTGGAGAAATTCATGAATATCGCGGATATAATTTTTGTCGGCGGCGCTCTGGCAAGCGATTTTTTCAAGGAAAAAGGATATGAAATCGGGCAATCATTAGTTTCAGAGAGTAATTTTAATTTATCTAGGTTCTTAAAGAATGCAAAATTGTTCATCCCTATTGATATTACTAATCAGAATAATGAAATTATGTCACCGGAGAGTTTGTCAAAAGATGACAAAATAATGGATAGCGGTCCAAGAACATTGGAAATATTAAGAGAAAAGATAAATCAGGCGAAATTTATTCTCTGGAATGGCCCGCTTGGCATGTATGAAAATGGATTTAAGAATCCAACTTTGGAATTGGCAAAGATGATCGGCGAGGCAACATCAAAAAACGGCGCAGTCTCAATCGTGGGTGGGGGAGATACGGTAGCGGCAACAGCCGAGCTCGATATAGAAAATCAATTCACTTTCGTTTCAACGGGCGGGGGCGCGATGTTAAATTTCTTGGCAAAAGGAACATTGCCGGGGATTGAGGCGCTTGATAATTCTGTAACAGGAGATTGATTTGCTTTTATTGTTCAATAGGTTGTAAATTTACGCTATAAATGCTATAAAACCTTCAGAAAGGATTGTATGGCACATATAACACAATGTCCGGTTTGCGGAGGTTACACTGCGGCGCGCATTCATCCTGAATGTGAGATCGCAAAATTGTCTGACCTACTTTATCGTGTGCAATATTCTTTGACAAGGTCACCATCAACAAGAGTATTCATATCGAAGAAGATGCGTGATGAAATAGAACGGGAAAAATTCATTTCACTCGAGGAGTATAAAAAGAAAAAAGTTCAGAAAGAACAAAAGACTCTCGAAAAGGCACTTCACGATGCCGCTCGTCAGCAAGCTATGGAAAAAGCGCGAGCAGATTTTGAGCGGGAACACCCTGATCCCGATCCAATAACTTTCGCTTGAGCACGATGCGCGAAAGGCAAAACACAGAACACCCTCAAACGACGGTGTTCTTTTTTATTTTAAACTTTCAATAATTTTCTTTTTATTTCCCTCAAAATCGTTTTTATCATCTTTCACTTCACTATTCGGAAAAACCCAAATATGCGCGTGCGGTATTTCATCGCCGACTATTTTACTTAACACCCAATCGGTATTGAAAGCTTTTTGTTGCGCGTGCGCGATTTTGGCAACGGTTTCGAAATAGCTTCCCAAGTTTGGGGATACTTTCTTATCGATCGGCATGTCCCAAACCCAGCGATAATGTTTCTTGGGAATGACTTGAACATGGCCGGGCGTGTGCGGATGAATGTCGAGAAAGCCAATGAAGTTTTCGTCCTCATAGACGATATTAGCGGGAATTTCTTTTTTTACGATTTTGCAGAAAACGCAGTTTTGCATGGATATATTATATATTATTGCTAAATAAAGTGTAATTTCGGTTATGTATCATAAAAAATCCCCGCCAAGCGTGACCCAAGTTATGGCTTGAATCACGATTGGCGGGGGTGGTGGGGGATTAACCCCCAATGTTCTTACGGAATAGTCAAGGAACCAAATCTTTTCAGGAAATATTCGAAGGTTGTTTTTGGCGTTGTTAGCTTCCGTAGCGTACTCTCAAAGCCTGGGTCGACCGAGACTGACGAATACCAAGAATAGGTTGTCATGTCCAGTTGACTCTCGTATTGCTCATCGATAATCACCAGTTGGAAGTTACCCAACTGGTCAATCTCCGGTTTGCCAAAGCCCCAGCTACGAAGCGCGGTAAGAGCCAATACGGGACGATTTTGACTATTACTTTCTCCATCCGCTACTTCTCGAGTGGAAACTTCTCCTTGTTTCGATTCATATTCCCCGTAAAGAACGAGGACTGAAATAGGCACTTTGTAATCTTCTGTCGTGCCGATAAGACTTTCCACCTTGCATTTCACGCCGGGTATGAGCTCTGAAAGTTTTTCTTTCTTCCATTTGAGCGGTGGTACCGGGAATCCGCATGCGCCAGATCGGTCGTCAAAGAACCGCGCGAAATTCGTTCCAAATAGTCGAACAAGGTAATCACGGAAGTCCTTATCACTTTGCATGACTTCCCGTAGGTTGGCCAATGCTTTTATCAGCAGGGCATCATAGATCTTTTTCATCTTGGCTTGCGCCCACTGAGCTTGTTCTTGAGCCAGAATCTCCGATTGCTTTTTCCGTTCTTCTTTGCGGATTTTCGCTCGCTTGAAGTCACTTGCGCTCCGCGAGAAACTTATTGGTTTTTTCATGTGCTGTTCCTTTCTTTTTCTGACCTAACATTACACTTTTGTCATAACAAGTCAAATTTTGGGGTTAGCATGCTATACTTCACCCCGTGAATCACTCAATCAAGCGACAACTTTCGAATGAAGAACAAGCGAAATTGGCTGAATATTCGCCATTATTGGCGCATTTGCTTTTTCATAGAGGTATTTTGAATAGGGAAGACGCGAATAAATTTTTGAATCCTGATTATACTCGCGATATTCATGACCCATTCCTATTGAAAGACGCGGAAAAGGCGACGGAGCGTATCATTCAAGCTATAAAAAACAATGAACGAGCCGTAATTTACGCCGACTATGACGCCGATGGTATTCCCGGCGCGGTGATTTTCCACGATTTATTTACGAGAATTGGCTTCGAGAATTTCTCTATTTATATTCCGCATCGCCACGACGAAGGTTTCGGCTTGAATGTGGAAGCAGTCGAACAATTGGCTGGCGAAGGCGTAAAACTCTTAGTTACAATTGATTGCGGTATTTCTGATATTGAGGCGGTCGCGCGCGCGAACGAATTGAAAATAGATGTGATAATTACCGACCATCATGAACCGCCTAAAAAATTACCACAGGCGTTCGCGATAGTTGACCACAAGCAAATAGACTGCGAATATCCCGACAAAAATATCTGCGGTTCGGCGGTGGCGTATAAACTTATTCAAGCGATTCTCGAAAAAGACAGGTTTGGTCTGAAAGAAGGGCATGAGAAATGGTTTCTCGATATGGTCGGTATCGCGACATTGTCGGACATGGTTTCATTAACGGGAGAAAATAGAGTTTTCGCGTATTATGGCATGTCGGTTTTGCGAAAAAGCCAGAGGAAAGGGTTGAAGAAATTGTTTGAAAAATTGAGAATAAATCAAAATAATTTAACTGAAGATGATATCGGTTTTATGATAACTCCCAGAATAAACGCGGCATCGAGAATGGGTGTGCCAATGGATGCTTTCAAACTTTTATCCGCGGATAATGACACGGACGCGAAATATTTCGCCGACCATTTGGACGGCATAAATAATGAGCGTAAAGGCGTAGTGGCGGCGCTGGTGAAGGAGGTGAAAAAGGTTATTAAGGAAAGATATGGAAGTTTAACATTGACCGCCCCGCCACTTCTGGCGGGAGGAGCTCTCCCTCGCTCATCGCTTCGCTCCTCCTCGAGAGACTCCTCCCACCCAAGTGGCGGGGCGAATAACAGTTTGGCGTCAGCCGTGTCGCGCAGTCGTGAGTCAGTCTCTCCCGAAGACGCGAAGCGGCGGAAGGGAGAGACTGCGAACGACAGAAGCGACACAGTGTTTGTTGATGAAATTAATACATTGCCGGATGTGATCGTCCTCGGAAATCCCGCGTGGCGTCCATCCTTACTTGGATTAGTCGCCAACACCTGCGCGCAAGAATTCAATCGCCCATTTTTCCTATGGGGGCGCGACGGCGACAATGTCATAAAAGGTTCTTGCAGATCGGAAGGGCGGGCGAATATTATGGAAATAATGCGCGCGGTACCGGAAGGAATATTCACGCAAATGGGAGGACATAAACATTCTGGCGGATTCGCGGTCAGTAATGAACAGATACATTTTTTGGACAGACATTTGAATGAGGCATTTTTGAAAAATCAAAAATCAAATCTCAATCCGTCAGCTGGCGGACAAAATGAAACGCAAGAAGAAAATATAATTGACGCGGAATTGACGCTGGATTCTGTTAATTGGGATCTATTTAAAGACATAGATAAGCTCGCTCCGTTCGGAAAGGGAAATCCGAAGCCGGTTTTCCTATTCAAGAATATAGTGCCGGCTTCAATACGCAAGTTTGGAAAAAGGAATGAGCATGTTGAAATAGTTTTCAAAAAGCAGAATGACGAAAAAATTTCCGCGATTTCATTCTTCGGCGCGGAGAGTGAGTGGGCAAAGACGATTCAAACCGGTAAGCTGATTGATTTAATCGCCTCGCTCGAAAAATCGGTATTTCGGAGAGAGCCGGAGTTGAAGTTGAGGGTAGTAAATGTTAATCTAAATTACGGAAAGGCCCTGTATGAATAGATCACCACAGCTTGTAGAAGATCTTAAGTCTCAATTTGAGAAGATTGAGTTTGAGACGCATCCGAGCAGTATTATCGAAGAAGCCGAAAGAGATTATCTGGCACAGCAAGATCCACTTGCTACAGATGATGTTTCATCTTCTTTTATAGCATTGAGCATAATTGGTAATCATTTCGTCGGTCAAGAACCGCGTTGATGGTCAACAAATCATCTATGCTTTAATTGCTCACACTTCCCCACGGGGAAGTTTTTTAACTATTCTATTTTCAATGACTATAATGTGATTGCTTTATTATTCATATATTGGTAACATAGATGTGTAATACATTGTATTACAGTATAAATATAATAAAGACAATAAAAAAAGACACATATGCGTTCAATACTAAACATTTCATTGCCATTGGCGCTTGCCAGGGAAGTCAGGAAAGAAGTAAAAGCCGGCCATTTCGCTTCGACTAGCGAATTCTTTCGATATTTGTGGAGGTTGTGGAAGACAGAGCAATTGTTGCGAGACTTGAAAAAGTCGGAGGCTGATTTCGCAAAAGGGAAAAACTGGAAGGTACTAGAATCATTGAAAGATTTGAGATAAAGAGTAAAATGGCGGGATATGAAGATTCTCTACCATTCAAAATTCCTGAAACAGTACAAGAGATTGGATAATTTCATTCAAGATCTTGCAGAAGAAAGGGAAATCATATTTAGGGATAATCCTTTTGATTCAAGATTAAAGACCCATAAATTATCCGGTAGATTTGAAGGTTACTATGCTTTTTCCGTAAACTATTCATATCGTATTATTTTTAATTTTGTTGGAGAGAACACGGTAAAATTCTTTCAGGTAGGTACACATAATATATATGAATAATAAAATAACAGTTTTCACCGACGGCGCGTGTAGAGGCAACCCTGGTCGAGGCGGCTGGGCGGCTATCATCGTTGATAGTCAGAAAGTGCTTGAGCTTGGTGGTAGAGAGAGGATGACGACAAATAATAGAATGGAAATGACGGCGGCAATTAAGGCCTTGAAAAAGACTCCAAAAGAAGCGGAAGTTGTGCTTTACACCGATTCATCTTATCTAATAAACGGAATAACGAAATGGGTTAAGGGATGGAAGAGGAATGGTTGGAAGCGGAATAATTGGCTGACAAAGACAAAAGAAGAAGTTTTAAATAAAGATTTATGGATGAAACTCGATGCTTTGACTTCCATTCGGACTGTTGATTGGTTTCATATAAGCGGCCATGCCGGTATTGCCGGCAATGAAAGATGTGATGGAATAGCGACGGCGTTTGCCGACAGTGAGCCAGTCAAATTATTCGACGATTCTCTGGAGAAATATAATATTCCCAATATTCTTGAAGTAAATTCATAACTTTTTCATACATTTTTTATCCTTTTTTCATTATTTTTTTATCAGAATTTCATACTTTCTTTATCTGGATTTCATTACTCAATAGATAGAATAACTTCCAATGAAAAGGGGAGTTTATATCTTCTGGTCGCTTTTTATTGCCGTGGCACTCGCGCGGTTCGTGTTTTCTCTGTCTAACATAACGTCTAATATCGGCGATTGCCTCAAACAAACCGTAAATGGCAACGGAATTGTCACCGAAGAATCTACTTTTACGGAAAGTGGACAGACGATTGTCGTGCAAGCAGATGAGTTGTTATTTGGGAATAAGTCATGCCCAAGCGGAATACTTATAAGAATGAAGACAAAATTATATCCGCGATTTACTTATGGCAACGATGTAAGTTTTTCCGGAAAATTGAATGAGCCGTTTAATTTCAAGAGCGGTACCGGTAGAGCATTCGATTATAAGGGCTATCTGGCGAAAGATGATATTTATTATGAGATAAAAAGCGCGAAAGTTATTTCGAATTCCGAAGAGAAAAAAGGAAATTCTATTAGTTCAATATTATTTAGACTTAAAAGAGGTTTTGTGAATAATTTGGAAATAGTCTTGGGCGAGCCGCATGCGGCTTTGGCGGCGGGGCTAGTGGTCGGAGAAAAAAGCGCGCTTGGAAAAGATTTATTGAATGATTTCAGGATTGTCGGACTCATACATGTAGTTGTATTATCTGGATTCAATATAACAATAGTCGCCGATGCTTTGCGCCGGATGCTTTCATTCTTGCCGAGAGTTTGGGGAATTACGATCGGCGGGGCCGGCATAACATTATTCGGTATTTTAGTCGGCGGAGGAGCGACGGTGGTGCGTTCTTGTTTCATGTCTGGGGTTGCTCTTTCTGCTGACCTGATTCGCCGAGATTACAATGTCGTACGCGCTCTCGGATTTGCCGGACTACTCATGCTTATTCAAAATCCGAGTATTCTTTTGCATGACCCATCATTCCAGCTCTCATTTATTGCCACGCTCGGCCTTATCTTACTCGCGAAACCAATAGAAAATCACCTAACATTCATTCCGGAAAGATTCAGCTTGCGTGGTACCATCGCTACCACATTCGCTACACAAATATTCGTTTCACCTCTTATCCTCTATATGATGGGGCAGATTTCTATCATCGGTGTAATCGTTAATATCCTAATCTTGCCATTTATTCCCGTCACCATGCTTTTTGTTTTCCTAACTGGCGCGGTCGGTTTCATTTCATTTCCACTTTCACAAATTATCGGCTGGGTCGCGCATTTCCTGCTTTCCTACGAGCTGTTCGTAGTTGAACATTTTGCCAGGCTTCCGTTCGCCGCCCTATATATTCCGCAGTTTTCAGGATGGTGGGTCGCGGGGTTTTACGCGATGTTTGTGTTAATTTACTGGAGAAAGGAGATTTTTACATTTTTTTCATTCTCTTCTCTACCGCCTCCCAATTCAAGTTAGTAAAGAAATCCTCGATGTATTGTTTCTTGCCGGATGGTTGATAATCTGTGATATATGAATGTTCCCACATATCTAACGCGAGAATAGTGTCGCAGCCGTTCAGTTGGCCCAAATGTTGTTCGTCAATCCAAGACATTAGCATATGGTCGTCGCGAGAATCGTACCAAAGCATTGCCCAGCCGATACCGCGCGTCATCGCAAAACTCTTGAAACTTTGTAGCCAGCCGTCGAATAAACCCCATTCTTTTTCGATGGCTTTTTTGAGCGGGCTTGAAGCGGAAAGCGCCTTCGCGCCGCCTTCAAACTGACGAAAATATACTTCATGATTTCGCATGCCATTATATTCGAAGCTAAATCTGCGCGTGAGTTCGCCGAGCAAATACGCGTTTATTTGTCCTTTTGGCATGGAAGGGTCAGAATCTTTTTTTAATTCTTCAATTTTTCCTAGAACAAGATTGGCATTTTTCACATAACCGGCGTAAAGTTTTAGATGCTCCTCAACATTCTTGGCTGATATTCCTTTCAGAATTGGAATATTAAATTTGTATACATCATATATAGTCATAGTTTTATTGGTTATTTCCGATAATGTTAGTAGTGACCTTCAGTAATAGTACCATTTTCTCGCTTATTTTGACGCAAACGCCATACTATTCCTATGCGGATAAATCACATGCCGACAAAAACTCTTTCAAAATCATTTGTTTATCTTTTTATCTTGTTGGCTTCGGCTGGTTTTATTTTCGGTTTTGCTTGGCAAGAATGGGATAGGACGAAGGTTCTGGAAATATATGTTTTTGATCTAAAAAGTAATGAAGCGACTTTCATCCGCACGCCGAATGATAAGCGGATTCTCATAAATGGCGGTGCGAATTCGGGAATAATACGCCAATTGACGAAGATTTTACCATTCTATTCAAGGAAAATTGACACTATTATCGCAACGGATACAAATGGCAATAATGTGTCGGGACTTATAGATATTCTAAAAAGGTATTCGGTTGATAAAGTCATTTTGCCGGCAATCACCTTGGAATCACTCGGACTGTCGACTACAACAGACCAGATATATTCGGTTTTTCTAGATATGATAAAGGAAAAGGGAATTAGAATTGAACAAGTCAAAGAAGGCGATAAGGTTGAATTCGATTCCGTTTCATTCAATTTCCTATTCCCGACGGCATCAGAGTCGTTCAAATACTCGAAGGCCAGCGCGCCACAACTTGTCATGAATATTTCATACGGTAAGAATTCAATAATGCTTCTGAATAATGTAACATCCAAAATCCAAAAGTTCATCGCATCAGGTACCGCTCCCATCGCCGACACATTCCCTCCGAGAGCCATTAATCGCTCCGCTCCGCTAAGGCTCTCTACGGGAAGTGTCGGCTTGGGATCGGCTGACGTATTAATCATATTCAACAATGCTTCTCCAGACAACCTTGCAACCGAACTTATGAGTAAATTGAAACCGAAAAATTTAATTTATTTGAAATCATTAACCAGCTCAAATCCGAAGTCGGCGATATCAAAAGACGAAAAAGTAGATTCATTATTTTATCTGTTAGACGATCACAGATTTAACTTAAAAGAAAAAGGAACCATTAAAATCATTTCGAATGGTTCACTATTGGAGATTGGAGAATAGGGATGTCCGACATCCCGGAATTAAATAATTCCCGCTTTCTTGAGCGCCTTGTAAGGACCATTCTTCTCTATCGTGCGCAGTCCTCTGGCAGATACGATAATATTGACCGTTTTTTTCAATTCCGGGACATAAATGCGCTTTTTCTGAAGATTCGGATAACGGCGAACAACGCCGCAAGGATTGAATTGGGTGGCGCGGGTTCGGTTCGAATAACGACCGCCGGAAACTGAACCTCTCTTGGTTATTGCGCATATCTTAGCCATAGTTGTGGTATGGTATCATTAAGTAATTGAAAAAGCAAAAAATCAAAATGAAAAATGTGAATTTAAGATAAATCAATGTTTACCATCCTCTCAATCGCAATCCTAATAATATCCGTAATCATTCATGAAGTTTCTCATGGTTATGTCGCTGATTTGCTGGGTGACCCAACGGCGCGATTGCAAGGGAGATTGACCATGAATCCTTTGAAGCATATTGACCCAGTCGGCTCCATTGTCGTTCCACTCATCACTTCTTTAGCGGGCTTCACATTCGGTTGGGCAAAACCGGTGCCTTACAATCCCTACAATTTGAAGAATAAGCGTCAAGGCGAATTCCTCATCGCCCTTGCCGGACCGCTTTCCAACCTTTTGATTGCTCTCATATTCGGCACGATTATTCGTTTTGCTTCCGTGGGAATGACAACCTTAACACCTTTTCTCGAGGTCACCGCGTATATAGTCATCATTAATATAGTTCTGGCTATTTTCAACCTCATTCCGCTACCACCGCTTGATGGTTCGAAGCTTCTATTTTCGATTTTACCGAATCAGTATGGTCGTACTCGAATAGTCATGGAACAAAATGCACCCATTTTTATCGTTATTGTTATATTTGTTTTATGGAAATTTATTTCACCAGTCATCCCGTGGATTTTTCGAGTATTAAGTGGCATTAATTTTTGAGGTTTTCAAAAATTTCTTAGAGTATTTCTGTAATCTTATTCTATTCTATCTTGCAATATATACTCAATGGAGTATTAATATTTTCCAATCAGAAATTTCATATTGCTGAATCGTGTATATAATGGTATTATTGTAGTTAAGATTTTGAATTATATGTTTTGTGAACACTGTGGAACTAAAGTTGAAGGTGAAGCATTATTTTGCCAGAGCTGTGGCAAGGTAATTTCAACAACAACCCCTCAAACAAGTTCATCTTCAGTTAATAGTAGAAATCCTGTGGTGATAAAATCGGAAGTGATAGTAAAATGTGGAAACTGTGGGTATATTGGCACAGGAGAATCCGCTAGATCGATAAGTGCTATGATTTTAGCGTGGCTCTGCGTTTTATTTGCCCCATTGATCACCATCATTTATTTTGTTGCAACTAATAAATATAGATGTCCGAAGTGTAAGTCAACATTTTTGGGAGTCAAGAACAAAGAAGGGGTCTTTACTGGGCAAAGAGGGGGTGCAAAAAGTCCAATAATGATAATCATTTGGATTCTTCTAGGAATAGCTTTAATTGGAATTCTCTCTTCAGTTGTTCTTGTCTCGTTGAATACTGCGCGTGAAAAAGCAAAACAAGCTCAAGAACAAAGATATTAAAATGAATACAAAAAAACAAAATAAATGGTGGATGTGGTTAATATTTGGTATCGCACTTTTAATGATACGTGGTGTTTTGGCAAGTGATGCTTTTCTTGGAGATTTGCTCAGTATTTTTGGTGCATGTTTTATTATCGCATCAATTGTTGAAGGGAGTCGAAGCTCTAAAAAAAGACAGGAATCAGAAATTAAAGATCAGCATTCAGTTACCTATTGTGCAGAATGCGGTACTAAGCAGGAAAGTACGGTGAAATTCTGTTCTAAATGTGGAAAGAATAATAATATGTCAAAATAATATGTATTGTAAAAAGTGCGGTAATAATTCAGATGGTACAAAAAGATTCTGCACTAATTGTGGTAATGGATTTTCTAAACCAGAAAATGTGAGTCCAACACATGCTGTACCAAACTTTTCAAAGATTCCAAGAGAATCATCTTGGAGTGCAGGAAGAATTATCGCTATTATTATCGTTGTAGCACTAATTGGGTGGGGTGTATATAGTTCTCAAGATGACACTGCTATTGAGAAGAATAATAATGCCATATCAAATTTTGATTCAGGAAACAGCGAACAAGCAATCACCCAATTTCAACAAGCCTCGAACGATGCTGTCACTAATGATACAAAAATAAGTACATTAAAGAATCTCGCTTATGTTTATTCAACGGAGGGGCAGAATGATCAGGCATTAAACTCTTTTAGACAAGCTTTATCTTTGGCAAGTAGTGGCTCTGTTGATTATTATTTGATTTCTGGAGAAATAGCTATGCTTGAGGGTAAGCCAAATTCAGCACTTCTTGCATATAATAAAGCGTACGAGCTCGATCCTAATAAATTTCAGATAAACAATGCCCTTGCTCTCTTCTATATAGATCCAGATAATGTTGCACCACAGTATGTTGATTACAAAAAAGCTGTTCAATATGCTCAAAGAGCGGTGCAATTAAGTGATTTACAAACAGTTAAGCAAAATCTCGGTCTCGCTTATTATTTTAATGAGGATTACCCTCAAGCAATTTCAATTTTAAGTAGCTTAACTATAGATAAAGATTCTAACACTGCATACATTTTAGGTTTAGCGTATGCTCGAAATGGAGATTCAGTAAATGCAAAGATTTACTTACGCAAGGCTATTGCTAGTGGGAAAGTTGAGATTTCACAAGAGGTCTATGATTATATAAATAATAATTAATTTTATGTTCTGTGAACATTGTGGTAATAAATTAGATATATCGTATAAATTTTGTACAAAATGTGGACAATTGGTTTTTTCTGCTCAAACAAAAACAACAGCTATAAAACAGCCGGCCTTAACGCTAAATGACAAATGGTGGTATAGACTTCTTAAAGTTATTTATATACTTTTATATGTTCCACTTCTTGGAATTATACCGTTAGTTTGGAGTGAAAATAGTTCTTCGTATAATTACTTTTCAAGACCATACACCGTTACAGATACAAGCGGATCTGCTTTCTGGTATTGTTTACTTACTCTAGTAATTTACATAATTATAGCTCGATTGATAAAGATTTCGGTGCTTTATATATCAATAGGTCGAAAACCAGAATGGAAAAAAGAGTTTAAGAAATTATTCTAATTATATGATTATCTTTGGTTGGGGTTTCCAAACATTAAAGGACTTTGGTCCAGCGTTCAAGAACCTTTGTAGTCATTGTAATAACGAGCAATATTGGGTCCTGACAAGGATTATAACTTGGTTTACGATATTTTTTATTCCCATCATTCCATATGAGATTAAATATCACTTATCTTGCCCAATTTGCAAATATGGTCTTGTATTAAATCAGAAACAGATCAATGAAATAAAGCCTCTGGCTGAGGTAAATCAACTTATTGTAGATGGTAAGATCAGTCAAGAGGAATACTGTGCACGACTAAACCAGCTTAATAGCGGGTCATCTGAGAATGTTCAAGAGAAGATTACAGAGACGAAAGCTGTGAGTGAAGATAAAACCAATCTTAGCTATTGCGCAAATTGTGGAAATAATGTTATAGAAGAATCGAAGTTCTGTGGAAAATGTGGTACAGCAACTGTAACAAAATAAAATATGTTTTGTAATAATTGTGGCAACGAAATAAAAGATGGTATAAAATTCTGCACAAAGTGTGGAAGAGAAAATTCGATGCCTCAAATTGTTAAAAAGAGACATTTTTTTACCATGAAGATAGTAATTATAGGTGGCATATTACTTTTATTGTTAATAACACTAACTATATATTTAATCTATTCCAATGAAGGATCTAATATACTGACGACTGAAAAAACACAGAAAGATATTGCTTCTGCCGTTGTGAATATATTTTGTGAAGGAGCCAACGGAACAGACAGTGATAGTCAGGGGTCTGGTGGTTCAGGTACTATTATTACAACAGATGGGCTTGTACTTACAAATGCACACATAATTCCCCGAGGTAAAAATGAAAGTCTTAATGAGAAAAGCTGTCTAGTTATTCTTCCAGATCCAACAACAGGCGGTTCAAAGGAAATGTATTATGCAAAACCATTAGTGATTCCTAGTATCAGTGAGGAGTATGATCTAGCTTTCATTCAAATAGATGATGTGTATTATGATGAAGAAGAGAATAAGGCATACGGAGTATATCCTAAGGAATTTCCAGCTTATGATAGTGATAAATACTGTAAGAATGAAGATGTAAAGTTAGGCGAACCTGTTCGTATCTATGGTTATCCATCAATCAGTGGTGGATATACACTCACAATTACAGACGGCATTGTAAGTAGTCTGCTCCCCAAATATGGATATATAATGACCTCCGCAAAAATTAGCCATGGAAACTCTGGTGGTCTTGCTGTTGACCAGTATGGTTGCAGAATTGGGATACCATCAATGGTTAGTGGGGATGATTATGAAAGTATGGGGGTGATTATCTCAAATAATCTAATATACGACTTTATAGATGAAGTCGACAAATTTCTTAAATAAATAAATTCGCTTGACTTTGCCGAATTAACATATAATGTAGTATTTACTGCTTGACGAGCATGCTATAATTAAAGTCTATGAAAACAGCCATTAAAACAATACAAAAGCCAATTGAAGTCGATTTTTCTTCGATTTTGGTGACATATAAACTAAAAACAGGACAATGGAGAGGTTTTGTGTTTCCTTATGATATAACTACTGAAGCGGAAACAAAGAAGCAGGCTCAAAATGCTCTAGAAGAAATGGTCGAAGTCTACGAAGAAGGGTTGAAAAAATATGATTATCCCGATCATCTTAAGAAAAAGGCGCTTTCTGATTCAGAGGATAAAGATGTATTTAATCATCTAGCATTCCAAGCTCTTATAAATCAAGGTAAGATAGACGGTCCAACATGCTATGCCCAAACTAGGACAATATCAGCTTAATAGTTATGTTCGAGCTGTTAAGGAGATGGCAAAAAGGAAGGGCTTTGAACGAGTAGATTATTTTCGTGGAAGCAAGAATGCTATCCGATTTGAGGTTTTCATACCGAGAGAGACAATTCCAACGGCTTTTTGGACAATTCATGTGTCACACGACAGAAAGGAATTAGTATGGTCACGAGATGATTATCGTAAACCCGATATTAACCTCAACGGTAGGCCGGGGGAGTTTGTAGAAGTTCTTGAGAATATATAGTGCATAATTTGCTTTTGTCTCTCTTCAATGCTAACCTAACTTCACTGTCCTATTAGTAATTAAAGGACAAGTTAATTATTAGGCAAAAATGAGTAATCGCTTTTGGCAGGCTACATTCAATTCAAGGCCAAACTCAAGTCAAAATCGGTGAAGAATTCATACTTGCCACCTGCGTACTTGCGCCTTGCGTACTTATATCAAAATGCCAACAATCAATCAGCTGACGAAGAGCAATAGAACTAGTTTCAAAAGGAAGT
>CAYIQG010000005.1:0-24743 GCA_964365535.1 uncultured Candidatus Saccharibacteria bacterium
GATACAAACCGTCCGTGCAATCCCCAGCCGCCCAAATACCCGGAATTGACGCGCGCTGATTCTTCGGGTTTGTGATAATATGCCCATACTGGTTCATATCAACAAGAGCTTTCACAAAATTAGTTGTCGGCATAGAACCAATCTCCGCGAAAATACCGGAAACATTAAACTCGACATCTTTTCCGGTAATCTTGTCGGTATACGCGAAACCGCTGACGAATTTGCCGCCTTTTATTTCTTTTGGTACGGCATTCGAGAGAATTTTGAAATGTGAATTATTGGAGACAGCCTTAATAGTTTTCGGATCAGCCCTGAATTTGTCACTCCTATTGACCAGAGTCACGCTTTTGCAGTACGCCAGAAGCTGGGCCGCGCTTTCGAAGGCCGCGTTTCCGCCACCGACGACGATGACATCTTGGTCGGCGAACATTGGCCCGTCGCATGAAGCGCAGTATGTTAATCCCTTATGTTCGAGCCTGTCGGCGCCTTTGATTTCCAATTTACGGCGATGGCTCCCAGTCGTTACTAAAACCGTCTTAGTTTTATATTCATCTTTATTCGTCTTCACGATGAAATTACCGGTCTCTTCATCTTTTGCCACTTCTTGGCACATTTCACCTTCATGAATATTTACGAACTCACCAGCATAAGTTTTCAAATGATTTTCCAAATTCCGCGCCAATTCAAGCCCTGAAATCTTTACCGTGCCGATCCAGTTCTCTATACCTTCTGAAACCGAACTCTGGCTATTCCAATCTTTCGTAATAAACACGGTTTTCAATCTTTTGCGCGACGCGTAAACGCCAGCGGCTACCCCCGCTGGTCCACCGCCGATGATTGCCAGGTCATATATCATGAGGGTATTTTAACACAGTGTTAGCCCCTCGAGAAGAGGGCACTAGTTTTACAGTGCCTTCATTCTCTCAATTAAGAAACCTTTATCGCCATTCCTGCTATTAATTGTCGCTTTTATCGCCAAGCATTTGTCGGACGCAATCAGTTCGCGGAATTCGCGATAAACTCGCGGAAAAACAACTGCTTCCGAAGAGCCGGAGAAATCGGAAATCGTGACAAAAGCCATAGTTTCGTTATTTTTCGTTTGAACGGTTCTGACTTCGTTTATGATAACGCCGAGAATGACCGAATCGCCCTCTTTCTTGCGTTCCAAAGCCTTCTTGATATCAATATCTTTTTTCTCTATCACCGCGCGATATTTTTCCAAAGGATGCCCGGAAATATAAAGACCGAGTAAATCTTTTTCCCAAGCGAGTTTATCCTTCATTTCGGCCTTAGGCACTTCATTCAGCCGAAGTGTTGGGACGCTCGAAGCGTCGGCCATCATGCCGAATAGGGAATCTTGGCTCGCGTCTCTTTTCTCGCTCTCCTTATTATAGGCGAGCAGAAGTTCGATATTAGCGAGCATTATTCCGCGATCCTCGCCGAAGCAATCCATCGCGCCGGCTTTAATGAGTGATTCCAATGATTTCTTATTTATGTTTTTATTTTTTACTCTGTCGAGAAAATCAGCAAGTGACTTGAATTTGCCTCCGCGTTTTCTTTCTTCAATGATTGCCGTGGAAGTTCCTTGGCCGAAATTCTTGATTGTCACCAGTCCGAATCGGATGCGGTAATGTGGCGTGTTATTCGCCCCGTCGCTTGGGTGGGAGGAGTCTCCCGAGGAGCGAAGCGAGCGAGGGAGAGCTCCTCCCGCCAGAAGCGGCGGGGCGACCGCATCAACGATGGGAGCGGTCTCATTTTTAATTACAGTAAACTGACTATAACTCTCATTCACATCCGGCGGTAGAACGGGAATACCCATGCGTTTACATTCATTGACAATCTCGGCGATCATATCAGTATCACCCGATTCAGCCGTCAAAACCGCAGACATATAGATTTCCGGATAATTTGCCTTCATATAAGCTGTTTGATAGGCGACCTTACCGTAGCTTGCCGCATGCGCTTTGTTGAAGCCATAAGCGGCAAAAGGTTCGATAAGTCTCCACATTTCCAGCGCTTTTTTTTCATTCATGCCATTTTTCACGAGACCTTTCAAAAGTTTATCTTTTTCACCTTGCATTTCCTTCGGTATCTTCTTACCCATTGCTTTTCTCAATTTATCCGCTTCGAGCCATGAATAATCCGCGAGTTTGATGGCAATCATCATAACATCATCCTGATATGTTATAACGCCATAGGACATATTCAAAATATCTTTTAGCCGCGGATCCAAATATTTTATTTTAGAAGAATCATGTTTTCGTTCAATATATTGCGGAATACTTTCCATAGGACCGGGGCGATAGAGGGCGACCATGGCATTTATGTCATGAATAGTGGACGGCTTCAAGTCAACAAGAAAGCGCGTTATACCTGAACCATTCAACTGGAAAAGTCCAATCGTTTCTCCTTTTGCCAGCATTTCAAAAGTTTTAGCATCATCAACCTGTATATTTTCAATATCTATTGTTATATGTTCAATCTTATTTACGCGTTCTACGGCATCCGCGAGTATCGAGAGATTACGAATTCCCAAGAAATCGAATTTTAAGAGCCCGGCATCTTCGATTGCATGCATATCGTATTGAGTGATAATCTTGCCTTCGCCTTTGGGGTCAAATTGCAGCGGCGTATATTCGACGAGCGGCCTAGGCGCGATAACGACGCCGGCGGCGTGAACGGA
Source organism: uncultured Candidatus Saccharibacteria bacterium (assembly GCA_964365535.1). Lineage (GTDB taxonomy): Bacteria > Patescibacteriota > Minisyncoccia > Phycocordibacterales > PALSA-1337 > C7867-002. The sequence goes on from CAYIQG010000005.1 coordinate 2,684, forward strand.
AATATGGCGCGCGCAACCTTCCACTTTTCTTGCCAAATCTATGATTTTCTTCGTGTCGGCGTTTTCATTGTAGAGAGATGTTAATTCCGGAACATCTTCCAAGGCGCGGTCAAGAGTCATGGGAAAGCCTTGCGAACCCATGGGTATCAGTTTTGAGATAAGGTCTCCAGCCTCGAAGGGGAAGCCGAGGGCGCGGGCGGTATCGCGCACGGAACCGCGAGCCATCATCGTTCCGAATGTGCCTATTTGCGCGACATTATCTTTCCCGAATTTTTGCCGAACATACTCTATCATCTCGTCTCGGCGGTTATCGGCATAGTCCATGTCGATATCCGGCGCCGACGGTCTCTCTGGATTCAAAAATCTTTCGAAAGGGAGTTTATATTCGATTGGATTTACATTGGTAATTCCCGCCAAGTATGTGACGAGTGAGCCGGCGACCGAACCTCTAATAGTCGTTAGGATGTGATTTTCGTGCGCGAATTTTAGCAGGTCAGATACAACGAGGAAATACGGCGCGTAGCCTTTCTTCTTGATAACATTCAGCTCATACTCGGCTCTTTTTAGAATATCTTCTTTTTGCTCCATATTCCTTCGAGCGAATCCTTCGAATACCAGATACCGGAGTTCATCATCATACGATTTGCCACTTTCGACTTTATAAGCGGGGAACACCCATTTTCCAAGACTAAGTTCCAAGTTGCACATATTCGCGACCTTTTTGTTATTCTCTAATGCTTCCGGTATATTCCTGAATAATTCCTCGGCTCTTTCAGGTGGAATGAAAGAGAAATCTTCTTCATTGTCTTCTGAACCGCGGTCGGAAGAATCGGTATGTGAATTGACCAAAAGCAAAGTATCTCGCGCTTCGCGGTCATCGGGATTCATATAGAAAACATCATGCGCCGCGAGCAGTGGAATATTTTTACTTCTAGCGAATTCAATAAGTATTTTCATATTGGCTTCATGCCCATCTATTTCCGGATGTTTGGTAATTTCCATGTAAAAGCGATCACCGAATACTTTCTTATAGAAAATCGCGAATTCTTCGGCTTTGTCTTTTGTTCGGCTTTTCAGCGAATTCGCCATATCTCCCGAAAACGCCGGGGAAATCGCTATTAGTCCCTCATTATATTTTTCCATAAGTTCGCGGTCTATTCTCGGCTTGTAATAGAAGCCCTCTAAATGAGAAGCCGTTACCAAATGTAAAAGATTTTTGTAACCGATTTCATTTTGGGCTAGAAGCACCAAACGGCTTCGGCGATTGTCTATTCCAGCCTCCTTGTCATGCCTCGTTCTCTGCGCCAAATAAAAATCAACGCCGATTATCGGTTTGATACCCTTTTTCTTGCAAGTTTTGTAAAATTCGATAGTACCATACATATTTCCATTATCGGTCAATGCCAAGGAAGCCATACCGTGTTTTTTCGCGGCCGATACCAAATCGTCTATTTTCGGCAAAGCGGCCAAAAGGGAATAGTGTGAATGCAGATGGAGATGGGTGAACTGATTCATAGTCATAGTATAATCATTATATGCCTTCTATACAATTCTTAATCGGTATTGACGAAGTCGGCCGCGGTCCTATAGCCGGACCAGTCGCCGTGGGCGCTTTTATGTTCCTGAATGAAAAGGCAAAGCGAATATTTCGCGACGTAAAGGAATCGAAACAATTGACCGATAAAAAGAGGGAAGAATGGTTTAGAAAAATCAGAATTCAAAAATCAAAATGTAAAGTTGATTACGCGGTTTGCTTTTCCAGTTCTAGGGCCATTAATAAACGCGGAATAACAAAAGCCATTAAATCTTCACTTAATAGGTCTTTGAAAAGACTTGAAATAGATAAGTCTATCTTTCATAATTCAAGAATTATTTTGGATGGCGGACTCAAAGCCCCGTCTAATTATAAGAATCAAAAGACAATCATAAGAGGGGATGAGAAAGAAATGGCTATTGCCCTTGCTTCAATTTGTGCTAAAGTCACGAGAGATAGATATATGAGAAAGCTTTCGAAAAAATATCCGCGATATGGATTTGAAATCCACAAAGGGTATGGCACTAAAAAACATTATGAGGCGATAAGGAAATACGGCGTTTGCGGAGAACATCGCTTGACTTTCCTATAGCTTTAATATATAATACTCAAATCATGAAAAATACAGCCAAAAACATCGTTATTAGAGCTTCCATGGCTACCTTATTTATAATGGCTATCTTTGGAGTTATTCCGACTATAGTTGAAGCTTATTACGATTATAACTATGATTCATACGGTTCATATTATTCGAATCCCCTTATTTCAAATAGATATAGTTACGACGCAAGACCGACCCCAGTAAGTTATTCAGTGCCAGTTTATTATCCGGTTTATACTCCAATGTATCCGGCTATTCAAGCTACTTGTTACGCTAATGCTTCAAATGTATATAATAGTTATAACAATTCCAATCTATCTATTCGTACAAACGATGCCGTAATCTGGTATGCCAATGTTTCCGGCGGCACAGGGTCGTATTCCTATTCTTGGTCTGGTTCCGACAGTCTTTATGGTTATGGTTCTTCAATCATAAAATCTTACTATAGTGTTGGTACTAAGTACGCGACATTGAGTGTTACTTCAGGTAATCAGACAATATCCATAAGTTGTAATAATACGGTGAATGTTTATCAGCCGGTTATATATTATCCTCAGCCATATGCGGTTCCGATAGCTGTTCCAATCCAATATTCAATTCCTGTATCTCAATATCAGATGAATCCCAATAACAGTCTTGATATTGGTTGTTTCGTAGACCCAACGAACGCTTCCATCAATCAGCCTGTAAATTGGTCCGCGGAAGTTACTGGTGGCAGAGCGCCGTATATATATTCATGGACTGGTTCCGATGGTCTTACCGGCAATCAAAGTTCAATAATCAAATATTATGCTACAAGTGGTGAAAAAAGTGCAATAGTTTCCGTTACTTCCGCTGATGGTAGAACAGGCACTCGCGCTTGCAGTAATGTTATTACCGTTCGCAAAGCTTATGTCGCGCCGAAACAGCAACCCGCGCAACAGGTATCCGTAACTAAGACGCAAACTCAAAGTACGGAAGTACAGAACCAGAACCAAACCGCGAATGTTCCATTGGGAGCAGTATCCGCCTTCTCTTTATCTTATGTGCCTTGGGGCTGGGTGGCGCTCCTCATTATCTTCGTTCTCTTTGCCACGGTTATGTATCTCTTGTTCAATAGGCCGAAGATATAATTATTTTCTCTTTTGTATTTCCTCTCTTAGTTTTTCCAACACTTCGTTTTCGGTAAGTTGGCCGATTTGTCCATTATCTCTACTTTCTAATGTGACTTTGTTAACTTGAATGTCCTTGTCGCCAATAATTATGAAATAGGGAATTCGCGCGGTCTTGGCGTTCCTGACTTTCTTGCCAAAGCCATCATTAGAAATATCGAGCTCGGAGCGGATGAATGAACCACGGAGCAATTCATGGACTTTTTTTGCCGATTCAAAATGCGTTTCACCAACAGGTATAACTTTCACTTGAATTGGAGCAAGCCAAAGAGGAAAGTTGCCGCCGTAGTGTTCGATTAAAAATCCAATGAACCTCTCATGGGTACCCAAAGGCGCGCGGTGAATACAAAGCGGAGTCTTTTTTATGCCATCCTTATCTGTATATTCAAGGTTGAATCTTTTTGGCACCGCGAAGTCAACCTGATTTGTCGCAAGGGTGAATTCACGACCGATAGCGCTCCAAACTTGAATGTCTATTTTAGGACCATAGAAGGCGGCCTCATTGGGAACTTCGATGAACGGAATCTTGGAATTAACAATGACATTACGAACCATATCCTCGGTTTTTTTCCATAATTCCGGTTCATTGACGAATTTTTCTCCAAGTCGTTTCGGATCGTGTGTAGAAAAACGCATGATGTATTTTTTAATGCCGAAAATCTTGAAATATTGAATATACATTTCATTTACCGCTCTGAATTCATCCGCAAACTGCTCTTCCGTGCAGTAAATATGGGCATCGTTCATTTGGAGCATGCGAACCCGCATCAAGCCGAACAGCTCGCCACTTTTTTCATGGCGATAATTAGTTCCATATTCGGCAAGGCGCAAAGGTAAATCGCGATAGCTTCTCATTCTTGAAGCGAAAATCTTATGATGATGCGGGCAATTCATGGCTTTCAAATAATATTTTCCACCCTCATATTCCATAGGAGGGAACATAGTTTCTTCGTAATATGGAAGATGCCCGCTTTTCAGATATATTGAATCCTTGGCAATATGCGGCGTGCGAACCCTCACATAATTCATCTTGAATTCTGTTTCCTTGGCGAGTTTCTCGATTTCCTCTATTATCGCCCCGCCATTTGGAAGCCAAAGAGGAAGTCCCGGGCCGACATCATCGTCGAATTCGAATATGTCCATTTCTTTGCCAAGTTTGCGATGGTCTCTCTTTTCCGCTTCTTTCATCATTACTTCGTATTCATCCAGCTCTTTCTTTGAATTGAAAGCCAGTCCGTATATTCTCGTGAGCATTTTATTTTTCTCATCACCTCTCCAATACGCCCCGGCTATGCGGGACAATTTAAATGAATCGGGAGTTATTTCTTTGGCAGGATTTTCCGCATGTCCGCCGCGGCAGAGGTCAATAAACGGCGCCGCTCCTCCCTCGGCGCTAACGCCGGCAGTGTAAACGGTAATTGACTCATCTTTTGAAATGATTTCTTCTATAAGTTCGAGTTTGAAAGGATTTCCCTTAAATATCTCGCGAGCTTCTTCAGCCTTGATTTCTGAGCCTTTCACTTCATGCCAAGAAGGGAGGAGTTTGCGCATTCTCTTTTCAATATCTTTCAAATCAGCTTCGATGATAGGTTTGGCGAATTCAAAATCATAATAGAAACCATTATCAATGGTTGGTCCGATCGTCGCTTTGGCGTCAGGATACAAATCCAACACGGCGGCGGCGAGGAGGTGAGCGAGAGTATGCCTTTTATTATTGAGTTTTTCGTCGGCTGGGGGCATGAGCTACATCATATCATTTTATTTATATTTATCAAAAGTGCGTTCTAAGACTAGCTAAATCTTGATTATGGTATACTATACATAACTAACATGATTTTCAGTAATTCTATGAAATACGCACTTGATGTGGATTCGGCTTTGCTAGCATTTAGTGTTTTGAAAAAGCTTGGCGCTGGGAAGGTTAACACTTTTGATGAAAGGCTGAAGTCACAAAAAATACAGTACCTTGCGCAGGTATATGGTGTTTCGCCTGCTTATAATTTCAATTTATATATTCATGGCCCATATTCACCTGGACTGGCAAATGACCTATTTGCGATAGATGAACAGAAGCTATCTCCAGATCTTTCAGACTTTATTCCAGATGTATTGAATGAAAGGTTTAAAAAGCTGTCTGCTTTTGTTAAATCGAAGAATAATAGACAACTTGAATTGGTTAGTACTATACATTTGTTTATAAAGAGATTAAATTATAACGAAGCAAAAACGATAAAGGAACTCAAGGAATGGAAAAAAGCTTCTAATGAGGAAGTAAGGGAATCGTTTATCATGTTAAAACAAATACCGTGACTACAACTACCATAGGGAAAATAAATATGAGTGATTTGAAATCTCTTGTTCCAGAGACTGATTATAAGGAGATTAAAAAGATTACATCAGACGAAGGTAGGCATGTGTTGGAAATATCGGTACAAGAAGATGGAATTGTTATGATTAATCCTAATATAACTGATGATTTTGTCGATCTTGAAGTTGCTTTAAGGAAAGGTAAAAGAGTCGGATTATTTGATGAGTAATTTTCAGTACAATGTTATCTACGGAACCGTCAGAAAAATGGTATTACGATGCTTGTACTCTTGATAGCAAGCTTGAGACTTTTTATGAGATTATAAATAAAGGTCATAAAAGTATTACAAGCCATCTTGCAATTGGTGAAGGCTATGCCAACTGTCTTTTGAAAGGAAATAAGGTAAGTAGTTATGAAGTGTTAGATTCATTTGTTGAGCTTATAAAGAAGCTTCAGACTAAGGGTTTATTGGAAATTGTCGGTCATGATAAAGTTGAACCAATTCTAGAAAAAGTGAAGGATATCGTTCCACGACTATCTGTTACTGATTCATTACATTTGGCGACTGCATTACATGAACAGTGCTGTATATTTAGAACTATTGATAAAGATTTTGACGGAATAACAAAACCTATTGGTGAAAAGCTTGCGTATGAAAGCGGTATGGCAAGATTTGCTGTATCATCAATGAGTTTAAAGAGTAGGGATGAATTGTTTCGTGATAGAAAATCGATTCATAGGAAGAAAAAGTAAAACCTAAAAGAGCGGGCCCTAGACCTAGGACACGCTCTTTTGGGATAAAGAAACTTTATAAAATAAATAATGACTACTTCAGCCTCGATCTCCTGAGAAACGCCGGGATCGCGCCCCAATCGTCGTCTTCATTGGCTTTCTCCGCGTCTTTCTTGATATCAACAATCTTACTCTTGTCTTTGTCGGCAGTTTCGCCTTTCTTGGAATCAGTTATTGAATTAAAAATTTTACCCCGCTCTTTTTCGCCAATTCTCATAATGGAAGAAATAGATGAATCATTGGTATTTGCCGCGGCGGCGCTGGCATTGGCGGCCGAGGTCGCTCTTTGCGCGTCGGCGCTACCTTCCGGGAAACCAGTGGCAATGACGGTAATTTTGATTTCATTTTTCTTCAACTTGTCATCGCGTACGGTACCGAAGATAATTTTGGCCTCCGGGTCAATAGACTCCGTAATAACCTTCGCTGCATCTTGTATTTCAAACATGGTTAGGTCTTCGCCGCCGGCAATGGAGAAGAGCACGCCCTTGGCGCCGGCGATTGAAACATCTAGCAGTGGGGAATTGATAGCGGCTTTCGCGGCTTCTATGGCCCTGTTCTCGCCAGAAGCCGTGCCAATACCCATCAAGGCCGAACCGGCATTTTCCATGACGGTGCGAATATCGGCGAAATCTATATTGATGAGTCCGGGCGTGGTAATGAGGTCGGAAATACCTTCGACGGCATGGCGCAAGATTTCATCACAAGAGGCGAATGCGTTCTTAACGGTTGTGGTTTTGTCAATTGCCGAAAGTAATTTATCGTTTGGAATAACAATAATGGCGTCGACTTCTTTGCGTAATTCTTCGAGAGAAGAATCGGCGATTCGCGCGCGTTGGCGGCCTTCAAAGTAAAATGGCTTTGTGACAACGGCGACGGTGAGACAACCGAGTTCTTTCGCGGTGCGCGCGACGATTGGGCTCGCGCCGCTACCCGTGCCTCCGCCGAGCCCACAGGTGACGAAGACCATATCGGCGCCTTTGACGGCTTCTTGGATCTCATCTTTGGTTTCTTCGACGGCGCGGCGACCAAGGTCAGGGTTCATGCCAGTGCCGAGACCGCGAGTCAAATTCTTGCCAATATGTATGCGCTTCTTCGCGAGGGAGCGATGTAGGTCCTGGGAGTCGGTATTTATAGCCATAAAATCAACGCCACGGACCTTGCAGTTTATCATGTGATTGACCGCGTTCATTCCGGAGCCGCCGATACCTAATACTTTGATTCGGGCAAATGCTTCAATTTCGGGGGTTATGTTGGGCATGATTTATGGGTTATGGGTATTTATGGTTGTATCTTAACACATGAAATCAAGGGCGCAAGAGTATGTACTAGATGAGTAAAGGCGTGTGTTATTCACACAATGAAAGGGGATATTATTCAATATTGACTTTGGGAGCATGTTTGCTAACATGTGCTTATACAGTTACGGAACCGAGATTCCCTTTACAGGGAATCTTTTATTTTCAATAGATTGATCACCATGTTTTGAATTATATCAAATTCTTTCTCGTCAATTCGTCGTATCAACTGTAATAATCTATTTGCACTTATAAATCTTAACTGAGAAAGTAGAATCATACCCTTAACATCTCTATACAATATTTTATGAGAATATTTATGTTTCTCATTATCACTAGTTATTGGTAATGCCCACAGAGTATCGTCGCTAAATTTTTTTAATATTAGAATAGGCCTCTCGAAGTAATCATTTTTTCCATCAATTTCTCTCCCAATATTAACGCCGAAAGAAGCCCACCATATTTCTCTTTCAAGAAAAAAGAACTCCACAGGTAGAATCTTTGCATCTGTCTCTTTTTTAACGTTATTCCATTTATCGAAATCCTTTATGTATTCTTCATTCATGCCCAAAATCTTACCAAACGAGTTATGAAGAAATGATAAAAAAAGTATGAAATTTCGATAGAAAATGTATGAAAAAAGAATGAATTTTTGATGAAATTCATACTAGTAGGAAATAACTAAATGAATCCTATATCGTAATGGAGTAAATCAACAATTTAAGTCTTACTATATAAAGCCCTGCATTACCCCATACAAAAAGTATTATATATTTATAATTCCATTCAATACTAAGCATTAAGAAACTTACACATACAAGCAATACAACCTACGGCAAAAACTGCTTGACCCAATCGGAAGATTTTTTCCACAATCTTTTTGTCAGAGAATTGAAGGTCGTTTCAATACTGCTGGGGTCATCATCGCTGTGAAGTCCCCAAATACAGAGTCCGTAGGCGACAGCCCATGTGGCGTCTTTGAATGAAGATTTACCTTCAATAAGACCGAGTGTGCCGATACGCGAGGGCAGACGCAGGGAAGCGCGAGCCACAATGTCGATAGTATTCAAAGCTGAACCGCCGCCGGTAATAATAATTCCAGCGGGCAAAAGACCATTCCTACCAATCTTTTTCAGATGCGCTTCAATAAGTTCGAAAATATCGGACAATCGCGCGGTGATTATTTCCTCAAGTTTTTTTCTCGGATACGAACTGCCGGTGATGGCACCGACCTTGATCTGTTCGGCTTCTTCGAGAGGAACCTTGAGCCCAAGGGCAATGTCGTTTGTAATATCCGTCGAACCAATAGGGAAGACTTCAAGAGAAGTTGGTATATTATTTTCAAAGACCGTGATTGATACCGTCTCCGCGCCGATATTGGCGAGAACGCAACCGGCAATCTTCTGGGTTTTTCCCAAAGTGACAAATCCGGCGGCAACCGGAGCGGCCATAATATCTTCGACTTCAATGCCGGCTTCATTCACCGCTTGAATAAGGTCGGCGACATGATGGTCGAGGCATGTGATAAAAAGCATTTTGAGTTCAACCTTATTACCCTTCATGCCTTCCGGCTTGCCTAAAGCCGTAACACCGTCTATTTTGTACTGTAAAGGGATAGCGTATATGACGCGGCGATTCGCGATATACGCGTGAGGAATATCTTTCTCGGTTTGCTCATGGAGTTTTTCCAAGTCGAGCGAAGTGATTTCCGCGTCGGCGCGCGAAGTGATCATGGAACTCGTCACGGTCGTACTGCTAAGGCCGATACCGCCGATACCGATAAAAGCTTTCTTAACTTTTACTCCCGCTTTCTCTTCTGCACTTTGGATGGCTTTCCTCACACTTGTCGCCACATCGCGGACATTGGTAACATAACCATGTCGTAAGCCGTGGGATTCGGCTATTCCAACGCCGAGAATTTTCGGAAAACCCTTTTCATTTTTTTCTTTCGCGCTGGTAATGACCACCTTCACATGATAGGTGCCGATATCTATTCCGGTAATTATATTGCGGGACATGAGTGCGCGTTCGAGCTTCGAAAAGGTTTCCGTCTAAATATTAAACTTCTTCCTAAACTTGGCTTCCGCTCTCTCCATTGTAACGCTATGAGCGTAACCTTTCAAATGTGTACAACCGTGGATGAATAGATACGCGAAGAAATTTTCGTAATTCCGCTCGAATTTTGCCGCTTCTTTTTTCGTTTCGCTTGGGCAAATGTAAATTTCGCCCTCATCTTTTGAATATGGAAAACTTAAAATATCGGTTGGTCTATTTTGACCTCGATATATGGCATTATATTTCTTTATTGTCGCAGGATTTGTTATGACAAGGGTTAATTTATAAAAAGCGCCAAGAATGGCGTCTTTAATAGCATCAAAATCAATAGCCGGCATCTTGGCTTTATTCGTATTTACTATAGTTATTTTCACCTTAGTCTCTAATTTATCTCGAGTGAACCTGTTTTCAAATGACAATCTATTTTCTCGCTGGCTTTAATGGAGCTTTGCCTTGCTTTACCAATTCAGCTAAATTCGCTTTGCGGTTGATAGACTTCAACGCTTTCTGCTTTATTTTATAGTGTGATTGCACTCGGCCGCTAAAGCGAATAGAGCGCATGCGGGGAATCACGCCGAAGCTTTGAACCTTGCGGCTGAAGCGACGCAAAACACCGAGACTATTCTCGTTCGGATTTCTGGTTATTTCCACATTGATCATAGTAAATATAAGATAACATAAAGTAGGTTTGCAGACAATGTCTGTCAAAGTTTTTACTTTCCCCAGTACTCCGCCTCCGCCTTTTTCATATGTTTCGGCAAATCGTCGAGCGAGACTATTTCTTGGGCATGAGTGTCATTCTTCCTGACAATCGCGGTTTTTTCGACCGCCTCTTTTTTGCCCATGACGATGACATACGGCGTATGGTATTTTTCCACCGAGGACACTTGCGCGCCGAGACGGTCTTTCGCCAGAGAGAGATACAGCGGCACTTTCACTTGTCGCAATTTCTCTATAACATCGAGTGAAAGTAATTTTGAATCCATGCCAAGCTGGACGAAAGAAGCAATCGGTTTCTTCATTTTCGTAAGAGTTTTGCGTAAGTTCGCGCTATTGCCTTTGACGAGAATTGAAATCCCGACGCCGGTAATATCGCGTTTCAAGTTTAATTTTCTGGAGAGTCCATTGTAGCGAACACCCACCGCTAATATGCGTTTGCCTTTCTTGACCGCTTCGGGGTCGGTATTCACGATGGCGAAAATTGTTTCCGTGCAATATTTGCGATTTGCTATGAGGGAATTATTGATAGAGTAGGGAATATTCATGGTTTCGAAATATTCAAGCAATTCCTCGAGATGGCGGCGGCTGTTTTCGCAGAGATAGTCCATTGATTTTGGCGCGAGTTCATTCAATTGTTTGGAAGACTCGTTGCAAGAAGAGAGTAATTCCAACGGATCATCTTTCAGAAGCTGTCTATTTTCCGCTGTCATATCATTCACATATTTTCTGTAATATGCGGCCAATTCTCGGACAAATCTTTGCGTGGAATCATGGTCGCCCAAGCTATTCACCTCAACCGCCGTGTCGGAATATCCTTCTTCTTTGAGCATAATTCTAGCCGTTTGTATGAGTGTGGCCTCGGCGATGCTTCCTGAACTGCCGATAATCTCAAGGTCAGCGTAACGATGATAGCCATCTTTTTTGCTTCCGCCTTTGCACGGGTCCTTGAAATAAAGCATTACCGGTTGGGGCAAGTCTTGCATATTTTCTTCTTGATATGTCCGCATAAGAGCGATTTTCTCTTCGGCATGAAGAGGCAAGCGGCCATGTTTGTCAGATTCATCGTCTATCGAGTCGCCATTTTTTAAATCTCTGGCGCCGTCCAAATCGGCTTTTGTTATCGTTATGCTTTTTGCCGGAATAAAACCATAATAAACCGCGATTTCGCCGATTCTATCTAGATTTTCATAGGCGATAAATTTACCGTCGTTTTTCTTGTTTTGTTTGCGTTTATTCATAAGGTTTGTTTATTGGATTTTATCTTCTCCCGGCCAGAGTGAAATGACAGGCACGGGCAAAAGGCGAATGACCGGCCGGCCGACTATTAGCTTACGGTCGAGTGCTCCCCAAATACGCGAATCGGAGCTTTGATTGCGATTGTCTCCCATTACGAAATATTCCGAAGATTTGAGCTCAACTTCGAATGTGTCTCGCGCGAGATGGTTCTGCGCGAGGTATGATTGATCCAAAACAAAACCGTTCGGATTTGCTTGATTTGTAATTGTGATTATTCCGTCGCCCACATTCACCGTGTCTCCGGGTAAGCCGATAATGCGTTTGATATAGTAGACGCTTGGATTATTGGGATATTTGAAGACGATGACATCATTTCTTTTCGGTTCTTCAAATCGATATGACAGCCGGTCGACAATCAGGAATTGTCCCGAGGCGAAAGTTGGGTCCATGGAAGCGCCACTCACTATGAATGGTTCGGCGATGAAATATCTGATGGGGAGGGCGATAATGAGAGCGATGATTATGGTTTGGAGCCATTCGCGGAATGTCTGCCAGCCGGAATTTTTTTTCTCGCTCATATCGGGATTCATGGGGCTATTATAGTACTATTTTGGGGGTTGCGCAAGGTTTTTGTATCAGTTTTAATAATTCGTTTCAGATTTGCGCTTCTTTTCATAATATGCAATACTCTTTCTCATGGTAGTCCGAATGCGGGCAACGCGAGCACACCGCGATAATAGAAGGTCGCATCACGCCCTAGACAGCGCGCGATTTTCCAAATGCAAGAATTGTGGCGCGGCGCATAAGAGCCATACTATTTGCATGAATTGCGGATGGTATAATGGTAGGAAAATCTTAGACCTCGCGGCGAAAGCGGCGAGAAAAGCCAAGAGAAAATCGGACGCGAAAAAATAATCAAGTAGTCGTGGAGTTTCGTAATCAGTTCTTTAACCACAATGGCCAATCGCCATCTATCCCGTTCAATAGTCTTACAATCTCTCTTCGAATGGGATGTATGCGGTATGCGCGACTCTCTCATGAAAGCGATTATCGCGCGGGATGTGAAAGAATTCGCGCCCGGGATGATGGACTCGTCTTTCATTGAATCGCTTGTGAAGGGTATCGTCGCCAAAAGAGGAGATATTGACGATATAATAATGAAAGCAGCGCCGGATTGGCCGATAGACAAGATTTCTCCGGTTGACCGCAATGTTCTCCGAATTGGACTTTATGAATTACTCTTTTCCGACCGCGATGAAGTGCCAGCCAAGGTTGCCATAAATGAAGCGATAGAACTGGCAAAAACTTTTGGCGGGGAAACGAGTGGCAGATTCGTGAACGGAGTGATGGGCGCGGTATACAAAGAATTGGGAGAACCCGGCAAGGACGCCGTACCTTCAAAGCAGAAAAAAGCTGAAGTACCGTATGAGCAAATGCCCATTCAGCATTTGGGCGGAGCCGTGGTTTTTGGCAAGAAAGGCGATGACATTTACATGGCATTCGTTCATGATATTTTTGGTCATTGGACTCTGACAAAAGGGAAGATTCCGGATGGTATTAACCCGAAAGATGGAACAATTGCCAAAGTAAAAGAAGAAATCGGTTTGGTTGTGGCGATAAAAGCCGACCTTGGAGCCAATGAATATATTGCCAACGACCCTGAAACGGGTAAAATACGAAAACAAGTCCATTATTATCTGGCAGAATCGAATTTTGATAAATTGAATTTGGCGAAAAAACCCGGACTCGATGACGCGAAATGGTTCAAACTTTCCGATATTCTTGAATTGAATTTCTACGATGATATTCTGCCGATTGTGACGAAGGCGGTTACCTTGCTAAGTCAACAAAATTAAAATGGAAAATGAAATGTAAAAATGAACAATAAAAGCTGCCGTCAGCCACATCACTTGGGCGGGACACAGTCTTCCGAGGAGCAAAGCGAGCGAGGAAGAGCTGTTCCCGCCAGAAGTGATGTGGTGTAATTTAATTTATTTACCATGAAAACAGACATAGAAAAATTTGCGAAACAAATCGGCGTCGAATTTAGCGATATATCGCTTTTGCGTACCGCTTGCACCCACAGGTCATACTTGAATGAAAATAAAGGAATCGATTTGGAACATAATGAAAGAATGGAATTCCTCGGTGACGCGGTTTTGGAATTGGTCGTCACATCATATCTTTTCAGAAAATATTCAAGGAAAGCCGAAGGAGAGCTGACTTCATTCCGTTCAGCTCTGGTGAATACTGTGAGCTTGACTAAAGTTGCGAGCACTATCAATTTGAATGAATACATCATGCTTTCTCGCGGCGAAGCCAAAGACAATGGCCGGGCCCGTTCCGTCATTCTAGCCAATGCCGTCGAAGCGGTAATCGGCGCGATATATCTCGACCAAGGATACAATGCCGCCGCCAATTTCATTTCCGCTCATCTTTTGAATACCATTGACATAGAAGAAATCGTTAAGAATAAAAGCTGGATAGACGCGAAAAGCCGTTTTCAGGAAAAATCGCAAGAGAAAGCTGGCGTGACTCCGTCATACAAAACATTGAAAGAAAGTGGGCCAGACCATAGCAAACAGTTTACTCTGGGTGTTTTCATCGGGGATGTGCAGATTGCGACCGGCACTGGCCTGTCCAAACAGGAAGCGGAACAAAAAGCGGCAGAGAAGGCGCTAGAGATAAAAGGATGGTAGATATTCTATTACCTCCACGCGCCGATGATCGCGCCGCCGATAACGAGCGTGACTAAAATAGAAACCGTGTCTATGAGCATTAGCTTGAAAGAATATTTTTCCCATATCAAACCAGACACCGCGCCTGTTGCCACGAAACCGAGCCAGACCAAGAATCCCATAAAAGCGCCATTACTGCCGCCTCGCGCGCCCGTTGACACGATGACGAAAGCCAAGACGAAAAAACTGACAAGCGTCATGATAAATTGAATAATATAAAGTTTCCAAATACCTTTTGACCTTGCTTCGGTTATATCGGTATCAGTTAATTTCACAAGCGACATCCATTCCTTGCCAAAAAAAATAGGCGAATACCACAAAGCGCTCACGCCAAAACTTACGATAGAAGCGACCAGAATAGGCCAAAAATTGATTGTTTGCATGGCAATTGTTTAATTTGGCTAATATGTTAATATGTTAGCATATACTAGATAAAATGTTAATTCAATAAATGAAACAAAATCAAATATGAATAAGGTAATAATATACATAGTAGGCTTTATTGGGGTCGTCATATTATTGATTTATATCATCTCATCCAAAACTTTTCCTTCGTTAGGAGAATTCATGGCAAATTCGACAACTACTCCCGCGCTGGTTGATTCATCGAAAGCGAGTGAATCATTGAATGGAACATACGCGACAAACACTATTCACGCGCCGAAAGGAGACATTCAAGTGGAGATTTCCGATACTCTAGACAAAACGGAGCTCGGCCTTAGTAACCGACCTTCACTCGACCCTGATTCAGGGATGCTTTTCGTTTTCTCAGATTCAGAACCGCAAAGTTTCTGGATGAAAGATATGCTTTTTCCGCTTGATATAGTTTGGATAAATGCCGATAAAAAGGTAACCGGTATCGCTTCCAATCTGTCGCCTGATTCTTATCCGGAAGCATTTGATTCTCCCGGAGAAGTTCAATATGTTCTTGAATTGAATGCCGGTGGCGCTAATAATTTCGGTATCGCGACAGGAACTCTTTTGCAGTTTTAGTTTTTTTATGACATGAAGCGTTATCCACACTTTTTTTATTTATGATTACGGAGTAGAATAAATTCCAATAGCACAAATAGCAGAAACCATTATTAAAAACTAAAAGCATTTCTAGCGCATCCGCCTGCGCAAAACATATGCCCAAAAAAAAGAGAACCGCTTCAGGGAAAGCGGCAAAGGCCCCTTCTATCCCCACGATTATCAAACGTGACGGTCGAATAATGCCTTTTGATATTGAAAAGATCACAAATGCCATTTGGAAAGGCATGAACACGACCAAGGAAGGTACTATTGAAGAGGCTCGCCGGGTCGTGAATCTGGTGTATTCTGAACTGATACGCATAAAAAGAAAATTCTCGAACTTCATACCGCAAGTAGAAGGCGTTCAAGATATTGTCGAACAGGAACTGATGCGTTCCGACTATGTCAAAACTGCGAAACATTATGTTTTATATCGTGATGAGCGCGCACAGATACGCGCGAAAGGACTCGAAGTGCCGGAACATGTGCGCAAACTCGTGGCTGATTCACAGAAATACTTCAAAAATGCTCTTGGAGAATTTGTCTATTATCGAACATATTCAAGATGGATAGATGAAGAGGGAAGAAGAGAGACTTGGATAGAAACAGTAGACAGATATATGAGTTATATGCACGAGAATATCGGTAATAAGCTCAAAGACGCGGAATACAATGAAATTCGCGAAGCCATCCTAAATCAACAATCAATACCCTCGATGCGTCTGATGCAATTTGCCGGAATCGCCGCGCGCAGAACGAATGTCTGCGCGTATAATTGTTCCTATATTGCCCCGGAATCATTCCAGGACATGTCGGAAATCATGTATATTTCCATGAATGGAACTGGCGTCGGCTTTTCGGCTGAAAGCGCCAATGTGCAGAAGTTCCCGCAAATAATGATGCAAAATGGCGAGAAATTTAAGACTCTTACGATAGATGATTCCAAAGAGGGTTGGTGCGAAGCGTTCGTCGTCGGCGCAACAGCCTGGGCTGGGGGCAAAGATATCGATTTCGATTATTCACAGATTCGTCCGCTTGGCGCGCGCCTCAAGGTTATGGGCGGAAAAGCGTCTGGACCTGAACCTTTGAAAAGGCTTTTGGGATTCACAAGGCAAGTTATTTTGGACCGCCAAGGTCGGCGCCTGCGTAATATAGATGTACACGATATTATTTGTATGATAGGAGAATGTATTGTTTCTGGCGGCGTCCGAAGAAGCGCTCTTATCTCTCTTTCTGATTTGGATGACAATGAAATCCGTGATTCCAAAAAGGGTGCTTTCTATATGACTCATCCGCATCGCATGCTGGCGAATAATTCCGCGGTTTACGTAAATAAGCCGACGAATGAAGAATTCTTGAAAGAGTGGATGGCTCTTATTGAAAGCCGTTCAGGCGAGCGAGGCATATTCAATCGCGGTTCATTGGCGAAAACATTGCCGGAACGCCGTATAAAAGTTTTGAAAGAGTATAAAGGTTATTTTGACCCGTCGGGAGAACATATTGTCGGTCTTATCGGAGTTAATCCTTGCGGAGAAATCATTTTGCAGTCAAAACAGTTTTGTAATCTATCGGAAATAATCGCACGCGCCGATGATACGGAGAAAACTCTTATGAAGAAGATCCGCATTGCCACTATTCTTGGAACTTATCAGTCTATGCTTACGAATTTCCAGTATCTTTCCAAAGAATGGAAGGAGAATTGCGAAAAAGAAAGATTACTCGGGGTTTCGATTACGGGACAATGGGATTGTCCAGCCGTGCGCAAGCCGGAAGTTATGAGAAGACTAAGAGATGAAGCGATAAGAGTAAATAAAGAGTATGCTAAACATTTTGGCATCAATGAATCAACCGCCATTACCTGTACAAAACCTTCCGGTAATGGTTCACAGACTTTCGATTGTGCTTCCGGCATGCATCCGCGCCATTCGAAATATTATATTCGGCGCGCGCGCATCGCTTCCACCGATTCCTTGTTCCGAATGCTCAAGGACCAGGGTGTGCCGTATTTTCCGGAAGTCGGTCAGACCGCGGATAATGCCACAACCTATGTTCTCGAATTTCCAGTCAAGGCTCCGCAGGGAACTACGATATTCAAGAATAATTTGACTGCCATTGAGCAGCTGGAATATTGGAAGATGGTCAAGCTCAATTTCACGGAACACAATCCGTCGGTAACGATATCAGTCGGAAATAACGAATGGGTGACTGTGGCCAATTGGCTTTATGAGAATTGGGACATTATCGGCGGGCTTTCATTCTTGCCTAGGGAGGACCATGTTTATCAGCTGGCGCCTTATGAAGCGATTGATGAGAAGAAATACAAAGAACTCGCCAAAAAACTAGAACATATTGATTATTCCAAAATCCTCACTTATGAGAAGCAAAATGAGACGGATTTGAAGAAAGAGCTGGCATGCGTCTCGGGAGTTTGCGAGATTGCGTAAAAATTATATTTGTGGTATTCTTGTACCTAGCCGCATCAGACAACCGCGCTTTGTTTCGTTAAAAACGAAGCAAAGTGAGGAAAGTCCGAACATCGTCCCGATATTTGTCACAAGATGAATTATTGGGAAATAGGGTAGCGGGTAACGCCCGTCTGGTAATGCCTAGAGGTGCGAACAGTGACGCATTCATTGGAAACGATGAATGAATCCTTCGGGATTAATCCGTATGGTAACATGCGGGGTGCAACGGCAAAATCCTTACCCCGATGCAAGGTCGTGTCTTTGGAGTAATCCAAGGAAGAACCGCTTGACTCTTCGAGCAATCGAAGAGCTAGATATATGGTTGTCATATCCGTCTTCGTCCCGATGAACATCGGGACTACGGCGTGATAAAACAAAATTCGGCTTATATGCGGCTCAAATGATTACGCCCCGATTACATCGGGGCGTTTTCACATATTGACAATTACTAAGGAGCATGCTAGACTGTTAGCACAAACAAGCCAATTTCCTGCATTAGCAAGGTTCAATTCCAAACTCCAACCGCAGAAAACCCTCTGCGGTTTTCTTTTATCCGATTGTAAATATTTCTGTTTTATGTGATACTTTTGTTATGTCTATAGCAGATATAAAAAATAAATTACAACCCATTTTCAAATTTTACGGCATTGCATATGCCGCCGTTTTCGGTTCAGTTTCGCGCGGTGAAGATCGTCCAGATAGCGATGTCGATATTCTAGTTCGGCTTGGAAAGCCGATGGGTCTCTTTTCCTATATGAAATTGATTCACGCCATCGAAGACCTTCTAGGGCGCAAAGTTGATATGGTCACGGAGCAAAGTCTAAATAAATTCGTTCGACCATATGTAATACCGGAACTCAAAACTATTTATGAAGGATGAGAGAATTTACATAGAACAAATGCTTGATTCGGTTGTAAAAATCGAAGCTTTTACTCGCGACATGAAAAAGGAAGATTTTCTGAAAGATGGAACTGGTTAAGATAAATGATATTCTGCTACCCGCAGGGGTTACTGGAGAGAAGGAGAATTAGGTTTAATACTAGATTCCCTCCGCCAACTGGCGGATTGCGGGAATGACGCAAGACCCAACTAGAATTGTAGTGTTATCCCCGTTGCGTTTTTTATTTTGCGCTATATAATAGAAACATTGTTATTGATTTGATCATTATTAGTAATTGGTAAGAAAATAGAGACCGGAGTCTCCAAATAAAAAGATGAACGACAATTTCTCCAAACAATCGCCCGAAGAAAGAACTGTGCCATTGAACAAACAGCCACAACTAAAACCACAGCCGCCTATCAATAAGATGAATGATATTCTCACTCAACAGTCAAATCGACCAATACAGAGTGCTCCACATATATCTCAAAATCCGCCAATATTAAATTATCAAATCAATCATCCGGTACAGACCGCCACGCAGAAAACTTCAACTCCAGCAACGCCGATTATGACGCCGATTATGACGCCGATTCGTCCGATAATACAACAACCGCTAGTACAGCCACCGAAGATACCTGTTGTTCAATCAATACCTTCAAAGAATCAAAATATTTCGTCTCCTCCTCTAATCAAGCCCAAGCGAAGCCGTCTGAAATTGGAATCAGTCGCGTATTATATTTTCCTGGCAACTATTTTCCTAACCCCATTAGTTTTTCTGCCAACCCCTTATATATCTTTGGGTTTAGTCAAGACAATTGTTATCGTGGTTGGCATGCTCGCTTCGGCTATATGTTACGGGATTATCATTCTTAAAGAAAAGTCTATTGCTTTACCAACGAAGACCGTTTTTTGGAGTAGTATTCTTGTGATTGCATCCCTTCTCGCCTCCGCGTTTCTAAGTAATCAAGTTGGCAAAGCACTATTCGGTCAAGGGTTCGAAGTTAGTACGGTTGGATTCCTGATAACCTTATTCATTGCCGCTTGGGTCGCTTTTGAAAGCGTGAGGCGAGACCATAGTAGAATACTCGCTATTTTCAAAGTCTTGGCTCTAGTATATATCATATTAGCATTGCTTGAATTGTTGCGCCTAGTTTTCGGTCCCACGGCTCTATCGTTATCGATTTTGACAAATACCACTTCAACGCTTCTAGGAAGCTGGTATGATTTCGGAACTTTGTCACTTCTCGCGCTTATTGTTTCGGTCTGCGCGCTTATAACATTAGCTCTGACACGCCGAATGAAGATTGTCTACGGTATTATCGCGATAGCGGCTTTGTTCATGGCTTTTATTGTCAATCAGACAATCGCCTGGTTCGGAGCGACTTTTGCGTTTGTTATTATAGCCATAGCCCTCTATCGCGCGCGGCCTTTCCAGCCGGAATTGGGAAAGTGGAAATCCCGTCTTGCTCGCATCGCGTGGTTACCGACAATTCTTTGTATTATCGCGCTTATTCTTGTTTGGAAAGGTAATACCATAGCCGGTCCAGTTATTCAAGACACCAAAACGCAATATTCCGAACTATCACTGCCTTGGCAAGTAACCACCGATATAATAGCCGGAACAATAAAAAATTATCCTCTGTTCGGCGTTGGTCCAAATCATTTCACCCAAGCTTATACGGTCTTCAAACCATTAGCGATAAATACAAGTAATGCTTGGAATGTCGAATTTAGCGCTGGTTTTGGACTTATACCGACATTCATTGTTACGCAAGGAAGTGTTGGGGCGGTTCTATGGGTTCTCCTCTTTATTTCGATTGGAATTCTCTTAACTCGTTCGTTTAAGAAATTGCCTTCCGACCCGCAAGTAAAATTCATAGCGCTCTCTTCCGGCGCGGCGACAATATTACTGTTCATAAACATAATATTGTATGTGCCTTCTCACGCGGTCTTACTTATCGCTTTCATTATTTTCGGAATATTCTTGGCAACAGTTGTTCATACGAAGACCGTGTCCCCATTAGTTATAAATCCTATTTCAAAAATAGGGAAACTGGCATTATCCTTTTCACTTATCGCGGCAATCATACTGGGAATAATATACGGTTTCATATATGTTAAGAAATTCATGGCATTTACTTATTTCGCTTCAGGAGTGAAAAGCATCAATGTGAATCAAGATTTCAAAACCGCCGATATTGCCTTCAAGAAAGCATTATCATTGGACAATTCGGATGTGTATCTGCAGGCCTTATCCGAGAATGCCCGTCTCAACGCAAGCCAGCTGATATCTTCCATAACATCGGCGCCCTCGGAAGAAATTACCGCGACTATCGGTAATCTGCTCAATGACGGCATAAAAACCGCGCGCCAAGCGATTGCTTATGACCCAACGAATTATTACAACTATGTTTCCGAAGCGCGCATTTCAGATTTGGCTGCTAGCATCAAGATGACTGACGCATACGAGAACTCCGTTCGCGCGTATACTAATGCCATCAATCTGAATCCGCTCAATCCTTCCTTATATGTCAATCTCGCGCAGAGTCAAGCGAGAAATAATAAATTCGACGATGCTCTCCGAACAATTGGCGTGGCTCTCCAAGTGAAGAATAATAATATTGACGCCGTTTACCTACTGTCGCAAATTCAAGTGGCGCAAGGTAATCTGAAGGATGCCATTATCTCAACGCAGGTCGCGACTCAGATGAGCCCGCAAAGCCCGCTTCTATTCTTCCAGCTGGGGCTTTTGCAGTATAACGCCAAAAATTATGCTTCTTCCACGGAGGCTTTGGAGCGGGCTCTGACACTGACGCCGGAATATGCCAACGCTAAATATTTTCTCGGTCTTTCTTACGTTCGCGTAAATCGCATTGCCGACGCTATTGCCATATTCACAGACTTAGCAAAGACAAATCCGGATAATAAAGAAATATCATTTATTCTAACGAATTTAGAAGCGGGCAAGTCGCCATTCGCCGATGCCAAACCGCCGGTAACATCAACTCCGGAAAAGCGCGCGACATTGCCAGTCAAGGAGAAAAAACAGTAAATCGCAGAATATCCACATGGTTAGAAAATGGTTTTCATTTATAGGCAAAGAAATACGCGGTCTTCATGAGGCCGCGTATCTCTTGGCTTTTTTCGCTCTATCATCACAGCTTTTAGCGCTTGTGCGAGACAAACTTTTGGCTCTCACTTTCGGCGCCAGCCATTCATTGGATATTTATTATTCCGCGTTCCGAATTCCCGATATTGTTTTTGCTT
>CAYIQG010000006.1:0-23566 GCA_964365535.1 uncultured Candidatus Saccharibacteria bacterium
ACTTTGTATACAACTCATCTGGATGAGCACATTTTCTCAATTTATATTGAAATCGCGTAAAAAATATATAATCTGCTTCGGGTACTATTTGTCTTAGAATAGAAGTATGGTCTTTGTTGTCCGCAATACCAATAATTAGATATAATTTTTGGTATTTCATTTTCTTCAAATCATCAATCGTAGCTTTAATCTTTGACCGATTGTGTGCCCCATCAAAGATAATAATCGGTTTAATATTCACGACTTCAAATCGACACATAAGCCATGAGTTTTCTATTCCCTTAGCAATATATTTGTCGCTGATTCCCAATTGCCTTGTTATGGCGGTTGCTAGCTTTCTATTATACTCTTTGTGGTTATTTTGATGAGATAATCTATGCATTGATACGCGCTTTTCATTACATACTTCATTGAAGATTTTCAAAAGCGGTTGGCGTTGTTCAGTCGTGAAAAATACTGAACTGCTTTTAATTATACCCGCCTTATCGAAAGCAATTTTTTTTAAAGTCTTGCCGAGAAGTTCAGTATGATCATAGTCAATATTTGTAATTGCCGTAATTATCGGTTTTTCGATGACATTAGTCGCATCATATCTTCCGCCCAAACCAGCTTCTAACACTGCCCACTCGCATTTCCGTCTCTTGAAATATACTAAAGCAATAGCTAAAAATATTTCGAAGTACGACGGCATGCCGTATGAACTTTCCGCGTATGCCTTATCTATAAAAGGTTTCAGATAGTCGACAATATCAGAAAATCCATATGGTGATATATATTTATCATTTACTTTTATTCTTTCAATTGAAGTCATGGTATGGGGAGAAGTAAATGATCCAACTTTCTTCCCCGAAGCAAAAAGTATCTCATGTACCATATTTGTCACCGTGCCTTTGCCTGAAGTGCCCGTAATATGAATAAAATTCAGTCCTCTATCTGGATTACCAATAATATTCAGAAAATATCTCATCCTTTTTATGTATATATCAGCATGATTCCTACCAGTCATATAGTCGTCCTTCAAAGGTAAATTGAATAATCTTTCAAGAAAATCAACCGCTTTATAATATCTTTCAAATTTATCCATGAGTTTATGCGGAGACTTTATCATTGATTAGTTATTATTCAAATGGTATAACTGTCTGACTGTCTCCACACTTAAGTCATGAAGAAAATAAATACACCACTTTTGGGGCGGCTCCTTGTAAAGATTGCTCCGCGCATTGGGGCATTTGTGTTATTGGAACCAGAATGGAATGTTGTTGGTCAAATCATCTTTAAGAATGGTAAAAAAAGTTATTTCAGGTACAACACGCTTGACCTCAATCCTGTCGGAAGTTCGGATGTTGCCAAAGACAAAGATTATGCGTCTTATTTTATGAAAAGAATGAACTATCCGATCGTACCGGACAGTAAGACATTCTTCAGAGATGAGTGGGCTAAAGCAATCGGTTCACCCGAACGAAACATTGACGCCGCATATCGTCATGCCAAAAGCCTTGGCTTTCCGGTGATAGTCAAGCCGAACAGCGGCAGTCAAGGATCCGGTGTCGCGCTCGTTCACAACAAGCGCGAGTTCTATAGTGCCGTGTGTATCGTATTCAAACGAGATCGAATAGTTTTGGTGCAACGACCTGTTTATGGCAAGGATTACCGTATTGTAGTTCTAGACGAAGATATAATATCGGCCTATGAACGGATTCCACTCAATATTGTCGGAGATGGAAACTCCACCATTAGACAACTTTTGGAAACAAAGCAAGAGCGGTTCATTGCTTCGAGCCGTGATACGCAGATCAGACCTGACGATTCGCGTATCGCCATAAAACTCGCGCGCCAAGGCCTAAATTTCCAGTCTGTGCCGATAAAACTGCAAAAAGTTTATCTCCTCGATAACGCCAACCTGTCCACTGGCGGCGATTCGATTGATATCACTTCGAATGTACATCCCGCATTCAAAAAACTGGCCGTAAAACTTACCCGCGATATGGGACTACGCTTCTGTGGCGTCGATCTTATAATCAAAGGAGATATCAGCCAGGAGCCGAAAACATTCTGGGTCATTGAGATCAATGCCGCACCTGGTTTGGACCATTATGTTAAGATCGGCAGAGCGCAGGAAAAGATCGTCGAAGATTTATATCTTAGGGTGCTAAAACATTTGGAGCATTAACGAGTGTAGAAAAATGTTTCGAAGAAATCAATTAATGCTGGAGTTTCACCACTTCGGCATTTTTATTCCACCAACGCGACACTTTCTAGCAACATTTTCAAAGACGGCGCGCGGTCGTTCGCGTATTTTCGCGCCATATCAATTACTTCGAGCATTCGTCTGCCATTCTTGGCGCCAAAATCTTCATAAGTTATTTGTTCGAGGTCATTCAAGAAATAAATAGCATCCTGTTTGCTCTTTTTTTCTTTTAATATATCGTCGAGTAGATTTTTCACGAATGCTAACTTATCTTTTGTATTCGACTTCAGAAACTTCCTCGCTTCATCCAAAGCCGCTGTGTCTGAACCCATCTCGCTTTTTTCATTATCGAGCTGAATAAAAGATATGCGAGACTTGACCGTCGGCAATAGTAAATGCGCCGATGGAATTATAAGAAAAAAATGGGAATATTCAGCCGGCTCTTCCAAAAGCTTAAGTAAAGCGTTCTGTGCCTCGATTGTTATTCCATTCATTGTAAGAATGAAAATCTTCTTTATTCCCTCCGCCATTGGTTTAATCCACGATTGTTCTTTGAGTTCCCGCGCATCGTTAATGGTTAAAGTATCATAAGTCCTATCAGAAAAATCCGTATTCCCTTCCGCGAAAATGAAATGTTCCTTGCCGAGTAATGTAATCAATCGAACCCGCGCTGAACTATTACCGATGAGGCAATAGGCGTGGTGATTTAGGTTTTTCAAAAGTGATATTCTCATTACTTCATATCATACATGTAAAATAATAACTCCAAAAGTATTGACTCTATCTCTTCGTCATCATCGTCCTCTTATACGCATCCAGATGCTCGAGCGCAATCCCCGTCCCCTTCGCCACGCAAAGCAATGGCTCTTCGGCGAGCTGGGCTTTGACGCCCGTGCGGCGAAACACCAATTCCGGCAAATTGCGAAGAAGGGCCGTGCCGCCGGTCAAAATAATTCCTTGGTCAATAATATCGGAAGCGAGTTCTGGCGGAGTCTCTTGGAGAACATCCTTGATGGCTTTCACCATATCTCGAAGTGGCATGGTAATTGCTTTCACAATCTCATTCGTTTTGATTTCCGTTGACCGTGGCAATCCTGTAATGAAATCGCGACCTTTGACCGTCATCACAAGTTCTTGTTCGAGCGGAATAGCGGAACCAATATTAATCTTGATATTTTCTGCCATATGGTCGCCAATGGCTAGATTGAAAGTCTTTTTCACATAGTCGGCGATGGCGCTGTCAATCTTATTCCCCGCGCATTTGACCGAAGTTGATGAAACGATTCCGCCAAGAGAAATAACCGCCACATCGGTAGTGCCTCCGCCGACATCCACGACCATATGTCCTCGCGCTTCTTGAATAGGAATACCGGCGCCAATAGCCGCGAGAATCGGCTCCTTGACTACATAGGCATGCCTAGCGCCGGCGCGCACGGTAGCTTCGATCACCGCGCGGCGTTCAGTCGAAGTAATACTGGCTGGAACAGAGACCATGACATCAGGCTTGAAAATATTAAATTTACCCAGAGCTTTGTCAATGAAGTACCGAAGCATTGCCTCGGTAATACGATAATCGGCTATAACGCCATCTCTCATAGGGCGATAGGCAATAATAGTATCAGGCGTTCTGCCAACCATCTCTTTGGCTTCGTTACCCACGGCTATAACCCTTTTGTCCACTTCAGAAATAGCGACCACAGACGGTTCATTCAAGACTATTCCTTTTCCGGGAACAAAAACAAGCGTATTAGCGGTACCGAGATCGATGCCAAGTTTCGGAGAGAAAATACTCATGGTATTTGCGACTATAACACATCACCGATTGGAAATGAAGCGCGCCGCAAACAAACTTAAAAATAATATTTCCTCGCCATTTGTCTGCAATCAAACCCTCTTAATACTCGCGCCCAAAGCCTGTAATTTCTTTTCAAGGCTTTCATATCCCCTATCTATTAGATGCGCATTATTGACCTTGAATTTACCCTCGCCGACCAAAGCCGCGAGAACGATGGCGAAACCCGCACGGATATCGTGGGCGTTCAATTCCATTTCAAACTCCGAATGATTTTGCCCACTTCCAACTTTACTTTCCAATAATGTTGGACCCTTTATCTCAATCTCGCGCGGACCCTTTTCAATAATTCGCGCGCCTATTTTCTTCAAGTCGTCAACATACTTAAATCGTCCTTCAAAGATATTCTCTTCGATAATACTTTCTCCGTTTACTTGAGTCAGAAATACCGCCATTGGCGCCTGCAAGTCGGTTGGAAATCCGGGATACTCTTCTGTCTTTATGTTAAAAGACTTGAATGAAGAATTGGCTTTTGAATTTCCTGTAATAGAAAGTGTTGAATCCATCGAGTTTATCGGCACGCCGGCATTTTTCAATAAATTCACGACTGATTCCAGATGTTTTGGCTCACAGTTGTTAATCGTGATATCTTCCGCGCACAATGCTCCTAATATCAGGAAGCTCCCCGCTTCAATCCTGTCCGGAATCGCGGTGTAAATCGCTTTTGGTTTAAGCAATTCGCCATTCGTACCTTCGATTTCTATCGTGGAAGTCCCAATGCCTTTAATATTCGCCCCGCAAGAATTCAGCCATTCAGCGACATTCGCGATCTCTGGCTCTTTGGCGCAATTTCTAAGAATCGTTTTACCTTTTGCCAAAACCGCCGCCATCATCAGAGTTTCGGTCGCTCCAACGGAAATTCTATCAAAAGAAATTTCGGTACCTTTCAGAGTCCCTTTTATTTCATAAGTACTGTTATTTTCAAGCATAGTAGCTCCCATTTCCTTATATCCTTCAATGAATAGGTCAATCGGGCGCGTGCCAATGACACAGCCACCCGGCGCAGGAAATAATACTTTGCCAAATCGCGTCAAAAGCGGACCGGTTAATACAATCGAGGCTCGCATACTTCGCGCCAGTTTTTGATCAATATCAGTTGAATCTATTTTACTTGCATCAATCTCAATAATATTGTCATTCCCGCGAAAGTGGGAATCTAGTGTCTTACTCTGGATTCCCGCTTTCGCGGGAATGACATGCCATTCTACTTTCGCGCCCAGCTTTCTCAATATTTCCGCCATTGTGCGAATATCATCCGTATTCGGCACATTTTTGAGTCGTACCGGACCGTCAAAAAGCACGGACGCCGCCATGGCTTTCAGAGCGGCATTCTTGGCGCCATTTACTAATACCGCGCCATGAAGTTTCTTTTCACCCGCCAAACCTTCGATAATAAATGATTCCTTCGCGTTCATGCGTAAGAGGTATTGTAATGGTTTTAGGGATATTTTACAAATCATGGAATGATTGAGATATTCTGAAATTAGGGGTATAAATACACCATGAACCTCATCACCGTCATTCCCCTCACCCGCTCAAAAGTGGCAGAAACGCTGTTATATTTCACTTCTTCGGAAGCACCGAACGGGGCAATAGTATCCGTGCCTTTGCGGTCGAAAATAATCCATGGGATTGTCGTGGAAAAAAGATTAGTTGCCGATGTGAAGAGTGAAATCAAAACAGCACCATATGAAATAAGGCGAGCTGGCAAAGTCAAAGTGGTTACATTCTTCCCTGCCGAATTCATGGAGACATGCGGGAAATTGGCGGAATACTACGCCACAAACATTGGCGCGGTCATTAGAGCGACCATCTCCGAAGCGTTATTGGAAAACGCGAATAAGGTCATACCTCCTTTCGCGGCGAAGTACGAAAATACAACCGCCGCAATTTCATCTAACGGAAAAAACAAGGAAATATACGCGGTTCAAGGAGATGATGAGGATAGAATGAGCACATGGCGCTCCCTTATTCGTCAAGAATTCGCCAAGAAGAAATCAATCGTTTTCCATGTTCCCACTATCGAAGACGCGGAAATATTATTCGCTTTTCTTCAAAAAGGGATTGAGGATTATATTTTCACGCTACACGGCAATATCACGAAAAAGAAAATAATGGACACATGGCAAGAAATAGCGAAAGCCGACCATCCGATCGTGGTTATCACCACTGGTTCATTCCCGATTTTACCGCGCTCCGACATCAATACGGTAATTATTGAAAGAGAAAACGACCGAGGATGGATAAGCCAAAAAGCGCCTTATTTAGACTTACGCCGCGTGCTCGAAATGATTTCGTCCAATGCCGGCAAAATACTTTTCCTGGCGGATAGCATGCTCCGAATCGAAACACTTCACCGGCTGGACAATAATGAGATTGAATCCGGTTCACCGATGAAGTGGCGTTCAATCTCAAACGCGAAAGATACCCTCATTGATATGGTCAAAAGGGGTATTGCTGTAAATCGGAGAGATGGAGAAGATGGTGAAACAGAAAGGAATAATGCGACTAAAGAAAAAGAAGATTCATTCAGGGTAATATCGCCGGAATTGGAATCTTTAATAGAGAGGAACCACGAAGATAATACTCATCTATTCATATTCGCCGTCAGGCGCGGTTTCGCGTCCATGACAATATGCGACGATTGCGAAACGATTGTCAGTTGTAATAACTGCTTGTCGCCGGTTGTTCTACACGCTTCAAAAGAATCGGGAAATAATTTCTTTATATGTCACAAATGCGGCGAGATTATGAACGCGAATGTTACTTGCAAGAATTGTTCAGGTTTCCGATTGACGCCTTTGGGGGTTGGCATAGATAGAGTCGAACGGGACATTCGCGATAAATTCCAAGGAATAGAAATAATAAAGATTGATGCTGATACCACAAAAACAGAAAAACAAATAAATCAATCCTTGGATAAATTCAAGGAAAAACCGGGCAGTATCCTCCTCGGCACCGAACTTGCTTTGGCTAGAATTAGGGAGAAAATCGACCATATCGCCGTCGCTTCCCTCGATTCCCTATTCGCTCTGCCAGACTTCCGTATCCCGGAAAAAATAATGTACACATTTGTCAGATTGCGCCAGCTCGCGACAAGGTCTATTCTTGTTCAGACCCGCAAACCTGAAGAGAAAGTCTTCGAATATGGGCTAAAAGGTAATCTCTCAGATTTTTACAAGGATGTTCTCGAGGATCGAAAACATTTCTTATATCCGCCGTTTTCCACGCTTGTTAAAATAACCATCGAAGGCAAAAAGGAGGCGATCGCGCTCGCCATGGCGAATATTCAGAAAAAGATTGAACCGCGCGAACTCGACATCTTCCCGGCTTTCACTTCCGCCGTCCGCGGTAATTCCATTATTCACGGACTCACGAAAATCCCCCTGAATGAATGGCCGGATTCGGGATTGATCGCGAAACTAAAATCACTGCCGCCGAATGTCAGCGTCAGGGTGGACCCGGAGAGTTTGCTGTAATTTGCCAATAACCGCGAAAATAGCTATAGTTTCATTATGTCTAATATCGTCCAGAAAAACGACCCGGTATTGCGCGGCAAAGCTAAAATAGTGCCTATCAAAGAGATTGGAGCAATGAAGACGCGTGAATTGATTGAAAAAATGAAAATTGCCATGCATTCGCAAAAAGATGGCGTCGCTATCGCCGCGCCGCAGATCGGCGAATCGCTTCAAATATTCGCGATTGCCGGCAGTCTTTTAAAAAAAGCGGTGAAAAATTACAAAGGAGACGAAAATGATCTCATTTTTATAAATCCAAGAATAATTAAGACCTCAAAAGACAAAAAAGAGATGGAGGAGGGTTGCCTTTCCGTCAGATGGCTTTATGGCAAAGTCAATCGCTCGACGCGCGTAACGCTGGAAGCTTATAATGAAAAAGGCAAGAAAATAGTTCGTGGAGCGTCGGGGTTGCTCGCGCAAATATTCCAGCATGAATGCGACCATTTGAATGGCGTGCTATTTACCGACAAAGCGAACGAAGTTTGGGAAATGACCGCGGAGGAGATAAAGGAGTTGCAAGGCCATGAATAATAAAATAAAATTCGTCGTCTTTGGTTCATCACGATTCTCCGTAATTGTGCTCGATGAATTGGAAAAAGCCGGCTATATTCCCGATTGCGTAGTTACGATACCCGATAAACCAAAAGGACGGAAATTGATTTTAACTCCTTCACTCGTGAAGGATTGGGCGATTCAAAGAAAAATCCAAGTCTATGGCCCGGCTAAGCTCGATGATGAATTTACCAAATCATTGAGCGAGGAAAAGTGGGACTTATTTATCGTTGCTTCTTATGGGAAAATAATCCCTAGCGCGATTATTAATATGCCAAAATACAAAACTCTTAATATTCACCCTTCGCTTCTGCCGAAATATCGTGGCGCTTCTCCATTACAAAGCGCTATGCTTGACGACGCGAAACAAACCGGCGTGACTATTATAAGAATTGACGAGGAAATGGACCATGGACCTATAGTGGCGCGAGAGAATGTGAATGTGAATGAATGGCCGATATACGAAGAATTCGAGGCGATGATGGCGAAAATAGGCGGGCGATTATTGGAAAAAATAATACCGCTTTGGATTGCCGGTAAAATCAAAGAGAAAGAACAAAATCATAAACAAGCGACATATACAAGGAAAATTACCAAGGAAGACGGTTTGATCAGCTTGAATTACGACCCTTATTTGAACTTCCGTAAAATTCAAGCTTTTCATGAATGGCCACTGGTATATTTTCTCATCAATCATCGCGGCAAAGAAATCCGCGTCAAAATCACGCAAGCGTTATTCAGCAATGGAAAACTAAATATCGAGAAAGTCATTCCTGAAGGAGGAGGAGAGATGCTATACGAGGATTTCTTGCATGGCTATCGTAAGCCTGTTACTCCAATCGACGAATAACTTTCGACGATTATCTGCGTCTTTTGCGCGAGATAAAATAGAACAAGCCAAAAACAAAAGACCCCGAGAAAAGCGTAGCAAATCCATTGATTGACCGGCTGTTTCAATTCCGCGAGACTGAAAAAAGATGGCTTCGTGTTCATTGTTGTTGAATTTAAACGCTACCCCTTCCCCACGGCCATAAACCCTTAATCATCGCTTTGATCTTCGCTCCGCCACGACGAACGAATACCATGCGTTTTTCTTTTCTTGACCTTAACTCGCTTATTATCTCATCGCGAACCGCGTCAATAGCAGTATATAGATCTATTTTATCGGCACTGGCATAGAGATTCTTATTGGCGCCAACAATATGTATTTCCGTCCTGAAAATCTCGCCTTTATTATGATGCTCCGTCGTGCGCGCCAATTCGATATCACATCGCGCGGACTCATCATTCTTCAATAATTTCGATACCTTTTCCATGCGCTTGCTAACATAGTCGGATATAGAAGGAGTCAGCGAAATGTTGGTGGCTTTGATATTTATGTTCATGGTTTTGTTTTTTACCTATTAAGCAAAACTTCCTGATAATTCAATTCCTATCCGTATCTATTGTACCACATCACTTTCGATTGAATATGGTCGGCTATTATGATACATTACCTTGAGTCTATTGAAAACAAAATATTCCGGGATATCCGCCAGCTGGCGGAGGTAGAGCAATCGCTTGTATAATCTGTTCTACCATGTTTACAGTATATGTAATTTATAACAAGCGATTCCGGAAAACATATGTAGGTTTTACTAGTGATCTTGAAAAAAGAATTCTGCAACATAACGAGGGTTTTACTGGATCATACACTTCAAGATTTATCGGAGACTGGATTGTAATCTATGCCGAGAAATATAGTTCTGCGATTAAAGCTAGAATTAGGGAAAAACAGCTTAAAACTTACAAAGGAAGAGAGTTCATTAAAAAATACATTCCGGGATAGCTCAGCGGTAGAGCAGCGCTCTGTTAAAGCGTTGGTCGCTGGTTCGAATCCAGCTCCCGGAGCCAATGATCTGTACCCCATAAAGTGGACACGGATTCCAAAATTCATTGGTTTCTTTTGTTAGAATTAATCATTAATAAAAATCATTATGAAAAATAAATGGATTGTTTCAATCATTGTTATGGTATTTGTAGCCGTCTTTGGTGTATGGACTTTTATAAAGGCTGGGGGTCAACAGATCTCTGTTTGTGTAAAAAATAGTGGCTTAGTCTACGTAATTGGAGAGAGTTTCAAGCGACAAGACTGTAAGAAAAACGACTCACTTCTAAGTTGGAACATTGTTGGTCCACAAGGTCTTAAGGGGAATAAAGGAGATATTGGTCCTAAGGGCGATACCGGCGAGCAGGGGTCGATTGGTTTGACAGGCTCACAAGGAGTTCAAGGTGAACCTGGACCAAAAGGAGATAGGGGAGAACAAGGTTCATCAGGGCAATCTTTACATTTATTTGACGCAAACGGACAAGACCTTGGCACTTATCTAAACAGTGACGATTTAAGCTATCAAACCTTTATTCCTAAGCTAGGCGTACGGGTACCATTCACCACAAAACTTATTTGTGCGCCGTCTGTTGTATGCACTATCGGATCAATAGTAAATGCTCCTAAAGTGACAACATATTTCTCTGATATGGATTGTAATGGCAATGTATATGCCGCCGCTCCTAACGCAGGTTCAGTTCCAGATAACCACATTCTAGTGACGACAGGAAACGGTAAGTATTTCAGGGTACAAAATCGCGCCTATGAAATTTCTTATAGCTCATACATGAGCGGCGGTAGCGCTATGTGCGTTCAGTCGAGTGGCCAAAAAACTGAAACTCTCCCGTTTCTTCAAATAGAAGAAATAACACTGCCATTTTCACTTCCGTTAACTTGGCCTCTTGAGATTAGGGAAAACTAATGCCAGCTATAAAAGATTATCTTAAATATTACTGGCTTGAAAATTATCTCTTTGGAGAAGTTTCGGGCAATTTCCAGAAAGATGGATATCTTAGTGATGAAGATTTTTTTGCAATTGTAATCTGGAAACGTAATGCATCCAAGACAAAGATAAAGATGGGTATAAAAAATAGCGGTAAGACAATTAAGGAAATCACTTTTGAAATATCACGCACGGTTAATATTGAACAAAAACTAGAGATACTTACATCAATATCGGGTATTGGTATCTCTATCGCTTCTGCAATACTGACAGTTCTTTATCCTACACAATTTACAATTGCTGATTACAGAGCAGGAAATTCATTGAGAAATAAGTTTGATGGAGAAAACATACCATCAAAAATCTCTGATTCAAAAAACTATTTTTTATATTTAGAAGTATGCAAAAAACTTGCAGAGAAAAATAATCTTTCATTGAGAGACTTTGATCGTGCTATCTGGGGAATGGATTTCTATGAAGGAAAGAGTGGACTAAAAGATCTAGCTAGAAGTTTATGACTGCTCTTATTATCCACACAAAGTTTAGGTTTATTTTTTGAAGCAAAGTATTTAATATAAAAAATATGGATAACTCATCTTGAATTTAATATGTAAATATATACATCTCTGGAACTATATAAGACCTCTTAATAAAACTTTCTTAACGACAATTATAGTTGCTGTTGCGATCATCATTATATTATCTATTTGGTTTTTATTTATAGAAAAAGACTCGAAATCAATATCTTTCGATAAAAATCCCATAGCCAAGACATCATCAGACAATATCAATAAATATCTACAATATGTCGGCTGGATTTCATGTAGTGATGATAAAGGAGATGGCTGGTCAGGTTCGGGATCAATATGGAAGTACGACAATACTTATCAATTCCTTACTAATTATCATGTAATTGAAGGAGCAAGGCAGTGTCAATTAATGTATGTCAATCAAAATAACCTTGATTCAGAAAAACCAAACTCTGTACTTTATGATTTAGATATTGATAATGCCTTAGTTGAATATAATGACATTGTTGACTATGCAATAATTGGGTTAAAAGAGGTTAAATATGCAGGCGGGCCTTCAGACGAAGCGCCGTTAATAGATAACAATTTCAAACCTTGTCCGAAACATTTACCACTTGCGACTGAGGTTTTTACCATTGGTTTCCCAGTTACGACACAGACGATGACGCGGACTCAAGTTGGTGATGTTAGATCAATAAATCTAACTGTGACAAATGGTATTATTTCCTCATACGATGACAGTCCAATCGGTGTTTACCCAGACTATAACTACTTCGTCACATCAAAGATAGACAGTGGGAATTCGGGCGGGTTAGCAATAGCTAAACACGAAAATAATTTGTGTATCATGGGGATTCCGACATCAGTTAAAATGGGAAATTATGAAATTCAAGGGGTGATACAAAGTATTAATAATGTTGTAATCATCTCAGATTTACCTACACTGACTAATAAAAAAGCTAGGAATTTAGCTTTAAATCAAGCACCAATAGTAACTCTTTCAGTGAGCCCTTCATCAGCTATAGGAGGCACGACTTTCATGTTCGTAGCAGATGTATATGACCCAGAAGGAGACGAACTCGAATACAGGATCGACCTTGATGCAAACGATGGTCTCAATTGGGACGACGATTATTTTATATCTAGTGGTAAACAGAGGTGGCCTGTTAATACAACTCAATATAGCGCTGGATTACACACAGCAGTAGTCGAAGTAAAAGATGTGTTTGGAAAAACAGGTATAGATACAGTCGAATGGGTGGTATTCTAGAATAAGTACAGCGTCATCAACTGCTATAGGTAGGTTTAACACCCTGTTCTTACCGCTTATCTTCGCGTAGGACTGATTCATTCTCAAGATTGGTATACTTTTTATGGCTAAAAATGAGGGCGCCTGTTACCTTAAGTTCTAGTTTTTAGATTTTTAGCGATTTAAAATATTTATCCTCAAACTTTTCAATATCTTTGTATTCAACCCAGAAATCTGTAGAACTGGTCTTCCTTATTCTCCCATTGTATAAATTACAATACTTCCTGCCAAATCTCGATTTTGCTTCCTTGTCTGAAAGAGTAAAATAACTCGTATTATTATTTTTTAACCATGTTCCAACATCAACAAAAACATAGAACATATTGGGGATAAAGTCATTTTTTAAGGACACACACTGCACAAGACTTTTTTTATTGATTTCTATATCACAAAAAACTTTTGCACCTTGTCGCACCCATTTTGGTTTATTATTGTGCATTTCTGTTGTAGCCTTGGCATTCAAAAAAACAGATTTGCCATTTAATCTCAATTCAACATCCCATCCCTTATTTGAGCTCCCAGCATAGATAAGATCATTCTCTGGAAGAGAACAGAGATTTGATTTGTAAGTATTCAATAGTTGTTTAATGACCAACAATTCTCCTATAAACCCTCGATCAAAAGGTTTGCCACATAAATTCCGAAATTTCCGACTATCATCTAGCATTTTATCTGTAAGGGTTTTCCATTCTTTATATAATTCTTTAGTCATATTTAGCTTTTGCTGGGATTATTATATCTGTTATACCACACGATTATAGTAATTACGATGAATTGATTATTTCATGATTCAAACGACAATCTTAGTTTTTAGATTTTTAGCGTATATAAGGGAGATAAAACTATAAACTGTTACTGACACCAATACAATACCCATATATCATCCAATAACTATCATAGTTATTTTAGATTCTAAAAATATTGTTTTATTGTTTTAAACATAGTTTGGTCTACCATCCTTCTTTCCATTTTCTATTGATTTTACTTAACCACAGTAGGATTGAAAACCTAATTACCTCATCCTTAACACATAGATAAAATGATGATTTGTATCATGCCCAATGCGCGTGCTTACATTACAATCGCAGATAGGTCATCTTATACCAGTCACTGATTTGAAGCTGTCCTACATGAGAGAAACGCGTAGAGCGACTGGTTTACAAGGTATCTCTGACCACAATTTATTTGGAAATAAAACCACACATTAAATAATTGTGTAATTTACAAAGATTTTATATGAGAATATCCAAACAATGATTTTTCCCAACTTCCATCACTTGGATATATTTCAATTCCACTTCGTTGATGAGGGATAGAATCTTTAACAAATGACCATACAATCAGTAACATAAAAAAGACAAATATAGTACTTAAATACTTCATATATAAAGTCTAACATAAAAAATGTATACACCATAACAAAAAATACTAAAAGCAGTTCTACTTAAGAGAAACACATATAACTACTGGTATACATGCTATACCTAATATCGATTCACTCAGAGACCACAGGCAAGATTATATGAATAAGCACAATCAATTTTATGATAGAATAAATGGATGAATAATCTCAAAGGATTCCCGATCTTCGAGAAGACTGTTAGAAGTATTATTAGTGGCATAAAAACTGCATGGAATGGGGGTAAGCGAAGAATGCTCGTAGTATATCTAATATTCCTACTAGTTGTTTTGTTAGTAGGATTTTTGGGAGTAGTAGGAGCAGTTACGGGAGGACTTGAAGCGCTGGAATTAATAAAAGACAATATCTATGCACCTAAACAACAACTTACATACAAACAAACGGACGAAATAATAAATGAAAGAGGTGATTACCTCACAACATTTACAGTTATGATTTCTATGCCCCAAGGTCAAGGGACAGGCTTAACACTATTTAATGCTCCAAATGGTTGTGATACTGAAAATCTAAACTTGCTTTCTGGGGGTGCTAATATTAAAAATGGGACAATATATGCTGAAGCCTCTTACGAAGTAAAATGTATTACTAGATATCCAATAAATGATAACTATCGTTTATTCACTTTAGAGAAATAGTTTCTGAATTCACAGATAGGCTAAAAAGTTGATGTTTTCAAATAAAGTCGTATAGTTAAATTACAAAGATGATAGAAGAAAAAATAATAAAAATCATTATGAAAGTAGCTGGAATCTGTTTGATTTTCTTAATCATATCTTCTTTCTTTATTACACCAGAAACAGGGAGTACACTTGAAACCCTTATGCTTATACCAGTTATTCCAGTAATAATGGCAGGTGTAATTTTGGTCGTGCTTAGTCGTTCTCGCCACGATACAATACTTCCTCCATATCTTCGTGTAGTTGGTCTTATTCTCTTTGGACTATGGATTTTGTCATTTTTTATTGATAATCCTTTTCGTGGATAGGATAGAGTGACGAAGTTATCTAAGATCTGCTATAATCTGATTGGAGTAGTGAGAGTTGGTGTTTTTCGGTCTTCGGATTGAAAACAAGGTTGTGTACTAAGTCCGTCATCCGCCTTGTGCGGTGGATTTGCCCATTAGGGCGAAAGGTGCGGTTAAAAGCAACGGTGACTTACGGGTACATCAAGAGTTCAGCCGAGCATAATGGAAGCATAAATGAGGGCTGAAAGGCGCAAGAGGATTTATCCTCCCGCTTGCTACTCCCACAAAGGACTTCTCTGACGAGGAGTTTTTTGTTTCTTAGTTTTTAGATTTTTAGTGTATATATTAGGAGAAAAAGCTAGAAACTGTTCTTACTATCATCTTTTTAGATAACTCAACGCTTCTTCTTCATCCTTCTCAATAAAAATCTCAATTACTCGCTTTGCTTTTTCAAGTAGTTCTTCTGCTTCTTGTCGCTCTTTTGCTGAAACGCTTACAAGCTCACTGATTTTCTTCTGCACAGCTTTATCAATCAGTGGGATTGGTAGTTTCAAAACATCACTATCGGTAATAACAGGATACGAAGTCCCTGTGTTGTATCTCAAAAGCAACTCTCGGATAGGTCGTGCTTTGAGATAAACCATAAGTATTTCAAGGTTTATGTTGTCTTGCTCGGTCAAAACCGTAAATGCACCGCTTCCGATATAACCTTCGTGGTTATCAAGAATGGCTGTAGCCCCTCTGTTTGGTCTAACTTTTGAGGTAATGAGTTGTCGCTTACTAAACTTGACCTTGGCATTAGCTGGCAACTCTGCACCGATGATTGCATTATATTCAACCTCACCTGTAGATATATTTACATCACCAATCTCAACATAGTTGTATTCTTTATCATTCTCGGCTTTGAAGTTACCTTTGATCGGTTTGAACTCCTTGCCGATAGTGCTTACGCCTTTTTTGTATTTTGAAAGAGTATCAAGGATAATATCGTATTCAGGTTGCCAATACTCGGCATCAAAGCGGTTGTCTGCGAGACAGTTTGTAAAGTTTCGGATCGATATAGCTTCATCAGTTCCTTTATATTTTTCAAGATTGATTTCTTTGAGGAGTATCTGCTCAGCATCACCATATGCTTTAACACTCTTATCTGATAAAATCTGATAATCAAAAACAAGTTTTGAAACAGATTCCTGAAAATCTCTATCTGCTACAGGCACACGAATTGCTGAAACTTCTTGAAGGTTGAGATTATATTGTCCTGTTGGTCGTGCTAACCTTTGAGTTTGTAAGTTACCATATTTACTTAGTAGAAAAGTAAAAATGTATCCTGACAAAAAATTCTCATCCTTCGTCCTCATCATTGCCATAGCTTGAGTTATATTCGCTTTTGGAAAATCGTTTGGAACAATTGAAACTCGTCCTATAACATCCAATGTAGCTCCGACAATATTCATAAGTACATCGCCTTTCTGCAACTGAGTTGATTTCATCCTTTCAGCTAACTCTTTAGAAATATAATAATAACTTGTGCCGGAAGTTAAAGGTTTATTTCTAATATTAGTTGTTTTTAGTAACACTACACCTTCCTCCAAATCATCATCTCTGTCTTTTGGTGTTGTCCCGCTTTTTATATAACAAATATCACTCATTAATTTTGTGTTGAGCTCTTTGATTTTATTCTTATTTGCAAGAAAAGTGTTAGAGTAAAAATCAGCATCAATTCTCTCTCTTTCAATATTTTTGAAGTTGATTATTGATACATCTAATTCTTTCTCTTTTACTATAGTTTGCCAGCTCATATTATTTTAAGAAACTTAGACCTTGTTCTTTACCCCAAGCAACAAACGCTTCAGCGATTTCATCAAGGTCACTCAGATACTTTGGATTACCACCTTCATCCTTTACCAATTGTCCTCCCTTATCCTTCTCAAAAATGTAATCCCCACTGTTGTCTTTGAATGATTGTTTTTGAGTAGCAAAGAAAATTGGATAGTCAGTAACTTTTGTACTACCATTTTTATCGAGTTCTTCTTCGGTCCATTTCTGCAAAAAAATGATTGAGGTCTTTGTACTTGTATGCGGTTTGAATGAATTTCCATGAAGTCCTACAACAGCAAGTATGCGTGCTTTCTTCATTATGTGTTTGCGAACATATTCATCGCTTGGGTTGTTGAAGATACCTTGAGGTAATACGATAGCCAAACGACCACCGGGTTTTACAAAATCGAGATTGCGCTCAATAAAAAGTAGATGTCGTTCTACTTTGTTTTGAAGCTTACTCTTAGCATTTTTACCTAGTGTATATTGGGCTAGAAGATGTCTTTCTTTTATTTCACCAGCAAAAGGTGGATTTGCAAGAAGTATGTCAAAATTAAGATATTGAAATGTTTCCTTATTTTGTCTGTGAGTTTCATAATCACCAAACTCCTGAACCAATCTCAAATTTTTTAATTCACTTTTGAATGCCTCTGGCCACTCTTTTGTATCAAGTGAAGTTGTTTTATAAATATGACTCTTTCCATCCCCTGCGATAAGCATTATTGCACGACTGATTTTTGTAGATTTCTCATCAAAATCTATACCAAATAGATACCTGCTTGCATATTCTTTGCGAACTTCAGGTGTTACTAAACTTTTCCAAACATACTGCATGGCATGAACCAAAAAACCAGCGCTACCACATGCCGTGTCAACGACATACTCTCGCTTTTGTGGACTGAGCATCTGTACACACAAATCGATGACAACGCGAGGTGTGAAATATTGACCCTTCTTTCCTTTAGCTACATCTGGTAATAGATATTCAAATGCTTCATCTATAATACGAAGATTCGAACCGAAAAGTCGAACATCCTGAAGCTCACCAACACAAACAGATAAATGTTCAGGGCTTAGATTGAGGCTTGCGTTTTGATCGAAAATATCTGGCCATTCTCCTTTTGCTTGTTCAAAAAGTTCATCAATTATACGCTTTGTTTCTTCAGGTTTTCCTGTTGGGCTTTTCCTAAAATGAAGCTCTTGATTCGGGCGATTAAGTGCTTCTTTTTCGTCATATAATTTAGCATAAATTAATTTGAAAATCTCATCAAAACTATCTGCACCTGAGTTGGCTAGTACCAGTTCTTCAAGCATTTGGATTGTTTGTTTTAGGTCATCCTCTCTTAGGTCTTTAAGTGTCTTATGTTTAGCGAGCACATCCGCAACCTCTTCATCTGAAGCGGGTATATCATCCAATGTGTCATCAAAGTCTTTTGGATATGGTCGATAGAGAATAAGACGGGTCTTACCATTTATCGCAACACCCACAGGAACACCATCAGCATTCAAATACGATTTAAGTTGTTGAACATCATTCTCTTCGTTTGGGGCTTTTACTTCAATGAGAATCTTAGGTGTAATACCGTCTGGTCGATATACAACAATATCTGCACGCTTTATTTCTCTGCCGAAATTGACATGCTTTTCAAGCTCAATAAGGTTTTTAGGATACTTATAGTATTTTGTAAGTTCTATAAGATAAAGCTGTCTTACGATTTCTTCAGGAGCAGATTTTCCTGTCTTTTCATTATAAACAATTTTTTCTTCATCATTCTTGGAGATTGCCTTTATGTAAAACTTGCCAACTTCTTTTTCGTAAATATCTATCTTGCCTAAGTCATTAAACATTAGAAGGTCGTGTTCAGGGTTTTTGAAGATTTTATTTAAGATTTTTTGTGTTGTGTCCATACGATTATATTCGTTTTAACTGTTCTATTACATGTTCTGCCAAATCTCTCTTATCTATCATAAATGCATCCCATTTATTACTTTCTTTCTTCTGTTTGCCCGAAACAAAACCTAGAAGGTCATTTTTATCCTTATGAGCCATACGAATGAAATCAGGGGCAGGTACAAACCATACATAATCATGAACATCGCCTTTGGCTGTATCAAACAAACAGAAGACAAAAGCCATAGAATAATTATCTACTGCACTTCGCTCTTTTACTGTCGCAACAAACGGTCTACTAAAGTCATCACTAAAATTACTCTTGACTTGGATATAAATTGACTTCAAACTACCTTTTTCTTTTACTATCAGATCAATACCATCATCATCTGAAATCGGATGATAGCATGATAGATTAGTCCCATAGAGTGTAATAAGTTCAGCAACACGACCTTCAACAATATCACCTTTCTGTGGTGGTGAAAGTGTTTCTGAAATTTTATACTCCTTTTTCTCATGTTCTTCATCAAGCTCTTCCTTTTTAACAACCTTCAATTCTTCATTCAGAGCGAAGGTACTAGGACCAGACTTTATGAATAGTGAGTTTACGCCATTCTTGTTTACATCAACCACTAATTGAGCATTCATCGTTGCTTCAGGAGTTTTGCCTGCCGTCTTCAACCAACCCTTTTGCAAAGCAATCTTTGTGATTTCCTCAGTATGAAGAGGCTTTCCAGCCTCTTTCAAAATCTCATACGCCACACCTTTGAAGGTATTTATCATAGTTATGAGTATACTTCACTGTTCTATGTATCGCAAACAATATTATGAACAAATGAAAACCTCTACTAGCATACTAGAGTAATGGAGCTTGTACATGTTCTTTAAGGCGAATCACAAATAATTCACCAACATTTGGTTGATTGAACTTTTCCCATTCATATCTACCACGAAATTTTCCTGTATCAATCTTATACTGAGTAAAGAAACTTTTTGCAGATGCCATGCCACCATATTTTTCAGTGCGAATAATGGTGAACTTACTTCTTTCATTTTCATCATTTGAGAATAGTATTCCTATAGCATTTTCCTTTTCATCCCAAAATAGAACTATGTATTTGTAGTCTGCAATCTTGTTATCATTATAGAATCTAGTCGGAAAGCCAATAGAATTCGACTTTGAGATAGTTATTCTATCTTCAAAACGACCATTTCTTCCTTCAAATTTAGAAAATTGAAAAGACATATTTGTTATTCGATATGTTGATATTATCATTCATATACTTTTTACACAAGCTCCATATTTTTCAAATTTTGTCATTCTAGCCTTATTTATCCATTTTTCTCGCTATAATTGTTTATAAGTTGTGGATAAGTCCCCTTCTATAGTCTCTTGTATTGATTGACTATAAGTTTCTTTTTTGCTATCCTTGTAACAGAAAAACCACTTGAACTTCCGTATCGCTCTGCCAGATACCCATCTACTGTTCCAAATATAGTGAGTTGGGTGAAGTGAACATGCTTTATAAGCGAAGATGCCGATGCAATCGGAAAAAATGAATTGCAAGCGGTATGGAAATTTAAGTGGTTTTCTTGTACCTAATAATTGTAACAGTTTATTGGATATAAATTAACCATGGGGATGTGAATAACTTTAGCATAACAATTACTGATTTTTCATCGCCTTCATAAACAGCAACTGATTATACATGTTAGACATGTATTCCTTGTCCGAGAATATACTTATAATAATCTCATGTTCGGGGAGCCAATGATCTGTACCCCATAAAGTGGACACTGAATAGAGTGCCGGCTGTTTTCTTTTGTTAGAATTAATAATTAACAAAAGAACAAACATGAGAACAATATTTTTGAGTGAGGAAGTCGCTAAGCCAAGACAGAACCCGTGCGTTTTCAATTGCACCGAAAGGTCAATTAATTACACCTATGAATTCAAGAAATGTGTTTCTAGTTAAGTTTGGAGGTCTTTATCTCCATCTATCTCTGTGTTGGATTCGTCCGGTGCAGAGCTTTTTTATTTTACACCTTGCTTAATTGGGTATAATTGGGTAAGATTGGGTATATCTAATAATACCCAATTAAAATGGAGCAAAATAGATTCAACAAACGAATAAGAATCAGTCCAGAAATACTCGCTAAAATCGCTAAAATCGACGAGTTTAAGGGTCTTTGGCGTGGAAGCATAAATCTCAATCCTGCTATCTTGAAACGCCTAAAGCAGACCGTAGTTATCACCTCTACAGGTGCTTCAACACGTATCGAGGGTTCTAAAATGAGCGACGAGGAAGTTGCAAGACTTTTACGTGGATTGAAAACTACCCCACCGAAGAATCGAGACGAACAGGAAGTTGCTGGATACGCTGATCTCATCGGACGAGTCTTTGATAATTACAAAGACCTCAAATTGACCGAGAATAATATCCTGCATTTTCACGGCATCCTTTTGAATTATTCAGATAAGGATCAACCACACAAAGGAAAATACAAAGCGGGAGATAATGTCGTAGCCGCTATAAATGAAAAAGGTCAGAATGTCATCCTGTTCAAAGCAACCCCTCCATACTTAGTTAAGCCAGAGATGGAAGTTGCTCTCGATTGGACCGTTAATGAGCTTGATAAAAAAGAGCTTCACCCGATTCTTATTATTGCCAACTTCATCTTTGAGTTTCTAGCCATTCACCCATTCAGTGACGGAAATGGTCGTCTTTCTCGTGCATTGACCAACCTTCTTCTACTTCGTGCTGACTACGCTTATATTCCCTATGTCTCTCTTGATGAGATCATTGAAGATACTAGAAGTGAATACTACATAGCTTTGAATGTAACCCAGAATAAGCATAAAACTGACAATGAAGATATTACTCCATGGCTAAATTATGTGCTTGATACTCTTCTGACCCATGTTGAAAAAGCCCGCAAGCTCATGCAGGGTGAGCATCCTGAAATGTTCCTATCTGAAAGCCAAGAACAAGTATTAGCGTTCTTTCATGCTGACGAAGCATTGAGTATTTCTGATATTTCCAAAAAGCTCCATGGCGATGCTAGCCGAGAAACCACAAAGAAGATTCTGGCGCGCTTGGTCGAACTTCGTTTAATCGAGCTTATTGGGCGTGGAAGAGGGGCGAGGTATAAGAAGGTGACAAAATGAACATACCTCAAACCACCCATTCCGGCTGGTCCAATAACTGCCTCATCTGGTTGAGCAAAGTTTCGAGTTATTATCCAGTGGCTTTTTGTTGGGAATGCTGGCAATGTACATAGCGATACACATTTATCGGTGGAAATAAGAGCCTGATAAAGGTTATTAAGTTAACTATGTGCTACAATTTATCAGATGACTAAATTTACGCATATATGAAAGCGCTCCTTTATACAGGCCCCAAAACTATAGAGTACGCAGATGTGCCAAAACCGGAAATACGGGACGATGAGGTATTGATGAAAATAAAGTCCGTTGGGATTTGCGGCACCGACCTACACATTTACGGCGGAAATATGCATTTGCCAACACCGCTCATTATGGGACATGAATTTTCCGGCATCATCGAAAGCGTCGGCAAAACGGTTCAGCAT
This sequence comes from uncultured Candidatus Saccharibacteria bacterium, assembly GCA_964365535.1. GTDB lineage: Bacteria > Patescibacteriota > Minisyncoccia > Phycocordibacterales > PALSA-1337 > C7867-002. Next base: position 22,447 of record CAYIQG010000006.1, read on the forward strand.
TTGAATGTCGGCGCTCGCGTGGTTGGCGAGCATGTCGTCCCCTGCCGAAAATGCCACTATTGCCTCATCGGCAAGCCGAATCTCTGCCCAAACGCGAAAATTATCGGTCTTGACCGGCCTGGTGCCTTGGCGGAATATTTGGCAATACCCGCTGATCTGGTCTATAAGATTCCTCCCGAACTCGATTTCGATGAAGCCGCCTTGATAGAGCCATTGACTATCGCTCTATACGCTATTAGAGAAGCCGGTTTGCTTCTGGATAAGAATGTGGCCATTATCGGTCAAGGACCTATTGGTCTTCTTTTGGACCAAGCTGTGAAATCGGCCGGCGGAAATGTGGTCGGCATAGAATCACAAGCACATCGGCTAGCTTTTGCCCATGAAAAGAAATGGATTGACTATGCCTTAGACGCCAAAAAAGAAAATATCGCGAGCCGGATAGAGGCGCTTTTTCCCGGCGGCGTCGATGTGGCTATCGAAGCGGTCGGGCGGGAATCGACCGCCCAGATGGCGCTTGACATTACCGCTCGCGCCGGGTGCGTTCTCTTACTCGGCGTCTTCGAAGAGCCGTCAAAATTGGATCTGATGAAGATTGTCAAGAAAGAATTGCATGTTCACGGTTCATGGACCTGCGCTTTTTCTTTTCCCGACGCTCTCGACCTGGTCTCCAAAGGCAAAATCGACCTAAAGAGTCTGATTACTCATCGCTACGACGCTCAAGATGGTGCTCAAGCATTCAAAGATTCCAGCGAATATGTCGAGAACCGTATCAAGACAATTATCAATTTTTGACGGGAAGTGTAATATGGAGAAAATATTGGTAAATATATATTATTAGGAGTAATATGCATACGGTATTCAATTTTGGGGATTGTGGCGAAATCCACAATGGCTCGTCGAGCATTACATAAATAACGGTGGAGCGGTTGAATTTGCGAAGCATCACGCTGAATTTTTTCTGGAAATGGAGACTCCTGATGAAATTGAGTACGAAATATAGTTATGAGTATTTAACATTGACTTGACAGAGACCTATAGTTTCCTATAGGTCTTACTTTTACCTAAATTTTCCCGACTTCTTCCCACCTAGTAAGGCAGACCTAATTTCTCAAGCAAGTTT
>CAYIQG010000007.1:0-10475 GCA_964365535.1 uncultured Candidatus Saccharibacteria bacterium
TGTGATTTTCATCTTTTTCTTCATAATATATCTTTAAAAGACTTTTAATTCCTTGAACCATTCGCACATAACTAATTCCAAGCCCGGACTTTTCTCCCAATCTTCTTCGGAGACTTTACCAAACTTATATTCTTCAGTCCTACGCGCCAATTCTTGAATTTGAGTCCTATCATACCACCCAGCTCTTTTTGTTTCATCCAAACTTCTGGAAATATTACCAGATGGAATGATTTTGTATAGCTTCCAATAATGCCAAGTGCCTCCTTCACGCCTGCACTTATTCTCCTTTCGTCCTTCAACTAATAATTCAATGCTTTCTGTATCCAAACCAACTTCCTCCTTGAGTTCGCGCTTTGCAGCAATTTCGAATGTAGCATCGCCATCAACATGACCGGCGGGAACAGCGTAACCATACGGCCTTTTACCGCGCTCTATTAGTAATAATCTGTCTTCATTCCAAATGAACATTCCAACAGTTGTATGGTCACAAATTTTCGGCATGGAAATATTATAACATTTTACTTATCAATCTTTCTTCCCCCTTCCCGCCCGGAGCGCGTTCCCTATCGGTATGAAATCCGTCAAAAAGTTGTATGTCGCGGCGCCAGCGGGACCAATCACACCGAATGCGACTAGGCCGAGACCAAATGCGTTGGTAATGCCCCAAATCCAGAAACTTTGCTTCATTATCTTCATCACTTTCTTGGCGATGCGCATAGTCTCCGGCAACCTATCGAGTTTATCTTTCATTATCGTAATATCAGACGCCTCGATTGCCGCGTCGGCGCCGATGCCGCCCATGGCGATAGAAACATCCGCGAGCGCCAGAGACGCGGCGTCATTCACGCCATCGCCCATGTAACCAACGATTCCCTTATCCTCCAACTTATTACGAATACCTCTACTCGCGCCCTTCCCTGAATGTTCCTTTTCAAATTCCGTAATGAACTTCACTTTGCCTTCTGGCGTCATATTGGCGTGATGGTGTATAAGACCCAATTCATTCGCGACTTCTCTGGCGGAATGTTCATTGTCGCCAGTTAACATATGCCATTGCCGCACGCCGAGCGTATGCGTGTCCGCGATTATTTCCTTCACGCGCGGACGGAGTTCGTCGTGATACGACATTAGTCCGGCGACTTTCCCATTCAAGGACAAACAAACGATGCCTCTGCCGGAATCTTTTTCGATTTCAACATCATGCTTGATTCTTTCGGATATATTCACCCCTTGCTTTTCCATGAATGAAAGGCGACCAATCAACATTGTCTCGCCGTCATGCTTGAATGAAATGCCCTGGCCGGGAATCTCCTCGAATTCATCGGGGGTATGGGATTTTATTTCATGTTCCTTGGCATATTCGATAATAGCCCGCGAAACGGAATGGTTGGACTCCGACGCGCCAAGAGCAAATCGTTTCGCTATTTCATTCACGGTCAATGAATCTTCATAAGTTTTCACTTCAACAATTTTCGGCTTGCCGCGAGTCAAGGTGCCGGTCTTATCAGTCAATAAATATTTCATTTTTGAAAGCTGTTCGAAGACGCTGGAACCTTTTACGATAACTCCGCGTTTTGCCGCATGCGAAATTGCCGCGGTAAAAGCGAGAGGTATGGCAACGGCGATATCATCGGCGCAAACCACGAGAAGCACCGCTAATATTTCCCTTGATGAAAGACCGAGCGCGTACATAGCACTGGTCGCGATAATCGATATCAGAATATACCACTGCGTGAATCTATCCGCCGCGCGCTCGGCTTGATTTTTGCTCCGACTCGCTTCTTCAACCAAAGCGACCATGCGCGAAAGTGTCGTATCTTTGCCTATTTTCTCTGTTTTAACGATTAAGGAACCGCTTTCATTGAATGTGGAAGTGAAGACCTTATCTCCTGTTTTTTTTGGAACCAATTCACTTTCCCCAGTCAGAGATGATTCATCAATATCTGCTTGTCCTGAGATAATCACGCCATCAACCGGTATTCTATCACCGTCTTCAACAATAACTTCATCGCCCGGTCTGATTTCACTGATATGTACCTCTTTGACCGAATCATTGACGCGTAAACGGACCCGTTCAACATGATATTTCATCAAACTCTGAATAGTTTTCTTGGCGCGAGCCTCGGTAATACGGTCGAAAACGCGGGCAAAAGCGAGCATGAGAGTGATGAAAGCGGCGGAGAACCATTCGCGCGAAAGAAGAGAGAAAATAAGGGCGATAGAAGCGAGCAGATCAACCGATAATTTCTTTTTTATGAGACTTTTTATGGCGCTTATCGCGACTGGAATCAATCCCAGAAATGATAAAACAGCCAATATTTCGTTGGCGACGAGTATTTTGAAGAAAAATGAGACGAAGAGGGCGAAAGTGGTGAGAACAATCAGACAGATTTCAAAGATGATGGACATGGGATGATTATAGCATCAAGGTGAGTCCTTGATATTACCCCGCAAAATATATCACCGTATACAAAACACCAGCCCCAAGCAAGGTCATGAATGTGGTCAAAAATTTCGGATGAGCGTGATGGCTTTCGGGAATGAGGTCGCTGGCGCCGATATAAAGAAAGAAACCGGCGAATAAGGCGAGGATTACGCTCAAACCTTTTTCCGGTACGGCGAAAAATAAAGTCGAAATAATACCGAGAACGGGTGCGGCCGCGTCGGCAAATAACCAACGCATGGCTTTTCTCCTATCATTCGTGCCGCGGAGAATCATACTCACGGTATTTATGCCATCGGAAAAATCATGGGTGAGAACCGCAACCGCGACTATCACGCCAACAATTGATGAAACCTGGAATGCTAATCCCACCGCCATACCGTCGAGAAAGCTATGCGAACATAGGCTGGCCGCGCGGAATATTCCCAGCCGTTCTTTTTTCGAATCCGAAATAGAATAGTCGGCTTCACATTCATGGCTCTCATGGCTTGAATGACTATGCGAATGAAGGAAGATAATACGGTCTAGTACCAAATACAACAAAAAACCAATGGCGGTAAATGTCAGTATTGTTCCATTGCCATAAAACTTATTTCCCAAATTCAAAGATTCGGGTATCAAATCGAAAAACGCCACGGCAATCACGGCGCCTGCGGAAAAACCGAGAATTAAATGTAATTTGTCTTTTAATTTGAGCGCGAAAAGACCACCAAAGAGGGTTGAGAGAAAGGCGAGAATTGCAATTGGGATTATCATATGAATAGTGCTAATGTGGATATATTGTTCCTTTGTAACAATACTATCATGAAAATAACCGCCATTTCCACCCAAAAACTAGCCCATGAGGCAGGAAAAGCCTTGAATAAGAAGCTGGCTCTATCGAAAAATAAGCCATATCTACTCATGCTTTCTGGCGGCTCATCTCTCGCTTTACTCGAGTATCTCGACACAAGGCTATTCGGAGACCAAACAACTATCGCGGTCACGGACGAAAGATTTTCCAAAGATGAAAAGGAAAATAACTTCGCCTTGGTCATGACAACGGATTTCTATAAAAAAGCAAAAGAATGTGGCGCGAAATTCATTGATACTCGCGTGGAAGATGATGAAACACTCGAAGAACATGGCAAACGTTTCGAATCTGAACTGAAGAAATGGCGGAGCAAGAATCCGGAATCGTTCATTTACGCGGCTATCGGTATTGGGTCAGACGGTCATGTCGCCGGTATAATGCCATATCCTTTTGATACATCTTTATTCTATAAACACTTTCAAAGTGAAAAATGGGTTGTTGGTTACAATGCCGGAATGAAAAATCCCTTTTCTCTCCGAAGTACGATTACTCTTTCGTTCATTCGCGGTCAAATATCATTTGCCGTTTCTTATATAAGTGGAGAAAACAAAAGGTTAGCGCTGGAAAAAGTGTTAGCAAGCGATGGGACTCTCATGGAAACGCCGGCGAGAATTCTCCGGGAAGTAAAAGATGCGCATATTTATACGGATATCAAATTGAAGAAAAAACCTTTCAATATCTAGGATATTTTGCTATCCTATAGAAGGAATAGAAGAACCTTAACAAAAGGAAAAACTATGGAAATAACCTCCATATCTCGGTTAAAGTATCCGCGAATCATTTCTGGCGGTATGGGGGTTAATATCTCCAACTGGCACTTGGCTCGCGAAGTATCAATGTTCGAATGGCGAAATACCGCTGGCGTGGCAATGGGCACGGTATCCGGTGTGGCGTTAGAGATAATAATGGCCCGAACGCTCCAATCGGGCGGACTGCCTGCGGAAAATATAAAGCGCGCCCTCGAGCACTTTCCTTTTCCGGAAGTCGCGGAGGAAGTTATCAAAGAATTCTATTTGAAAAAAAGAGGGATTCCTGTTTGGAGTATCAGCCCCTCTTCACTTCTAATCAAGCTTGCCGTCTGCGCGAATTTCGCTTTCGTTTGGTTGGCAAAGGAAGGCCATGCAAATCCAATCAGTGTGAACTACCTGGAGAAAATCGCAATGCCGCACATTTACGCCATCACCGGCGCGATGCTCGCGGGCATTGATTTCATCACCATAGGCGCGGGCATACCGCTTCATATCCCTAAAGTGATAAGCGCCATTGCCGAAGGCCGGACAGCGACATATCGCGTGCCTGTCATTGGTGAAAAGACAAAGTCCTTTACGATGAGCTTCAATCCCAAAGAATTCTTCAGGGGCGGACTTCCTCCGATGAAAATACCGGGATTTATTCCTATTATCGCTTCGAATTTCCTAGCATCCATCTTCATGAGAAAACTGCCCGCTGGAAGCGTTTACGGTTTCGTCATCGAAGGATGGAAAGCTGGCGGACACAACGCTCCCCCGAGAAGGCTTGTCAGAGATGAATTCGGCAATCCGCAACCAATCTACGGAGAAGAAGATGAAGTTGATTACGAAAAAATTCGTAATATTGGTTTACCATTCTGGATAGGCGGCGGTTTGGCTTCTCCGAAAAGTCTCAAATGGGCGCTTTCGGTCGGAGCAAAAGGACTTCAAGTCGGTTCCATCTTCGCCCTATCGGAAGATTCAGGAATGAGACCCGACCTTAGAGCAAAAGCTCGGGAGCTTGGCTTTCTCGGTAAATTGGGAATCCGAAAAGACATGCGCTTTTCTCCAACAGGTTTCCCATTCCAGGTTGCGGTTTTGGATGGGACTCTGTCTGAAGAGAGTGTCTATGATTCCAGAATTCGCGTCTGTAAGCACGGCGCCCTAGTCTCCCTTTATGAGAAACTGGATGGGATTATCGGATACAGGTGTCCCAGCGAACCTGTAAAATTATATATTCACAAAGGAGGAAAGGAAGAAGATACTGTGAATAGGGGCTGTCTATGCAATGGACTCATATCAACTGCTGGGTTTTGTACTGAGAGAGAACCTCCAGTCGTCACACTTGGTGATGATGTTAGCTTTCTTTCCAAGGTTATGGCTTCTGCCAATAGTTCATACAGCGCGGAAGACGCGCTCTCCTTCCTTTTGGGAGATGTACAATGAACGTCGTATTTAGTTTTCAAATCCCTGCTTCACTTGAATGTGTCGCGGGGATCTTTTACATAATATATTTCAAAACGGCAATTGTAATAATAAAATTGATGACCATTATACCTATGAGAATCACTTCGCCCGTCTTTACGGATTTGACAATCCCTTTACGCATCATCCAGCGAACCATCGCGGGTGCGCCAGCGGGAATGTTAACTTGGCCAAAGCCGGCAGAAGAATAAGCGGACGCGCCAGTTGAACGCATTGTTGACCGCGGTATTCCATAGTTGATTTTATCCTCATCAAACTCTACGCCTTGGGTAGACATAATGCCTAAATTATACACAAAATCCTCCGGTCTGCCACCTTGACTGGATGTTGATAACATTCTAGACCATTCATCTCATCTTCATTGCCCTTAAATAAGTAATAATCGCCACGGCACTTCTAGTCTCGATTGGATCGAGGTATTTCTCCGACATATCGAATATTTTTTCGAGTACATCCAACGCTTCTTCTTTACCTTTGACATTCCTGTCTTTTTCAAATCTCCTTTCAAATTCAATCATCAGATTGAATAATTCTTCACCGCGGCGTTCTCGATTATCATGTTTTTGTCCTTTTTCCTTGAATATTTCTTCCTCCAGAAATTTGCGAAATTCGATCTGATCTTCGATGTTTCCACGACTCATTTCTAGAATGTCAAAGCCGGCATATCGCGAAGCATTAAGTACTCTACTCATCACATCCACATGACTTTGCTTAACGCCGTAGAGAATATGATTGAGTGTTTTCTCGAGTGCCCCATTTTCAAGTCTCCTGATAGCCTCCACATCCATAGTCCGCAAAACACGCTCCAATTCTGCTAATTCTTTTTCCGCGTCAATGGTTAATTCCTTGGAAACTTCCGCGGCTTTCTTTTCTTGTTCTACGATTCTTGGAGTAATGTTTGAAGGTGTGCCGTCAACAATGATCATATCGGGCTTGCCTTTTTTATTTGGATTGGGCCACAAAACATACGAAACAGCATGAGCCCTATCCGTCTTCACCGAAGTACTTCCAGCCTCTGGCACGAAACCGCTCGCAATTCCCGAGACGAATCCCGCTTTTCTCAAAAGCGCCGTCGTCAATGTCGCGAAATCCGTGCAAATGCCAGCGTATTTCTTATGAGCCAATTCCGGCTTGGTACTTTTCAATTCGTCCATGCGAAACTCCATAATACTCAATCTTTCTTCAAAGTTATCCGTATCGCGCGGCTGATTATCTAAATTGTAATAGCCGTATTCATAGCAAAATTCTTGAATAGCGATAACCTGTTCGCGGGGGCTTTTATCTTTCAGTCCGGCTATGAAAATATCGAGCTCATCTCCACGATCGCCAATTTCCTTGGTTATAACATCGCCAAAACTCTTTTCAAAGCTCTCTCTGAATTTCTCATAATCATCCGTTGTTACTTCCGCCATAGTCTTTGGCATTTCACTGTAGGTTTGAGAATAGACAATCTGCTTGGCTGGCTTACCCGCCCTGCGAAGCTTTAGCGAAGCAGGGTCCTTACTCACTCTCACTTCCCCCAAATTATTCTCTTCTATAATTTTAACCGGTACTTCTTTGCCATCTGCCGTAATTCCTTTCAAACGCTCGGTTATGATTTTCGCATTGGCAATCTTGGGTAAATTGATATTCTGGCTGGATTTTTCGTCCACAAATTCAAATGTTGTTTCCTTCGCTGGGTCTTGCACTTCCTGTGAAATCGGCACATTCACTTTGCTCCAACCGCTTCCGGTGTAATTGCCGAATAAGCCGTGAGTAATGAATGTCGCCGGTGGCAGTGGCTCTCGCAATTTCAGCACTTCCCTATTCGCCCGTAACATTTCATAATATCCGGCTTCATCAACGGATGCCAAATTATTTACTCCGGCGTCATAATCAAACACCTCTCCTCTTCCGCCCTGCCCACTTCCGCCACCACCACCAAAAATGTTAAAAGGATTTTTCTTATTCTCTCGTGCTTCCTTGAGTGCTCTTTCCCTTTTCACCCGCGCCTCCGGAAACATATAATAGAACATCTGTGTCATTAGAAACTCCGTTGGTTTATCGTCCTTAGCTCGGAGTGTGTCCAAGAATAATTCCGGTACTTCTTTTATTGTCCTATTCACCGCGCCTACGAATTTCCGTGACTGCTCAACCGCGCTCTTTATCCCAGATTTAATTCTCTCCGCCACAGGTTTCTTCTCTTCCTCCGGATAATATTTCTTGAAATAATCCTCAATCGCCGGCAATTCCTCCTTTGCCACCGCATTCGCCAAATCGAGGTCTCTTTCTTCCCCCTCATTCAATTCCAATTTCTCCGAATATTCCCAAATCATTTTCTTGTCCGGTAATGATTCAATAATGAAAAGTCTTCCGTCGGAATTGACGACTTCCACGGTGCCGTCGAAGGTCATTTCTTTGAATTCGTTTTCGCCGTATTTTTTGATTAATATTCTATTTACATCAGAAATACAAACACTATCACGAAAACCTATAATATTATTTTTATCAGTTTTAAGTGGAATGGCTTTTCTTTCAGTACCGTCCCACATTAAATAATCTTCTCCTGATACTGAATAAAATACCAAAAGTTTTCCATTAATAATAGAAAAATCCTTTATATCAGAGAAATCTCGATCATAATTACCTTTAATTGCGGAATTGAGACTGTAGATCTTATGCTTGAACCTGTTTCCAACACGTTCGTTAAAAAAATGTAAAAAAACTCTTCCTTCTCCATCAACAACTATATCCTTCAATTCTAAGTATTCAAATAATTTGAGTTTACTCTCCACCCCATCCACATACACAAAATGCTCATCACCCTTTTTGGCGTAAAAAATCAACTTATCTTTTGAATTCTCGCAGAGTTTTATTTCGTCGTAGGGGCCGAACATTGTGTCTTCTAAAACACGCTTAAAATCCATATGGTATAGATAACGACCGGGTTCCGGATTAGCGGGAGATACATCTTCTGGAGAAATACTTACAAAGAAAACATCTTTACCAGCAATTTTAGTATCTTCCTTTTCCTTTGGTGGAATCTCTTTAACTTCTCTTAAATTCTCTTTTTCTTCTGTCCCACTGCTTCCTTCTTCTTTTTTCTCTACCACCTCATACTCCCCATTCTCTTCATTCATCTTAATTTCAAACTCCCCTTCCTTGAACCCGCGCTTTATGAGTGACTTCTTGATTTGCGTGACCAGTTCTTCTTCCGCGCCGCGCTTGCGAATCTCGAAAAGTTCTTTCGAAGGTGCGTAGCGAGCTCGAGAAAGTAGACTTTGAAATTTTTCAACATTGACGTTATTACTCAATTCCATCTCATGCATAATCCCCGCCAAAGTATCGCTATCGATCACGCTTTGTCTTAATGCCCAAACATTTTCTTCAGATAATTTTGTTTCTTTTTCCAACGCTTCTTCAGTTTCCAAGCCCAAAAATTCTCTTACTGGACCAGTATAATAACTGCCTTTCAGTATCGCCTCCGCGCTCAAAAGGTGGTCTTCGGCGGTAATTTCCACTTTGGTGCGAGAGTCTGGCGGTAAATCGGGACTTATGAGTCGGCGATTGCGGATGAATTCCTTGTAATAGTCGTCAATTTCATCTTTGTAAGGAGTGGTATCACGCGCCATATCATTTATTGGTCGATCTGTTCCAAGAAAAGTATTAGTTAGTCCAATATAAATATCGTTATCACTTTTTTGAGGAATATAATTAATATTATTAGTAAGAAACGCGGAGAAATCGAAAGCGAACTTTCCATTTTTATCAATAAAATCACCGGACATCAAAGGTACAGCCAAATCCATCCCCAATCTTTTTGCCATTTCAAAACCGTCTTTCACGGAGTGGCCAAGTATCTTCGAGACAATTAAATATTTACGATGTTCATCAAGATTTAATGAATCCTGTTCAATCTCATTGAACAATTTCTCTTTCTCCGCCTGAAGCTCGGCAAAATCGGGAGTCTTTTCGACTTGCGCGGATTCGGTAACTTTTTTCTCGATGGATGGCATAATTGATTATTATGCTATTATCATACCATGAACCTCCGCTCACTCATTTGGTTCGGCGCCTTCGCCGGCTCGACAGTCGGAGGCTTTATCCCCAAACTTTGGGGCGCTAATTTATTTTCCATGTCATCGGTAATTCTCTCCGCTATTGGTGGTCTCGCCGGAATCTGGATTGGCTACAAATTATCGCAAATAATATGAACATTCTCGTGCCGGGCGTTGAGTGTTCAACTGCTATTTTACTTCGCCAATTCTTCAATCAAAATGCGCGTATCTCCTTCTCTCGCGCCATTCTCCGACCCCATAATGATAAAAGCAATCGCTTGGCCATTTATTCGGAGGATCGTAAGCATGGTTTCTCCGGCTTCTTTCGTGCGACCGGTTTTGCCTCCAATAAAACGCGCGTCATCTATAAATGGATGAATGTTCGTGAAATTATGCGCGCCGTGTTCGCTGGTGGTCGCGACTTCTAAGCTTAAAGTGCGAGTTATCGCCAGAATATCAGACCGAAATTTGTACAGATATTGCGCCAGGGCGAAAATATCTTTTGCCGAAGCTTGATTGTGCGGGTCAATGCCGGAAGGGTCGGCGAAATACGCTTGCGGCATACCCACTTCCCAGGCATAACTGGACATTAGTTCCAGAAATTTCATTCGATTACTTCTTGAAGAAGCAATGGCTTCGGCGGCAATATTCGAAGAATCAAGAAGCATCGGATATAGTAGCTCTTTTACCGTGAATCTCTCGCCGGCTCCGATACCGCTGCCATCCGGCGGGACCATAGTTTCGGATGGCGTTATTTCAATAATGGAGCTGGAAGCCAAAGTCTCCGTGGCGATAATAGCCGTAACGAGTTTTGATATCGATGCGACTGGTAACTGTTTCGCGAAATTACGCTCGAAATATATTTTTCCCGTTTCAACATTCCCGACCAAATACGCTCTCGCTGTAATTCTTAAAAACGGATCATTATT
>CAYIQG010000007.1:10575-20227 GCA_964365535.1 uncultured Candidatus Saccharibacteria bacterium
CAACATTCCCGACCAAATACGCTCTCGCTGTAATTCTTAAAAACGGATCATTATTTGCTTTCTTTGGGATACTAATTGAAACATTTTTATCTGAACTGGCCGCTAGATTGTTCGAACTATTAGAACTATCATGGCCTTTCTCCGTCTCGAAAAATGACGGCTCCGGAGCGGTGTATTGTTTTGATTCCGAACTACTTATTTGTTTGGACTCTCCAATAGAGCTAGTCCTCATGCGTGACACCCGCGCAAGAACTGAAAAGCCAACTATCAACAACGCGACAGCCGCCAGAACTGCCAGTTTTCTGCTTTCTTGTATCATTCCGTTTACTATAGCGAATAGAAATCGGACTTGAAAGGATATTTTGGGGACAAGTTATTGAGTAACGACTCGACTTTGTCAATGCTTGCGCTTCAAAACAAATTCGTATATACTTTTCGATGATAGTGACAGTGCTATCCATAGGCTTGCCCCTTAAATGGGGAGATTAGAAAAAAGTACCATAGGCTTGCCCCTTAAATGGGGAAATAAGTGAAAAGCCATCAAAGAATCTCTTTGATGGCTTTTCTAATCGCATCAAATACTTCCACATTAAGATAACAGATTTTTCCAAGAAAACGTTTGGTGTCAACAGTTCGTATTTGAGAAAGAATCGCTGAGGCTTCTTTACCGTCGACAATTCCGATTGGTACACGCATAGGATGTTTATCTGTTGAAGATGTCAGGGGAATCACTAAACAGGTATTAGCACTCAAAATATCTCGCGCATGATATTGTTTATTGTTTTTTTCACTATGAATGCGTTTTTTATTATCATTCCATCTGTCAAAATCTTTTTTCATAAATAATACCAGTGATTTATAATTACCTCGTAACCGAAATCGTTGGCGTCAGCTCCCCCGTTGAGCTCGCCGTAACGCGTCCGTTTGAGTCCCGTACTATTTCATAACCAGAATCATAATCCGCGGTAGAGTTGAATTTCGCGCCTGATAATGACGGGTCAAACGGCAAAGATGAAATATAATCCGGCACCACGCATGGCGCGATATCGGCTCCATATTCACCATTCTTCACAACAGTTGATGTTGTTGCTAGTTCATACGGATTGCCATTGCATGTGAATATACCTTTATGTTCCGCCATGTTTTGATGGATAGCGTTCAATATGGCATTCACATTGCTCGTGCGTTGTGAATCTCTAGCTAACTTGAATTGTCTGGCCGGATTTACCGCCACTAGGACAACCGCCGCTAGAATAGCGATGATGCCGATTACGACTAGGACTTCAATCAATGTGAATCCTTTTGATTGATAACTTCTCTCACGGCCACCCTTCTCAAAATCATGAGCATGCGCCTGGTGAAAAGCTCTGATATTAGCTAGATTTGATAAATTGATTTTCCCCGTCCTCACTATGCTTTTCTGACGGCTTGTTAATCTCGCACGAACTCTTTGTGTATTCATATTTTTAATAATTACGCTGATAATGATTAAGCGTATCAGAGAGGCGATAAAATCCTGATAAAAAAAGTATGAAAAAACGATAAAAAAATAATGAAATTCTGTTAAAAAAAGTATGAAAAAAGTATGAATTTTCTTATAACCACCGCAGAGACGAATTCATTCTTCACAGCCTGCGAGACTCATGTCGTTAAATTGCAAGACATTTTGGCTTTCGGTCATGTCAGTCAAGCCAAAATGTCTAGCAATTTATACTCCATTCAGACAGGTTCTCGGCTGTGAAGAATGAATTCGTCTCCGCGGTGGTTGACAAGATTATTTGGTAACAACCCCACCATCGTTCACTATCAATTCGCGTGTACCTCTCGCTTTCACTCCCAAGAATTCCGCGACCACATTCAAGGAAACATTGCCGGAAAAATCGTTAATGACGGAAATATCACATCCCAGTTTCGCGATAGTCGTCGTGCCATTCATGAAATAATCTTTGGCAACCATCAGTGTCGCCATTTCAAGGCACGCGTCGGCGTTAAGTCGCGCTTGAATACGATATTCTCTTTGATTAACGCCGTCAGCATAGAGAAGCGCTGAAGATATTGAAACCAAAGAAAACGCCAGAACACCCGAAGCAATCAGAACGACGGCGATAAAAGCGGCAAAGCCTTTTTCATTCAAGTTATTTTTTATAGGCATCTTCTATTTCATGATTAAGCTCAATATTATTCATGTGAATTTGATAAGCGTAATTGATAAATCCAACCAGTAAAAATGAGAGTAAGACGATGTATACCATCACCTCTATTAATGTCATACCGCATTGATTTTCATTTGAAAGATATTTCATAAATAACCGGCGCCGAATGCGCCAAAATATATAAACTGCCGTTATCGCAAGCAATAGTTTTTGGCGCGACTGGCAATGAGAAAGAAATATTAGTACTCGTTCCCAACACGCTTCCTGATTGAATGGAATAATTCACAATCTGTAATTCCTTGTCCACTTCTCTTGTCGCCAAATATAAACGAGCTCGGTCGGCCACAATACCGTAGACTCCTCCGGGAATATTCATAGAACTAAATCTCTCTAAAGTGGTTGAGGAGGTCGTGGCAAAAACGAATACTTCGTGGTCAGAAGCAATATCAAACCCTCCCGAAGTCCGACCTAGAGCAAGTCCATCTTCAAAGGACGAAATCACTTTCCCTTCTTGCCTATTCCAACCGGAAGAACTGAATGAACTCACAACAGTTGGATTCGCGATATTGTTTAAATCAAGAACGCGCAATTGATCATGGTCTGAATCGGCGACATAGGCGAATTTGTCATGAATGAAGATATCGTTGATTTTGCTTCCAGTCTCGAACCCGCCGATTTTGAGCGGAACCATCGGATTATTCACATCAATAATAGAGAATTCATCCCCATCCCACTTTTCCGTGCCTAGATAGACCAGCCCATTCTTATAAAAAATCGAGCTGCCGAAAGGTGGCGTGGCGGTCGCGTAAGGCAAAGGCAGCTTGAATTTTTCTTCCAAAGACAATGAGCTCAAACTATTCAAATGAATAATATGCAATTGATTGGCCGTACTCGCGGCGGCCGCGAATATTCTTTTACCCGCAAGAACAAATGATGAAATTCCAGGACCAGTATTGATCGAAGAAAGAAGCGTTGGATTATTCTGGTCATGGATATCAACAACAAATAAATCTGGGTCTAAAGCGGTTGTCGAATCCGTCGAAATATAAGCAACGCCATTTCTCACTTCCAAATCCGTCAAGGGTAATAATGGATTGACGGGTAAAGTGATTGGCTCGATTGAAATATTTGAAGCGTCAACCTTTTCGAGCATATTCAGATTTGAATTATTGCCAATATTCCACGCCTTCCTCAAAAATGAATATGAGCCAACTATTTCCCTATTTGAAAAATCAACTGAACAAAACGGAGTACCGGAAAATTCTGAATAGTTAGTTGCGGGCAATGATTCAACCGATGTAAATAACACGCCATTTGAATCAATATTTTTCTCTATCATGTCGTTTCCAAATGGTTGTGATGTAATGAGAAGTTCTGCGGTAGTTCCATTTTCGAATGAATCAAGCGCCGAATCTTTCATCTTCGCGCGCTCGAACATATTTCTAGCTTCAAAAGACGATTCCGTGATAAGCGCGATAAAAAAAGTCGCCAGCGACAAAGCCAATAGAATATCGATAATTATTACTCCCCTATTCTTTGTAAATATCATTTCATAATCAATTAACGCTGTAAAACTCTGGAAATATCATAAATCGGCATCATGATCGAAAGAGCGATCGCTCCGACCACGATTCCCATTCCCGCCATCATGACGGGCTCGATCAATGCCGTAATCCTCTTCAACGAATGCTCTATTTCTCTGTCGAGAATGAGAGCACCACGCAACATCGACTTGCCCAAGGTGCCGGACATCTCGCCGGCGGACATAAGCGGTGAGACAAAAGGTTGAATTCTCTTTATTTTCCGAAGGACCAGACTGATGGGCACGCCATGAGAAACTGGCGATAATTCTTTCACTAATTCACGCCGTAAAGGAATTAAAGACATCGTGTTCACGGCATTTTTGTAAGCCGAAGCGCTTCCCAATCCTGACTCAATGAGCGAGCCGCATGAAAGCAAGAATAAGGAAAGCGAGTATGAATAAACTAGATGGCCGACTAATGGGATTTGAATCAATATTATTTGGAAATGTTCCTTAATGAATGCGACTTTCTTATATGAATACAAAAAAATAGTTGGCAATAATATGGCTAAAAGCAAAATATAAAATCCATAAGCCGACAATCCATCCGAAAGAGCCATGACGATTCGCGTAAGTAGAGGTAATTGCACATGTAAGCTTTTTAACATTGGCACTATTTGCGGCATTACTCCGCGCATGAGACCGACTGTAAGGATAAGAGCAAAGATTCCAATTATTATCGGATACGCCATGGCGCTAGCGCACTTTTTCCTTAGCTCATCTTCTTTTTCGAGAAGTTGTCTGGATGAATTCAAGGCTTCAGCTAACTTTCCTGACATTTCTCCATTCTCAATCAGACCTGATATGGTGAGGGATATATTCAAGAATTTTTGAAATGCCCGTGACAGTGAACCGCCAGATTCTACTCCAAGACGAACACTCTCGATTGCTGTTTTCTGACGTTGTGATGTGCCATCTCCGACAATCAAAAGAGCTTTATTAAGAGTCAATCCGGAAGCAATATACAATTCGAGACGCTCGAAAAGTAGAATTAGATCGGAACGGCTGAATTGTTTTGTTATGAATATCATGTAGTTTATTTAAAATTACACCGTGCCACTTCTGGCGGGAACAGCTCTTCCTCGCTCGCTTTGCTCCTCGGAAGACTGTGTCCCGCCCAAGTGGCACGGCTGACGAAATTCGACATTAATCCGACAATACCCTAATAATTTCTTCTTTTGTCGTTACTCCCCATTCCATTTTTTCCATACCGTCTTCACTTATTTGCCTATACCCTTTCGAAATTGCGTATTCAAGACATTTCGACGAAGATTCGCCGCGAACAATGAAATCAGCCAAAGTAGAGTCGACCTCGCAAACTTCGGCGATAACAGACCGGCCGATATATCCGGTATTTCGGCAAACATGGCAGCCGGCGGAGAAACATTCATGGCATATATTCCGTATCAGGCGTTGGGCGACTATCAGGCGCAAAGTTGAAGCCAATAAATATCTGTCAATCCCCATATCGATGAGCCGCGGTATGGCTTCGAGCGCGGAATTCGTATGCAAAGTTGAAAGAACAAGATGCCCCGTAAGCGCGGTATGAATAGAAACTTTCGCGGTTTCATTGTCTCTTATCTCGCCGACCATGATAACATCGGGGTCTTGGCGCAGGGCCGCGCGCAAACCGTGCGCGAATGTTACGCCGTAAGTGTGATTAATATGGATTTGCCTGACGCCGGCGATTTCATATTCCACCGGGTCCTCAAGGGTGATGATTGATATTGGCTCTTTTGATTTCAATGCCAGACAAGTATGAAGAGTCGTAGTCTTGCCTGAGCCGGTGGGACCTGTAACTAAAATCAAGCCGTTTTGTCTCGTTAACGCTTTGTCAATCAAGGTAACATGGTCCGGCGTGAAGCCGAGTTTGGCGAATGATATATTGGAAATCGCGTGCGTGAATAATAATCGAATTACGGCATTCTCTCCATAATAGGTCGGCATGAATGAGGCGCGAAAATTATAATCTTGCCCTTCTATATTCGCCCGCCACCTGCCATCTTGCGGAATCATATGAACATCCGTTCTAGCTCCCGCCAGAATTTTCAATCTGGCGATAATTTCCTCGTGGAGCCGTAAAGGCAAGACGCCCGCGTCTTCCATCACTCCATCTATCCGAACTCGCACTGAAATATCTTTTTCTCTCGGGTCTATATGCGCATCAGAAGCGCGCATTGAAGCCGCGAAAGCGAAAACGCCGTCAATCGCTTCAACTGCTGTGTTTGGATTTTCTTTCATGGATACTATCCTAACAAAGCGGTGATAAAATCCTGATAAAAAAAGTATGAAAAAATGATAAAAAAAGTATGAATTTTAGATAAAAAAAGTATGAAAAAAGTATGAATTTTTTCCAAACATTCGTACTTTTCTCATGCTATACTTTTCTATCATATGATTCCCATTTTACTTTTCGCGGTCAGCGCCATAACTCACTTTATTTTCTTCGGCCATCCCGGCGCGGTAGTCTTCGATGAAGTTCATTTCGGCGCATTTATCTCCGCCTACTGGCACGGCTCGTATTTTTTCGATGTTCATCCGCCACTCGGCAAATTGATTTTCGCTATGTTTGGCTATCTCTTCGGCGCGCAAGGTTCGGTTGTCGATTTCACGGTCATAGGCAATGCTCTGCCAACCTCAATAGTGATGTTTAGAACTCTCCCTATTCTGGCCGGCACTGTTTTACCTCTTATTATTTACGCCATATGCCGCCGCCTCAATTTCTCAAAAATAGCCTCCATGACCGCCGGCTTGCTCGTCGTCTTGGAGAACTCGCTTATAGTCCAATCTCGTTTTATTCTTTCGGACTCTTTCATCCTTTTCTTCGGATTTTTATCGCTTCTTCTTTACCTTGAATTTGTCCGGCGAAGAACTGAAAAAACTCTTTATCCAAAAATCTTTTTAAGTCTTTCGGCATTATTCTCGGCAGTCGCCTTCAATATCAAATGGACAGGGCTCTCATTCCTCGGTCTTATCATTCTCATGGAATTGTATCGACGATATGAACGGACTTCAAGAAATATTTTCAAAGGATTATTCATCACCATGAAAAAAGTCTTGCCATTTGCTTGTCTCTATATCGGCATAACTTTTGTTTTCTATTTTAGCGTCTTCGCTATCCATTTTGCCTTGCTTCCACATTCTGGGACTGGCGACGCCTTCATGACGCCTTCTTTTCAAAAGACTTTGATTAGTAATAGTTACGCGTCCGACCCTTCGTTGCCGGAGAAAAACATTATTGGCAAATTCCTTGAATTGAATGCCCGTATGTTCACCGCGAATCAAAGTCTGACGGCTCCTGCTCCATATTCGAGCAATTGGTATACTTGGCCATTCATGGCACAGCCGATCTTTTATTGGCAAGAATCCAACTCTTCCAATGCCACTTCCCCCAATTCATACATTTATTTCTTGGGTAATCCGGTTATTTATTGGCTTGGGACATTCGTGATGATTTTGTTAATATCTAAATGCATCTGGTTATTTCTTTCTAAGAACGGAAAAACCGTCTATTCCGCTAATCTTGACAAGAAACTCGCAATTATTTTCGTTTCGGCCGGATACCTTGCCAATTTATTACCTTTTATTTTTATTGGACGAGTGATGTTTCTTTATCACTACGAAACGGCTTTAGTCTTTAGTATTATGGGCATAGCATTACTTCTGGATATGATTCCACATTCCAAAAAACGCGCGGTGGCAACCGTGATTATTGGTTTATCGGCGCTTTTTTATATTTTCTTCAGTCCGCTAACATATGGCACTCCGCTTAGCGATTCCGGGTTAGCAAATAGAATGTGGTTTTCTTCGTGGAGATGATTTCCGGTTTAATTATTTTATTTTTTACTTACCTAAGAAGAAATTGCGAATTGCGGTCCAAATATTGGCGAGAAACGAACTTTGACTGTTTATGGCCTCTGGAGCGGGAGTAGATGAAGGGGTTGGCGAAGGAACCGCGCTGGGAGCGGGAGTTGGAGCGGGCGAAGCGGGAGTTGGCGAAGGAGAAGCTGACGATGAAGAACCGGATGAATATGAAGGTGAAGGGGTGGGTGTGGAAGACGGCGTAACCGTCGGTGTAGGTACCATAATTGGCTGAGCTACTGGCGCCGGCTTAATCTGAATAGTCGGCAAAACTGTTATTTTTGAACTAGCGCCGATATCATACATCGGTCGGTCTCGGTAAGCAACATAGAAGTTTGGAACGACTTCTTGCGATTGCGCGGTTGTATTGGAGAGAATAATCGTTGTCTTTGTTGGAAGAGTTGGGAACCTATACCAATAATTACATAGATTGATACCGATATCTCCGCCGGATACAGATACTCCTTGAGGGCAATAGAGATATAATTTAGCCAGTATTGCTCCTTGTGGAATAGTATAGTTTAGTATGACCGGCTTGCCAGAATCAACTGTTTTCGGGTCAGGAATAACTGATGGATTCATATTAACTGGTTCTGCCACCATAACATAGACAAAATTGCTCGCGCCGGTTTGAGGATGAGTAACCTGCAGTATATAATCGCCGGGGGGAACATTAGGCACAAACTTCAGAGTCCTTCCATTGGGAGAGATTGCGGAATATTGTTTATCGCCAACACATGTTGAACCAACCGGACAGTTTATTATAGATAAAGTAATAGTGTTAGCCACAGTAGAAGAGAAACGCACACCTGTAATAGTTAGATATTGATTCGCGGGGACAGATATTTCCGGAGAAATAGAAGTGATATATGGAGATTTTTCGCCGATAATAATAACTGCGTTCGTGATATTCGGCGCGGGGATTTTCATGTTCGTCTGATTTGTATAATCGCCTAATGTAACTTGACTCAAAATTCCGTAATACGCGCCGGCAAACATAATCTTTGGATTGAAGATTGTCTTTACAATAAATGTTACCGAAGTATTTTTGGGAATGACATAGAATCCATTGCCGTCGTCAGTTACGCCAACAGGCTTATCATAATTCTCTTGACCCCACAACATACTATTTCCACTATTAGCAACAACATACGACTGGAATGCGTTATTATTTGAGATTTTCTGATCTTCACTGCCCGCGGTAACGGCAACATTGAAAGTACTTACAAGCGCGCTTTCATTACTAGATTTATCGTATTGCAAAGCCAAAGTGGATGTTCCGACGATACTGACTGATGATGGTGTTGGCGGCATGCCAACATAGAAATTCGCGCTTGCCAATGAATTATTTGCAAATACATTTATTTTATAGTTACCATCTGGCGTTGGTATATAATTACAATTCTTACCATCACAAGTTTGTATTGTACTGGGTATAGTATAAATAATTTTCCCATTAGATGGGGTTATATTCTGAGTATCTGAGAAACCGATTCCATACATACTTACTTGGACGCTTTTATTGAACGCTGAAACAAATCCTGTTCCAGTTATCGTGACTGCCGTCCCAATCGGACCTGAAATAGGTTTGATATCTGTAATAGTCAACGGTTCAACCACAGAAATAGAGACTGTTTTGGTAGTAGTTAATCCTGTCGATTTATTGATCGTATTGATTGCTATAGCATACACTCCAGGTGGCGTATCAATTGGAATATCGAATTGTAAAGATTTATATCCAGTCTTATCTGGCGCAAGAGACAAATCTTCTGTTGGGTATACCTTAAACTGCCATTGTGGCGATGCAAGAGAAATATCAAAATTGGAGGAACCGCAACCGTAGTAATCTTGGTTTGTGATATTGACGCTTAGATGGCCTACGGAACCAGCAGAAAAGGAAAGTAGAATGCTTAGGTAACTTACTAATGGAGGGAGACGACTGCAAGTTGGTTCTGTTAAACTGACACGAAATGATATTGAAGAATTTGAAACATTTAAAACTGGTCCGATAGTTATACCTCGGCCAGGATCATTAAATGATACCGAATTATCAGAT
>CAYIQG010000008.1:0-17785 GCA_964365535.1 uncultured Candidatus Saccharibacteria bacterium
TTGATATTGAAAGTAGAGTTGGCAAGAAGGTTGTCAGTAAGAAGAATTATTTACCAAAGAAGAGGAAGGGTGGTTTGATAGGGTAGTTGGTGGTGTACCCGTCTAATACATTTAGGTCATTTATTATGTATAATAGAGGTATTACTAGAATTTAATCATAAAAGAATGGCAGAAAAAATACCACAAGATAATGTAGAGAGTATTGAGACACCCAAAATAGAATGGGGTGCAGAAGCAGAGAAAAATATGACTTGGAAACAGGCGGATGATTGGTGTAAATCTCAAGGAAAAGGTTGGAGACTTCCTACTAAGGATGAATTAGTTGAGGCATTAAAGAATGGGATGGAAGAAATCAGCCAAGAAGTTTATTGGTCTTCTACCCCATGTCCGCCTGGTACGGGTAATGGGGTATATCCAAAGTATTACTGTGGTGGTAATCATTCTTTTAATGAAGCTAAGAATTACGAACGTGTTCGTTGTGTTCGTAATGTACCATAATGATTAAATCATTGAAACAATAATTACAAGTGATTCTGGCGTTTTCCTTGACCTAGATTCAACTCTCTGATACCATGTTCGTACAGCTCGAAAGGGCGTTTTTCTTTCAATTCTCATGGAATCAACGGTTTACAATCAGGAGGGCAAATCAGCGGGGAAGATGAATATTCCGGAAGGGATTTTTGATTTGCCCTGGAATGCAGATCTGGTGCATGAGATTGTCCGCCTCATGAATTCCAATTCAAGAATAAATATCGCGCATACGAAAACTCGCGGCGAAGTCCGCGGAGGTGGCAAAAAGCCTTGGCAACAGAAGGGAACGGGGCGCGCGCGCCACGGTTCCAGCCGTTCGCCGATCTGGGTTGGCGGAGGCGTTACTCACGGACCGCGCAATGATAAGAATTTTGACCGTAAGATAAACAAGAAGGCAAAAGTGAAAGCATTACTCACTATTCTTTCAAGGAAATGGAAAGAGGGTGAAATTCTCTTTGTTGATGATATGAAAATGAAAGCTCCGAAGTCAAAAGACGCCAGGAATATTCTCGTGGCGTTCTCAAAAATAAAGGGTTATGAAAGGTTAGCGACAAAAGGCAAGAATGCCGCGGTTATCGCTCTTTCTGAGAAGACTGAGGCAGTTGCGAAGAGTTTCCGCAATTTCGGCAATATTTCCGTGGAAGACTTCCGCAACATAAATCCCGTTTCGATTTTGAATCATACATATCTGATTATCAGCAATCCGGAAATGGCATTTAAAATGCTCACCGCCAAGACTATAAAATAATTTTGATTTTTAAGATTTTATTTTTAAATTTAATACCATGCCTTTATTCGGAAAAAGAACAGATAAAAAATACGACAAAGACTTCACGCAGGCGAAGGTGGTAAAAGCCGACCCGAAGAAATCAATGAAAAGCGTCAAGCCTTCAAAAGAAATAGTCACAAAAGCTGTGGCTTTGCCGGCAATAAAACAAATCAAAGCTATTCCGTCTGGAATATATTCTAGCGTTGCGGGTATTATCATTCGCCCGCACATTACAGAGAAGACTGGTATTTTGAGCCAAATGGGTGTGTATACATTTCAAGTTGATAGGAACGCCAATAAACAGACTATCGCGAGAGCCGTGAAGGAATTGTACAAAGTAAATCCCGTAAAAATCGCGGTTATCAAAGTCCCAATGAAGAATATTTTCGTTCGTGGCAAAAGAGGGACTATTCCGGGAATGAAGAAAGCGATAGTGACGGTTAAAAAAGGAGAGAAAATCGATTTTGTTTAAATATTAAAAATCGCATAGATTCCCGCTTTCGCGGGAATGACAAACAAAAAAATGAAATCATTCAGACCAACAAGTAAATCACGAAGACATATGACAGTTTTGCCATTCAAGCAATACTTGACCGCCAGTGAGCCTTATAAGCCACTGACTTCTGGCTATCAACGCGATATGGGTAGGAATAAACATGGTCGCATTACCGTGCGTCACAAAGGCGGTGGTCATAAAAAACTTTATCGTGATATCGATTTTCTCTACAATAAAAAAGACATTATCGCGACAGTGAAGACAGTTGAATACGATCCATTCCGCACCGGCTATATTGGTCTTGTTGCCTATAAAGATGGTGAGAAAAGATATGTGCTTTTGCCAAAAACAATGAAGGTCGGCAATTCATTTACGGTCTCCGAAAATGCTCCCATCGCGACCGGTAATCGTTTACCTTTGAAGAAGATTCCAGTTGGCACATTTATTTATAATATTGAAATTAAACCGGGAAGCGGGTCAAAGCTAGTTCGTTCCGCCGGTTCTTTCGCGCAAGTTGTCGCTAACGATGCCAGCTATACGCATATCAAAATGCCTTCGACGGAAGTCCGCAAGGTGCATGAAGACGCTTGGGCTTCTATCGGTGCCGTCTCCAATGAAGAAAATCGTCTCGTGAATATCGGCAAGGCCGGTCGCACTCGTTGGATGGGTATCCGCCCAACTGTCCGCGGTTCCGCGCAGAATCCAGTTGACCATCCATACGGCGGCGGTGAACAACGCTCTGGTAGGGGTCTGCGACGTTTGAAAACGCGTTGGGGCAAACCGGCTGGTAAGGGTCAAAAGACGAGAACGCCAAAGAAGTATTCCAATGTTTTCATTGTTTCGAGGAGGCAGGTAAGGAAGAAGAAAACAGTGCTGTAATATTTCTCATGTTTGATTTTATTGTAAAGAATACGAAAAACTTAGTCGATTTTATTTTTATTCTCGTTATTGGGGCTTATAAATAGTTTCGTGTGGTTTCTCACTTCTTGAACCGAATGAAAGTATTACGGCTGGGGCGTTGGCGGTATAATCAACGGGTGGATTTGATTTTGCTATATACGACATGATATAATCATCAGGATGACAAAAACATTATTATATATCTTGGGAACTTTTTTAGTAATTATCTCGACGATTTATTTCACTGTGTTAGATTCCACAAGTGGTCCATGGGGTATGGGATTAGATTTGATTCCAGCAGTTATTCTGTTTGCTATTTGGTTACCAATAACACTGAATCTGCTAACGAGAAAGTATATCAGTAATCATTCTATTAAAATCCTCGTTATAACGATCGTAACATTGTTAGTAACTTTTCTTTTTGCCAGTACGCTTTCAGTATTTAGCTATCGTCTTGAATACGGTTCATTTCACCAGTGTTGGTATAGATTTAGCAATTGTGGACAGGCATGGTTAGATAATGTTCGTGCAGAAGACGCGATAATACAAAAATGGCATGACCAATGTCAGGTCAAGTACAAGTATCTTTGGTCTAACACAGATAATAATAAATGGATTTCCGCTATAAACACTTGCTATGAGCAAAGGCCTAAATGATAGGTACATTGAGTAATGTATTTTCCCTTGACTTTTTTAATCAGTTAGAGGTAAACTTAATGCATTATGTTCCCCGGTGGGGGACTCCGAGGAAATCCCATGAGAGGTTTCCGTTAAATTATGTCCTTCAATATAGGACTTTGAAGAAACCCCGAAAGGGGTTTCTTTTATTAATATGTTGTTAATAATTGTATTGATTACTTTATCGAAATCTATTTGAGAGATTTCAGAAACCTTTCTATCTAACCTTTTCATACTTATAGTTCTCAATTGTGAAATACTTATACCATTTATTAAACCATCTTGATTTATATATTCAATAACATATTTATTATTTTTTACTTTACTTGTTATGGGTGCAATTAACAATGATTCCATATTAAACACTTTTATTACAAGAACAGGTCTTTCAAATTGATTATTTTTTCCATTTGTTTCGACTCCGATATTTTGTCCGAGATTAACCCACCAGATTTCTCTTCTGCGTGGATAGGCATTTTTGTTAGCTGATTCTATTTTGACTTTAAGTTTGGTCCAGTCAAGGAATGAGTCAATGATAGTTGAATTGATTTTCATATTTATTATATTTTTCACTAACTTTTGTGGGAAGGCGAGAGTCGGGTTCACTCGCACAATAAGGGGTTGTTTCAGCTTTCATTTTTGATGATTTCCCGAGCCTACTCGGAATCTCATAGGCTGGCGTCCAACCGACACCACTTGCCTAACATATTCTATACAGAAAACAGTCTGCAGGATTATTTTTTGTATATTTTGTGAATATGGGGTGATTCAGTTTATCTGCACCCACTCGGTGAACAATACCTCTGTTGTTTTAATTGCCTTATATACCACCTTACTCAGTCCTTTCACTTTTCAGGCGTGCCTTATTCCTTGTTCTAGGAATTATTCGGCCACTTCCCACAAAAATTAGCGAGAAAATGACAGTTATTTGAGAAACCTAATAGAAAAACATAAACACGGAATATTATTTAGTTGTATTTCTCATCGCCACACACCTATTCAATAAGACAATGAGTTCATTGCTATAAGTTTAACAGAAAAAATATTTCGCGCAACTATTCAAGTAAAAATTCTTGTGATGAAATATTTTTTGACAAACCCTATCCGAAATGATAGTGTATTAAACATCAACATGCCCGGTAAAAATACTAGTCACGGAGGCCAATCTACATCACATTCACCGAACCGCCATTCTGGCGGGTCTGCTTTTCGTGGTGGAAATAAACCATTTCATGGCGCTCGTTCAGGAGGTTTCCACGGGGGCGTGAAAAGCGGCGGATTTCGCGGCGGTGGTCCTTCGCAAAGCTCAGGATCTTCGAGAAGTCGTGGATTTAGTCATGGCGGGCGTGGCGGTAGCAGAGGTGGTTTCGGCGGTGGAAGTCGTGGAGGTAATCGCGGTGGCAGGAATTTCCGAGGCGGAAAATTCGGCGGGGCATTCATGGACATTTCTAAGTTTGTCAATAAAGCGGTAATCACCGAGGAAATGCCGGATTTCAAGCCGGAACATTTATTCAAGGATTTTGCCGTTGATGAAAGAATAAAAAATAATATTACGAAAAGGAAATATGTGACGCCAACGCCTATTCAAGATAGAGCCATACCGCATATTTTGCAGGGGAAAGACTTAGCTGGCACCGCGAATACCGGAACCGGCAAAACAGCCGCTTTTCTTATTCCGCTCATAGATAAAGTTTTGAAAAAACGAACGGAAAAAGTCCTCATAATGGTGCCAACTCGCGAACTGGCTACGCAAATAGACGATGAACTTCGCGGTTTCGCGCAACTCCTATCAATATTTTCGGTTTGCTGCGTTGGTGGAGCCTCTCTAGGACGCCAACTCGGCATGTTGCGCAAAACAAACAATTTTATTATCGGCACGCCTGGCCGTCTCAAAGATTTAGTTGAACGCAAAGCTATCGAATTGTCGGAATTCAATACTGTTGTTCTAGACGAAGCCGACCGCATGCTCGATATGGGATTCATTCATGATATGCGCTATATGATGGCGCTTTTGCCGAAAGTTAGGCAGACACTATTTTTTTCAGCCACAATGTCGCGCGAAATAGAAGTTTTGGTAAAAGAATTCTTACATGAGCCGGTTACTATTTCCGTGAAGACCGGCGATACGGCGAAAGGCGTTGAACAAGATATTGTCCGCGTCGGCGCGCGCAACAAAATAGATGTTTTGCATGACCTTTTGGTTCAAGGTGATTTTACTAAAGTCCTTATTTTCGGAAAGACCAAGCATGGGGTTGAACGCCTAAAAGAAACTCTTGTGGCGCGCGGTTTCAAATCCGAGTCTATTCATGGCAATAAAAAACAGAGTGGGCGCCAGAAAGCGCTCGATATGTTCAAGTTGAATCATATCAAAGTACTCGTCGCCACCGATGTCGCCGCGCGCGGTATTGATGTTTCTGATATTTCTCATGTTATCAATTACGATTTGCCGGCGACTTACGATGACTATATTCATAGGATTGGAAGAACGGGCAGGGCGGGGAAAAAAGGGAAGGCAATCACTTTTGTTGAATAGAGCTCGGTGGATTTTAATTTTTCCAGTCCTGCGTATTTCGTGTTTCAATGTCTAGTTCGAACATTGCAATCTCCTCACTCCTTCATTTCCAAAAAAATTATATCCTCTCGGACATGTACGGACATAATTTCTTGGAAATGATAGTTGTTCGTCGCATGAAATAAATACTCGAACTGGAAAAATTAAAATCCACCGAGCTTTACTAAAAATCAACTTTGCTGTAGGGTGGGTTCAGAGTCGAGCACTTGGCAGGACCAAGGTTTGACAGGTCAAATGTACCGCCTAAAGCGTACAGGATGCACAAAACTGAATCTTGAAAGGATAATTTCATGCAAGAAGTCCAAGATTATTGGCTCAACAAATATCGGGAAAAAGGCGCGTTTTGGCTTCATGATGGAAATCCA
Organism: uncultured Candidatus Saccharibacteria bacterium; assembly: GCA_964365535.1. GTDB lineage: Bacteria > Patescibacteriota > Minisyncoccia > Phycocordibacterales > PALSA-1337 > C7867-002. Next base: position 6,312 of record CAYIQG010000008.1, read on the forward strand.
AAACGGCCCCACACGCTTCTTACTTCCGGAAAGCACAGTAACGGCTTTTTCGACAGTGAGCTTGTTATGGAAGACACGCTCCTTCTCGGTGAAGCTTGTTTCAACCTTGTCGAATTGCTTGTCAAACAAGGTCTTGAACTCGAAAGTGTTGACCGTGTAGTTGGACCCGCGATGGGTGCTATCACCTTCGCTCATGAAATCTCGCGTAATATTGGTTGTGAGCGGGGATACACATGCCTCCGCGCTTATACTGAAAAGCTCGAGGTTAATCATACAGGTCAAATCATTATGGTTTTCAAAAGGACAGCGATTCGTCCATTGGAACGTATTCTTCCTTGTGAGGATGTACTCACGACAGGCGACAGTGTTGGTCTTATGACAATGACTATTGCCAGCTCTGGCGGAGTTATTCTGCCCTTTGTCGTTACTCTCGTGAATCGGTCGGGACTCAAGGAAGTGGGCGGCAAAAAGATTGTCGCGCTCATCGATTATCCTATGCCGATGTGGACACCACCAATAGAAGAATGTCCACTTTGCAAACAGGGCTCCGAAGCAATCCACCCGAAAGAGGTGAAGAATTGGGCTCGTCTCAACGCAAGCTACTAAGTCCGACAAGGTAACACACGAAGGACAAGAAGAACGCTCCTACAACAGCTCCGTACTCATAATACGCGGGCTTTTTTTCTTCAAGTTTTTTCATGTTATAATAGCCCCATGCGACGAAATCTTTCTCGTCTTTTAAAGTTATTCAAGAACAGATGGATTGTTGCGATTACCGTTGTGGTAATTATTGTACTTGTTTATATATTCACGCGCGGCGGTTCGGGAACAAAGATAGAATTTGCTGTGGCTACTATTGGAGATGTTATTGAGAAAGTTAGCGTTACGGGCAAAGTCTCGCCACTTGGCAAAGCCGACCTTTCATTTGAAAAGGGCGGGGTGGTCGCGAGGATTACCGTTAAAGTCGGCGACTATGTGAAAAGAGATGACCTCATAGCATCGCTGAATAGCGCCGATGACGCGGCGGCCTTGGCAAGCGCGCAGGCTCAACTTGCCGAGGTTTCGAGAGGACTCCGACCGGAAGAGTTCGCGGCAGACCAAGCGACTATGGATACGGCTTCGACAACGCTTGGTAATGCGAAGAAAGACGCGGTGAACGCGGTGCGTGACGGCTATGTGAAAGCACAAAGCGCAGTCGTGAATTACGCGGATACATTCTTCACGAATCCGCAAAGCGCGAATCCAACTATAAGTATTCGCGTGCAGTCAACGAACTTTCAAACGGCTATCAATAATAATCGCGTGCTAGTTTCTGACATTCTGGCAAAATGGAAAAGCGATACCGACAATGCTGTTTCTGGAGTGAGTGATGTAAATAGACTTATAAGTAAAAGTGAAGGATATTTGAATGTTATAAAAAGTTTTTTAAATAATCTCTCTTCCATTGTGAATGATTTAAACCCCGGGAATTCTGGACTTACGCAATCAGTTATTGATACATATGTTACGAATATGAATACGGCACTTGCCACCTTGACTCAAGCTATAACTTCCGTGACTACTGCCGATACTGCTTTGAAAAGCGTGTTTTCTTCATACAATCAAGCCTTGAATGAATTCAGTTTGCAAAAGGCCGGTTCATCGCCGGAAAATATTGCCACGCAAAGCGCGAAAGTTGCGCAGGCGCAAGCGCAACTTGCCAAGAATTCCGTCATTTCTCCGATTGATGGAATTATCACGCGCGCGGACCCCAATCTCGGTGAATTCGTTTCCGCTGGCCAATCTTCTTTCGCGGTGCAGAGTGATGGTGCGTTTAAAATCGAAGCGTATGTGCCCGAAGCTGATATTGCGAAAATCGCTTTGAAGAATAGAGCTGGTGTAACCCTCGATGCCTACGGTTCAAATACTATTTTTTCCGCGACTGTTACCATGATTGACCCCGCCGAAACTGTGCTCGAAGGCGTGCCGACTTATAAAGTTACTTTACAATTCGTGGAAACAGATGCTCGCATCCGTTCCGGCATGACTGCCAATACCGATATTTTAACTCATAAAGTTGACGGAGTATTAACAATTCCAACACGCGCGGTTATTGATGACGCTGGTAAAAAAAGCGTGCGTTTGCTTGATTCAAATGGCAATACATTTACCACCGTGCCGGTTGTGACAGGGCTCAAGGGTTCCGATGGAACCTTAGAGATAAAGTCAGGAATAAAAGCGGGGGACAAGGTGGTGACTTATGTGAAATGACGAACATCATAGAAGTCAAGAATCTGAAAAAATCGTATCATGACGGCAAAACCGATACCGTGGCGCTTTCGGGTGTTTCATTTAATGTGCGTAAAGGCGAATTTCTGGCGATTATGGGACCGTCCGGCAGCGGTAAATCAACATTGTTGCATGTACTAGGACTTCTCGATGAACCTACTTCAGGACATTACGCGTTCAATGGCAAGAATGTTTCGTCGTATTCTCGCAATCAATTGGCGGATTTACGCAATCGCGAAGTTGGCTTTGTTTTTCAAATGTTCAATCTCTTACCGCGTACCTCTGTTCTTGAAAATGTAAAACTGCCTCTCTATTATTCTAGTATTCCGGAAAACGAATGGGACGCCAAAGCGCGCGAAGCCGTCGAATCGGTTGGACTCAGCCATCGTATGCTTCACCAGCCATCAGAACTTTCCGGCGGAGAGAAGCAACGCGTGGCGATCGCCCGGGCGCTTGTCACTAACCCGGAAATAATTTTTGCCGATGAACCGACTGGTAACCTAGATTCTAAATCCGGTAAAAAGGTAATGGCTATCATTCAACATTTGAATGAGGAGCATGGCAAAACAATTATTCTCATTACTCACGAAACATCAACCGCGGAACATTCGGAGCGTATTATTCAACTTCTGGATGGGGAGATAGAGAGCGATACAAAGATCGCGAAGAGACTGACAGTGAATGATGAATTTATGAAATAAATGAAAAACGACAAATTAAAATGTAAAACTATAGAACTTCGTCAGCCGTGCCCTGAGCAGACACTTCTCGGAGGCGACCCGCCAGCTGGCGGGGGAGCGGAGCGATTAATGGCTCACGGAGGGAATGTGTCGGCTCAGGGCACGGAGTAATATTAAATAATGACCTGGAAACACATCATAAAAACATCATTGACTGGACTTGCGACTAATAGGTCAAGGTCATCCCTGACCATTCTCGGAATTGTCATAGGTATTACCGCGATCATGCTGGTTATCTCTCTCGGTTCTGGCGCGCAGGCGCTCATTCTGGGACAGGTGCAAGGGTTGGGGACGAATACGATCGCTGTTATTCCCGGGAGGGAACCGACGGGACCGTCGGATATGGGTTTTATTTTCAGTGATTCGCTCAAACCAAAAGATGTCGTGGCATTGTCAAAAAAGGCCAATGTTCCAGGATTGAAAACAATAATGCCGATAGTATTCAGCGGTGGAACCGCCTCGTATAAGTCGAATGCCTATCAAGTTACTATTTTTGGCGGAACAGAACTTCTCGCGGATATTTTCGACTTGAAGCCGGATCGGGGTGAATTTTTTACAGATGACGATATTACTTCGAGAAGTGATGTCGTAGTTATCGGTTCTGATGTAGTTAAATATTTATTTGAAAACGATAATCCAATCGGTCAAAAGATGAAAATTAGAGGCAGAAACTTTCGCATTGTTGGGACTTTACCCGCGACTGGCGGAGGTTCACTTTTCAATTTTGACAGTATGACGCTTTTGCCCTATACCACGGCGCAAGATTATTTGCTCGGTATAAAATATTATAGTCGTATTATTATTCAAGCCGAAAACGACGCGGCAGTGCCGTCGACGGCTGAAGATGTCAAATTAACTCTCCGCGAATCTCACAATATTACCGATCCGACAAAAGATGATTTCACCGTGCAAACTCAGCAGGACTTGGCAAATCGTCTGACGACTATCACATCGGCGCTGACATGGTTCCTCGTGGCAGTGGCATCAATCGCGCTTTTTGTGGGCGGTGTTGGAATCATGAACATTATGTTGGTTTCGGTAACCGAACGCACGCGTGAAATTGGTCTGCGCAAAGCCCTTGGCGCGACAGATAGAGACATTCTTTCGCAGTTTCTCCTCGAAGCGGTTCTGCTTACGGCGATCGGTGGAATCGTTGGAATTATTCTCGGCGCTTCCCTGGCTTTCATTACGGCTATCGGATTATCACAGGGTCTCGGCGTGAATTGGACTTTTGTCTTTCCTTGGAGTGGAACGGTACTAGGTTTGGGTGTTTCAGCTCTAATAGGTCTCATTTTCGGAGGATACCCGGCGAGTCAAGCGTCGAAGAAAAGTCCGATTGAGGCATTGCGGTATGAATAACAAATTTAACGATAAAGATTGACTTATGTGTCATAATTTTTCCTTGACTTCAAAATATGGCTCTGTTAGTATGCTTATGAGCTCGGCAGAGCTTCTTTTATTACTGTAAACCAATTCATGTCACGATCACTCAAAAAAGGCCCATATGTCGAGGAGAGACTCCTGAAGAAAATCTCCGGAAAAAAGCCCGCGACGACCGGGACCATTAAAACATGGGCGCGAAGAAGCCAAATTTCACCGGAAATGGTGGGTTTTACATTCGGCGTGCACAATGGTAAAGCGCATATAGATGTATTGGTAACCGAGGATATGGTAGGACACCGCCTCGGTGAATTTTCGCACACGCGCAAATTTGTGCGCCATGGAGGCAAGATGCAGAAGGAGATAGAGATGAAAGCCAAAGAAGCCGAGGTAACAGCCGCCAAGTCCGCTAAGGAAGCCGCGGCAACAGCCGCCACAAAGAAATAATATACTGCCATGATAACCGCTTCACTCAAGAATTATAGAATTTCACCTCGGAAGATTCGCATAGTCGCTGATATGATAAGAGGCAAGAATGTCATCCAAGCCAAACTTATTTTGGAACACGCGGCGAAGAAAGCGAAACATCCGCTTGGTGGTCTCATTGATTCCGCCATCGCCAATGCCAAGAATAATTTTAATACAGATAGCGCCAATCTTTTTATAAAAGAAATTCGCGTGGACCAAGGATTTATTTTGAAGCGCAGTATGCCGGTTTCCAGAGGATCGGCGCATCCGATCAAAAAGAGGACAAGTCATGTGAGTATTGTGCTCGCGCCGAAAGATGAAAGCGCACAAGCACGCAAAAGCGCAAGTAAAAAAGAATCCAAATAAAATACTATGTCTCACACCGTACACCCATATTCTCATAGGCTAGGAATCATAAGAGATTGGAAAAGTCGTTGGTTTGGCGTGGATAAAGGATATAGAACAGCTTTGAAAACAGATTTAATGATTCGTGAATTTTTGCAGAAAGAACTTCGACCATATTTTGTCGGAGGCGTTGATATTGAGAGGACAAGAAAATTCGTACGCGTAATCGTAAAATCTTCCCGACCTGGAATGATCATAGGGAAGAGTGGCGATGGTATAGCGAAAATTCGCGAGAAAATCTTGACCCTGCTTCGAAAAAATAAAATTGATTTGGGCGGGCAAGAATTCAAGCTTGATATAGAAGAAATACGCAATCCAGAATCAAACGCGGCGATTGTCGCGATGATGGTCGCCGAATCATTGGAAAAGCGTTTGCCATATCGCCGTGTTATGAGGCAGACAATAGAAAAAATCATAGCCATGAAAGATGTGAAAGGCGTTCGCATCTTCCTCGGTGGCCGCCTCGGCGGAGCGGAAATCGCGAGGTCGGAAGAAGCGAAACGAGGTCGGGTACCTCTTCAAACATTGCGCGCGGATATAGACTTTGCCCGTGAGAAGGCTCATATGACATATGGAGATATCGGCATTAAAGTATGGATTTACAAAGGAGAGGTGTTCAAGAAGGACCAGACGGCCCAATAGCTTAAATTACTATCATGCTAATTCCCAAAAAAGTAAAACATCGAAAATGGTTCACTATGAGGCAACATCCCCTGAAGGAAGCTTCTCATGCCGATACTCGCGGTATTAGTATTGCTTTCGGTTCATTCGGTTTGAAGGCGCTCGAATACGGCCGCGTTACTTCCAATCAGATTGAAGCCGCTCGCAAAGCGGCAATGCATAGCGCCGGCAAGACAGGCAAAGTTTGGATTCGCGTTTTTCCCGACCATCCGTATACGCAGAAACCGGCTGAAGTGAAGATGGGAAAAGGCAAGGGTGATATTGTCGGATTTGTTGCTGAAGTCAAACCAGGTAGAGTTGTTTTCGAAATTGACGGGGTGGACGCGAAGATTGCCGAGGAAGCGCTTCGTAAAGCCGGGACAAAGTTGCCGGTAAAGACGAAGGTGATAAGCAGAGTTTGATCATAGACAAATATTATGAAAGCAATCAAAATGAAGGATATAACAAATAAGACAAGAGCTGATCTCGCCAAAATGCTTGGCGAAAGACGAGAAATATTACGCGTGTTTCGCTTCGGCGGAGCGGGCGCAAAGACCAAGAATGTGAAGGAGGGTAGAGCGGTTAGGAAAGATGTGGCGAGGATTATGACAGCAATCAATGCCATAAAAAGCTAGACAAATCAACATATTTCAAGTAATATCACAAATCACATGCCAACAACCGCGACAATAACAGAAAAGAAAGTCAATCGCCAAACATTCAATGGCGTTGTTATTTCCGATAAGATGAAAGATACCGTTGTTGTTCTAGTTTCTAGATATGTGAAGCACCCGAAGTATCATAAATATATGAATAGGAAGACGAAGATAATGGCCGAAAATTTGGGCAATACGAAGAAGATAGGCGACAAGGCAACGGTCGAAGCGTGCAGGCCTATTTCAAAGAGGAAGGCATTCAAGGTCATAAAATGATACAACCACGAACAATCGTAAATATCGCTGATAATTCCGGAGCCAAAATCGGACGCATTTTCAAAGTGCTCGGAGCGACAAGAAAACGATACGCGGAGCTTGGGGATATGGTCATATTATCCGTACAGAAAGCTGAACCTCGCAAGGCGGTCAAGAAGAAAGATGTTCTCCAAGCGGTAGTCGTACGCCAAGTCAAGCCAACTCGAAGAAAAGACGGTTCTTATATTCGCTTCGATGAAAACGCCGTTGTAATATTAGAAAAGGGCAAGAAAGAACCGTTAGCCGGCCGTATCTTCGGACCGATTCCCAGAGAAGTGCAAGAGGCTGGATTCAAGACCATTGCGTCAAAAGCGGCCGAAATCGTCTAGTTTTGAGATTTAAGATTTGATTTTTAAGATAACTACTATGCATATAAAAAAAGGAGATACGGTTAAAATATTGGCAGGCGATGATAAGGGGAAGACGGGTAAAGTCGTTAGGGCTTTTCCGTCCGATGACAAAGTTTTGGTTGAAGGCGTGAATATGACGAAGAAACATGAAAGAGCCAAGAAGCAAGGGGGAAAAGGGCAAGTAGTCGAAAGAGCGATGCCTATATATGCTTGTAAGGTTAAAAAAATAATGTAAATATTAAAAATCAAAATGAAAAATGACAATTCAAAATTGAAAATGAAATCGCGGGAGGATTTTACATTTTACAATGTCATTTTTCATTTTGATTTTTCAATTTTCAATTAAATACTATGATTCATAAAACAATTTACGAACTGAATAAAGACACATTCAAGGCTTTGAAGGAAAAACTGGGTTTGAAGAATGCCATGCAGGCGCCACGACTGACGAAAGTGGTTGTTTCGAATGGTTTTGGCTCAACAAAAGATAAGAAGAAAATAGAGCTTATTGCCGACCGCTTGGCCAGAATTACCGGCCAAAAGCCGGCTCTCCGAGCTACGAAAAAAGCTATTGCCACATTCAAGACTCGCGTCGGCGACCCTGTCGGGTACCAGATAACTCTTCGCGGAAAACGGATGTATGAATTCCTCGACCGTCTCATCAATATCGCCTTACCTCGAACAAAAGATTTCCGCGGGCTTGCGCGCACGGCTGTTGATAATATGGGTAATCTAACCATGGGCGTGAAGGAGCATACGATTTTTGCCGAGACCTCCGATGAAGATTTGAAAGATGTTTTTGGCATGGCTATTACCGTTGTCACAACCTCGCGTGACAAGAATACCACGCTGGCTTTTCTGGAATATTTGGGATTCCCCATGAAAAGAGAGGAGGGGAAATAGTATTTTTAACACTAATTATTTTATACTTTGATAGGTACGGTTTGGTCTTTTATGTTATGATATTTGCATAAGAGTATGGAACAATCATATAAACAAGAGACCCCCATTGACGATAAAGGTTTTGAGATGGTGGAGAAGAATTTATCAGAGTCTTCTGCGCAAGAAAAACAGATTGAAATTCGTGAGACTTTTTTACAAAAAGGGCTGAGATGCTTCAAGAATTGGGGAAAACTCGGTTTACTTACTGGTGCCATCTTTGTGGGAATCGAGTTGAAGAAAGAATATGATGAACATGATCTTGAATGGATGGAAAATGTTGTACAAACTCTGAGTGCCGTTGAGTTGAAAGAAAAAGATGTAAAAATGGAGAAAATAAGAAGTGTTTTTGGAGAAAAAGCGGTCTTTCTTATCGAAAGTGGAGATAGATTAGCATTTCTTGAAAGGACCAAGCCGAGAAGTAGCCCTAGAATAATTGGTTTTATTGAACATGGTTGGATTAATCACACAAAATATTCTTTTACCGAAGAACATTTATTATACCCAAAGAATTGGATAAATGGAGAAGTTAGCGCGATTGAATTTACGGATAAATTATTAGAGATTAATGATAAACACACAAAAGGTGGCGAACTGGATTCATCTTCACTCATCTCAAGGGCATTATTCGGTAAAAGCCCAGTTATGTCTATTTATAGAAATAGAAAAAAGACAGGATCTAGAGAAAAGATTGCTCCATTTTCTGAACGGATTATTGCCCATGAATTTGGACATGCCAATGATTGGGAAAATGATATGGATTTAAATATTGCTGATAGGCAGGATTTACTTCTTCGTGTGTATGAACGGATGACAAGTGGCAACCCTTTCAAGAGAGACAATGATAAGTACCATGAAACTTTTATTGACGGTACGCAAAATGGAATGTATATAGCCACAATAGAATATTGGGCTGAAATTTGTGGAGGATTTTTCGAAAACCCGAAGTCTTTTCTAGATCGTTTTCCGGAAGATTTTAAATTAGTAAACGACTATGTAAAAAAGAATGATCCAACATTTGATATTTTTAATCCAAATCGTGGTGTGTTTGACCAACAAACGGGAAAGGTTAAGGATTTTTGGAAAAATAAGGTAAAGTGACCTCATAATTTTTGCCCTTTGGTATCGAAGACACCGAGCGAAGTGAGGTGCTATAATACAGAGTATGAAAGGTTCGGCCAAAGAATTGGTTATCATGGTGATTTCGATTGTGTTTGTTTTATCTCTGGTCATTGCCGGAGTATATTTTTATTTTATTGAAAGCGATAGGAATAATAGCGCTGACGCGATAATGTCAAAGTATTCAAGCAACACGAAAAAAGACGCGAGAAATCCCGAACAAATAAGCGCTGACCTTGAACGGGCAAAGGCCGACTTGGCAGTAGAAACAATCGCTTTGCGTTATTATAGGGCAGAAGCTGGTATGACCGATTATCCGGTAGATACCGCGGTGGCCGATTCATATACTTTGGCTGACAATGCGGCGAATAAAACCAATGCCGTAAAAGACAATAAACTGGATGAAGAAATAAATATTAAGAAAGCCAAAATAAAACAAGTATTGGAGCAATGGAAGAAACTGATAGATAGTTCTACTAAAAAAGATATAAATACCATTAAGAAAGAACAAGAGTATGCCAAGATTGTGAAAAGTAATATCGAGGAATTGAAAATAATCGTTAATTCTCTGACGCCGGAAAGCTCGGACCTCTCGCAGAGCCAAATAGAAAATTATCAAACAATAGTTGATGATGCCGTTAAGGAAATTAATAATTCAGTTTCGATATTGGAAATAGCGCAATCAGAAATCTCTCCTGATAACTCTAATAATCAGAATAGTCCAGACAATCAGAATCAGAACCAGAATACTATTACGCCGGAGCAAATTCAAGAACAACAGAATATTACAAACCGCGCGCAGGCAGAAGTTATATATTTGGAGAATGAACTGAATCAAGCGCTAGCGCCTACTTCTCCACCTTCGACAAATATCCCCGTGAATCCTCCTGTAAATACATCAAATACGGATTCGGGTTCACAAAATAATAGTTCTACCTATACGCCTCCGCCCGTAAATACAAATAATTCCGGCAAGCCGCAACTTATCGAAGGCATGAATCCTATAAATTAGGACTAAATTAAGGCGTCGAAAAACTATCTCTTTTTCCTGCATTCCAATATAATGTCCGAATGACCCAATCTGAAGCTTTGAATATTCTGAAAACCGGCGCGAATGTATTCTTGACCGGCGCGGCTGGTAGCGGTAAAACGCATGTTCTGCGGGAATATTTGGCGTGTTTGAGGGAGCGCAAGATACCGGTAGGCGTGACGGCATCGACCGGCATAGCGGCGACGCATATGGGCGGAATAACCATTCATTCTTGGGCGGGAATAGGGGTGAAAGACGCGCTCACTGAATATGATATAGAAGAAATAGCAGGGAAGGAGAATACCGCTAAAAGAATAGTAGCGGCAAAAGTCTTGATTATTGACGAAATATCAATGCTACATCATTATCGACTAGATATGATAAATCGCGTTTTAAGGCATGTGCGCAATTCACATTTACCGTTTGGAGGCTTACAAATAATCGTCTGCGGAGATTTTTTCCAATTACCTCCTATTTCGCGCGCATCCGTTTATTCCGACAATAATAATCAACTTTTCGAATGCGATGAATATGACAATAACAGTTCCATGTTCGCGTATCATTCAAGGGCATGGAAAGAAGCGAATTTTATAGTTTGTTATCTCGAAGAACAATTCCGCCAGACTGACCCGCAATATTTATTTATTTTGAACGCTATCCGTAACGCCACCGTAACGAAAAGCGTTGTTGATTTGCTCCGTACGAGGTTTATTAAGACCTTGACCGCCCCGCCGCTTCTGGCGGGAGGAGCTCTCCCTCGCTCGCTTCGCTCCTCGGGAGACTCCTCCCACCCAAGCGGCGGGGCGAATAATACGCTAAATGAAGCGTCTATTCGGGAACAGTCTCGAGACGAAGCCGACACTTTTCCACGAGACCTAGCAGCGCGGGGCGATTCGTCTCGTGGAAAGGTTGTCGGCGAAGTAGACGAGACTGTTCCCGGCATCGAACCGACAAAACTCTATTCTCACAACGCGAATGTTGACGCCGAAAACGAACGCGAACTCGCCAAAATCCAAGGAAGAATGTTCGAATACCAGATGAATGGGCATGGCAATAAGAAATTGGTGGAAGGCTTGAAGAAAAGCTGTCTGGCGCCAGAGAGGTTGAAATTGAAACGAGGCGCGCGGGTGATGTTCGTGAAGAA
>CAYIQG010000009.1:0-17000 GCA_964365535.1 uncultured Candidatus Saccharibacteria bacterium
TCCAAAGCGCCCATCCAACGATTGGCTGATTTGGTCTCTTCATATTTTGTTCCAGTTGTTTTCGTTATTGCTGTTCTGACTTTTATCGTCTGGTTCTTCTTCGGACCAACACCCGCTTTTACTTTCGCTCTTATTAATTTCGTGGCCGTTTTAATCATCGCTTGCCCTTGCGCCCTCGGTCTGGCGACTCCAATGGCCATTATGGTTTCTTCCGGCAGTGCCGCGACCAAGGGAATCCTGGTGAAAGACGCGGCTTCGCTCGAAATTGCCAATAAAATAAACGCGGTTATTTTGGATAAAACAGGAACGCTTACGCAAGGAAAACCCGAACTTACCGATATCATCGCCTTTGATAATGGAAACAAAGAAATAGTTCTTGGTTTTGCCGCGTCATTGGAACAACGCTCGGAACATCCATTGGCGCGAGCCATTATGGACGAAGCGGTAAAAAAGGAAATCGAACTTTACAAATTGGAAGAATTCAAAGCAATTTCCGGGAAAGGTTTGCGAGGGGTTCTCTCGATTGAAAATAAAAGGACTGAAACATATTTGGGGAATAGGGCATTGGTTATTGATATTGGACTTGATATTTCTCCTTATGAAGATAGTATTAGAAAGCTTGAAAATGAAGGGAAGACCGTGATGATCCTCATCGTTGACAAGAGATTGATGGGCGCGCTCGCTGTCGCCGATGTTCTGAAGAAAGAGTCGGCGGAAGTCGTGCGGATTTTGAAGCAGAATAATATAGATGTCTGGATGCTTACCGGCGACAATGACCGCACTGCCCGCGCTATCGCCGCGCAAGCAGGTATTAGCAATGTCATGAGTGAAGTATTGCCGGACAAAAAGTCGGAGAAGGTTCGTGAACTTCAAGGGCAAGGGAAAATCGTAGCTATGATTGGTGATGGCATAAACGATGCGCCAGCGCTCACCCAAGCTAATGTCGGTATCGCTATGGGTGAGGGAACGGACATAGCCATGGAATCGGCGAATATTACTCTCATGAGAGGAGACCTTATGCTTATTCCGGAAGTGATAAAGCTGTCAAAGCGGACAATGAGAATAATAAAACAGAATCTTTTCTGGGCATTTTTCTATAATATCGCTTTTATTCCCGTCGCCGCTGGAGTTCTGTACCCGTTTTTTGGCATCCTTTTGAACCCCATTTTCGCTGGTGCGGCCATGGCATTCAGTAGTATTAGCGTGGTCTTGAATTCGCTACGGCTGAGGAGGGAATAAATTAGTTTTTTATTTAATATGAATCACCTACCAATAAATCTTGATACTTTTGGATTTGTGCAGAGGGAGAAATATGATGGAGTAATTGTGAAAAATCGTTGCGGTAGAGATTTCTTGTACTACGCATTGCATTATTATTATCCAAATGAATTTAATCCCCAGATCAACAATCCAGTAGATATTGAAAAGAGAAGATTATTCGGTTTTCTAATCCACGAATGGTTTGCTTGGACACAATTACAGTTTATTGATTTACATAATTTTTTAGAATCTAAATCATTAAAATTAGTAATCAATAATATAGAAGTGAAATCCTTTTCTAAATTTATTAAGACTACTCTATTTTCAAAAATTAACTTTGACGACGCGGTGAAACTGGTTGAGAATGAGATTAAAAAAGGAGAAGTAGTTGGGTTAGATATTGCTATGTTTTTCGGTGGACTACTTGACCACATACTTTTTGTTTATGGATATGATAAGAGCTATTTTTATGTCTTTGATACCCGTAAAGTCCCGCTAATTCAATATGAAAAGATTACTAATGACGAGAGATTTATCATGAGAATTTCAATAGATGAAGTAAAAAAGAGATGGAAAAGGTTTAGTAGAGTATGGGAAGTAAAAAATAGTCAGCTCTTTTAGCCATTGTTTTCGCGTAGATTTTTATGGCTTCTACTACAATTTTATCTTTTGGATAAGTTTTAATTGTAAGAATTATGAAAAGCCTGAAGACTCGTGCTACTATCTGCCTGCTGGATATGTCAACATTATACACAGAAATATATTTGACTTTCTGACATTATAAGAATACCATATACTATTATGCCTAATAAATACTTCGCATTTATCAAATCTTTGCGTGTTGGTCGTGGTTTTTCACAGCTAGAAATAGCGGAAAGACTTGATATTTCTCGCTCATCATATATTGCTTTGGAGCAAGGAAATCGAGAACTAACGCTAGATGAGGCGTCTCTTCTTGGTAAAATGTTTGAAGTGTCTCTAGAGGATATTCAAACTGGAGAGTTGTCTACTCCCGAAATATTATTTGAGGAAAATAAAAAGGTAAAGAAAATCAATAACAATAACAATTCACTGGAGCGTATTTCCGTGCCGCAAGAAAAAGTTGAAAAATTTAAGAAAGTGCTTTTATATATATTATCTAAAGTCGGCGGTAAACCAAATATAGGTAAAACAGTGCTATATAAATTACTTTATTTTATTGATTTCGATTATTATGAGAAGTTCGAGGAACAACTTATAGGTGCACGATATATCAGGAATACTCATGGACCAACCCCATTAGCTTTTGAACAAATCATTGCTAGTCTAGAAAAGGAAGGGAAAGTTGAGGCTATACGGAGTAGATTTTACAGGTATGATCAGACAAAATATTTAGTCAATCCGAATGAGCCAGTCGATCTTTCTGGATTATCAGGTCAAGAAATAGCACACATAGATTGGGAGCTCAACCGTCTCTCTGATCTGACTGCAACTCAAATTTCTTATTTATCTCATAAAGATACACCATGGCTGGTAGCTAAAGAGAAAGATTTGTTGGAGTATGAGCATGTATTTTACAGACCTGAAGAAACATCAGTACGAGAGTATGAGTCACTTTAATCAATTACCGGAATTTCAAAAGGAATTGAAAAGACTAGGAAGCAAGTATCCTAGTCTTTGTGATGATTTAAAAAATTTTGAAATCCTTATAAGTGAGTATCCTACAGGGATAGGAAAAAATTTTGAAATCGTTCATTCTTCCGAAATCGTAAAAATAGTAAAAGCTCGACTGGCATGTAAGAGTTTGAAAGCAAGATCAATCAGAATAATATATGCTTATCATAAAAATACGATAACATTTGTTTACATTGAACTATATTTCAAAGGTGATAAGGCGAATGAAGATCGTGTAAGAATTGCTCAATATTTGAAAAGTGTGATATAGTTTTTTATGTAATATACATAATAGAATAGTTGTTGACCAATCGTACCTTCTGAGGGTACAATAGATATAATGAAATTAACTGCCACAATCGTTGTTTTGGGATTACTTACCGTAAGCATATTCGGCTTCACCGCGATGGATAATGCCGGCATGAATTGCGACCCGTCTTCGCCGAATTCAACATGTCCGTCTTCGCAAATAGGCATGGCTTTCCACCATATTTCTTCATACGGCAATTTTATGTTGGCGATAATTTCCCCGACAACCGCTTCCGTTATTTCAATACTCTTGCTTCTTGTAGTAGCTTTCGTATTTACTCGATATGCTTTGCTCAATCAGGCGTTAGCCCTCTCGAAGTTATATACCAGAGAAAATTCAAAATCATCTCTATCTCAACGCAGGAAAATCATGCGTTGGCTCGCCCTTTTTGAAAATAGCCCGGCCACGAATTGAACCGTGCCCTCCTCGACAGGCACGGCTGACGCTTGCGTATAATCGTAAGCTCTTTCGTGTTTATCCCAATCTTAATTATTAATCTCTAACCCTAAATCTATGAATCTATTACTCGGCGCCTCAATTGTTTCCGCCTTCATTGCCGGAGTGGCGGCGCTATTCGCGCCCTGCTGTATCACAGTGCTTCTGCCGTCATATCTGGCCTCAATCTTTCGAGAGAGATATAAGGTCTTCCTAATGACTTTTATTTTCTTTCTCGGAATCTTAACCGTATTCTTGCCGCTTGGCCTCGGCATGGCGGCTCTCGGTCAAGTGTTCAGTCGTTATCATGCGCCAATCTTCATTGTCGGCAGTATATTGCTTATCGGTTTAGGCATTATGCTCCTTACCGGCACGCATATGAAACTGCCGTTCCATGTCACGCCGCGACTGCGCAAGCATAACGCTGTCTCCGTCTATCTCCTCGGTATTTTCTCGGGCATTGCCACAACTTGTTGCGCCCCGGTTCTAGCGGGAGTGCTTGCTTTAGCAGTCTTGCCCGGTTCGGTTTTCTGGGGAGGTATTTATACATTGAGCTATGTGCTCGGCATGGTCGCGCCTCTATTCATTTTGGCCATTATCATGGACAAGGCCAATGTATCGGGTAAATTACAAGAAAAGTTCTCCGCGCCCGTAACCTATTCGCTCGGTTTTAAGAAAGTCACGATTACCCTCATGGAAGCAATATCAGGAGTGATGTTCATCGCCATGGGCTTCATCACGGTCTACTTCGCCATAACCGGCCGCCTGATCTCTCATGCCGGATATGAACCGTACATCAACATCTACGCCGCCAAAATAACGCAATCATTATCGGGAATCATTGGCGGCATGCCATCGGTAGGATGGATAATTATCTTCGTGTCCATACTTATCGGTATCATTGCCATGGTTGTCAGGCAGTGGAAGCAGTCAGCTAAATTAGAAAGTAATATTACTAATAATAACAATCACGCCAAAGAGTGTGATCATTGCGAAAAATAATATGAAAACTTCAAACGGTATCTTTATGGTCGTTATCATTGTTGCCATCCTTGTCGTCGGAGGAGTCATGTTCGCCGTCGGCAGGAATAGTTCAAGTCCCGCTTCCAACTCGCAATTAAATGGGCCAGTCACTGAATTGGCAGATATGAATTCATTATTAAATAAGCCGGCGCCGGATTTTACTCTAGCCGACAAAACCGGAGCATTGCTCAAATTATCAGATTTGCGCGACAAAACTATCGTCTTATTCTTCAATGAGGGTTTGATGTGCTATCCGGCCTGCTGGGACCAGATGGCACAGCTCGCCTCCGATTCTCGTCTGAATACTGACGCTATCAAATCATATTCAGTTGTTGTCGATACCGTAAAGAACTGGGGTCCGGCTATAGCTCAAATGCCAGACTTGGCCAAGGCTAATGTGCTCTACGACACAGACAGTACCGTGTCGAAGATGTATGGCATGCTCAAGGGTACTTCGTCCATGCACTACGGAATATATCCGGGACATACCTATATTGTCATTGATTCTTCAGGTATCGTGCGATATGTTCTCGATGATCCGCGCATGGCCATTAATAACGACAAGCTGGTTGAGGAGATTCAGAATTTACAAACTCCCAAATAATAATAGTTACCATGCAAGATAATCAAAAAAATAGACAATTCACAATTCCCGCTAGCATCATCATTGCCGGAACATTAATCGCGCTCGCCGTCATATTTAAATGGACGCCAGCGAGAAACATATCTGATTCAAACCGATTGGACACTCAATCATTCGCTGTAGATAGCGGTAAAAATAGCGCGAATCAGGAGGTTATTTCAGTCGCGGACGAGGAAGTTACTCCTTCGACCGGCGTGGTTCTTCCTATTGTATGGGGCAATCTCGGGGTTCAGTTGGCAAGCGCCGGCGCGATCGACGCGGACAAATTCAAGGCGCTCTATGAGCAGAGAAGTATGTTCACCGACGAAGAAAAGAATTTATTAACTGGCCAGAATAATAACAAGCTCAAAATTACTCCAAAGAACGCCGGTTACTTGCTAAATATGTTTTGGGCGCTTGGTTTGGCACAGAATAACCCCGTTCTTATGCAAGGAGAAATGATGGAAATAAAATATGGCGGCCCGCAAAGATTCGCGTCTACGGCCGGCTGGACAATCGCGAAGGGTGATCCTATGGACCATTATAGTAAACATACATTCTTTAATTTAACACCTGAACAGCAAACGCTTGTGGAGAATGTCTCGGAGAACATATACCGACCATGTTGCGGCAATTCCACGCATTTTCCTGATTGCAATCATGGTATGGCCATGCTCGGTTTACTTGAACTGATGGCATCGCAAGGCGCGAGCGAACAGGATATGTACAAAGCGGCTCTGGCAGTTAATTCTTACTGGTTTCCTGACCAGTACGCGACGATTGCTCAGTACCTGAAACAAAAAGGTATTGAATGGAAGACGGTTATTCCGAAAACGATTCTCGGCGCGGATTTTTCCAGCGGTCAGGGTTTCGCGAAGATTGCCGAGCAAGTGGCACAGCCTATTCAAAAACAGGGCGGAGGAGGATGCGGGGTAGATTCCGGACAGCCGGTTGACGCGCCGAAACAACAGGGCGGATGCGGAGTGTAAAAAAGTGCTATAATGCATTCATTATAAATAATTATCAATCATTATGATGAATTCATTTTCTTTCAATCAAACATGGGGAGTTACTCCTTGGTGGAGCATGGGTATAGGAAGCTTAGGCATTGTTCTGGTCCTCGTATTTGTCGCAGTTGTTATAGCTCTAAAAGGATATTCACTTTGGTACGCGGCGAAGCGCAACGAAATATGGTGGTTTATTCCTCTTCTCGTTATTAACACCGCGGGGATTTTGGAACTTATCTACTTGATTTTCATTGTGAAAAAATGGCATAAAAAAGGCACGATATTGTCTTCTACGGAAACTACTGGTACTACCCCAATTACTTCGACCAATTAACTGCAGAAATTTTCCGATTGGTGTATACTTCTTTCCATGAAGAAGGCCGTAATAACCGACAAAGAAATGATAGAGGAGATATTCGCGCGCGGCACGGTCGTGGAAGTTTTGCCGTCGAAGGAAGAATTGATGGGGAAATTGATGTCGGGAGAAAGATTGAAGATGTATATCGGCTTTGACCCGACATTCACGGCTTTACATCTCGGCCATGCGAAAAGCATTATGTTCATGGAAGAACTTCGCCAACTTGGCCATGAAATCATCATTCTATTCGGAGATTTCACGGCGCGGATCGGGGACCCGAGTGATAAAGGCGCCACGCGCAAGCAACTCACCTCTGAAGAGGTGAAAAATAATGTTGCCGGCTGGATGGACCAGGTGAAGCCGCTGATTGATTTCAACGATTTCGAAAATCCAGCCAAAGTTATGTACAATTCCGAATGGCTTTCTAGACTTACTTTCACCGATGTCGTGAATCTCGCTTCGAATTTTACCGTCCAGCAAATGCTTGAGCGCGATATGTTTTCCAAGCGCCTGAAGGAAGGCACGCCGATACATCTTCATGAATTCCTGTACCCGCTCATGCAGGGTTACGATAGCGTTGTCATGAATGTGGACGCGGAAGTTTGCGGCACCGACCAAATATTCAACGCTCTCGCCGGCCGTACGCTTTTGAAGCGTCTCAAAGATAAAAACAAGTTTGTCATTGCCTTGAATTTGATAGCCAATCCGAAAACAGGCGAACTAATGTCGAAGAGCAATGGCACGGGCATTTTTATCGATCAGTCGCCTAATGATTTATTTGGCTCCATCATGTCTTTGCCAGACCCGATGATTGAACCGTTATTCTTGAATTGCACGCGGATTCCAATGGATGAAAAGAATTCAATCATAAATTTAGGTCCGAGGAACGCGAAAGCGCGTATAGCATTCGATATTGTAAAGAGATTCCACGGTGAAAACGCCGCGAAAGTCGCCGAAGAAGCCTTCGATTCTACTTTTTCGAAGGGCGGCGTGCCGGAAGATATTCAAGAAATAAAATTCTCAAAAGGCAGTGAATCTCTGGTGGAATTACTCATAAAAGCCGGAATTGTGCCATCAAAGACTGAATGGCGCCGGCTTGTTACCGCCGGCGCGGTCAGGAATGAAAATGATGAGAAAATTACGGATGTGGATTTTACACCAACGGAAACCACCATTTTGAAAATAGGAAAAAGGAGGTTTGTGAAATTGGTTTTATGATTTTTTGCGAATCATTGCCACCCGCAGAGGCATTCATTTTTCATGTCCTGCGTATTTCGCGTCTCGATGACTTATCTTAACTCTTTACCCCTCCTTCTCCTCACTCCTTCATTTCCAAAAAAATTATGTCCTTTCTGACATGCACGGACATAATTTTCTGGAAATGATAGTCGTTCGTCGCGCGAAACAAATACTCGGACATGAAAAATGAATACCTCTGCGGGCGGCTTAAACATCAAAGTAAATTAGTGTGCCAGTGAAAGCCCGAATACATTTTCGAATCCGGCATTTCGGAGCGTCTCCATCGCTTCTTTCATTGTACTGCCAGTTGTAATGACATCGTCGATTATTACCACAGTTGTTTTTTTAATATCAAATTCAATATTGAAAGACCTTCGCGTATTTTCCTCATTCACGGCGAAAATACCTCTTGTACTCTCCAACCGAGCTTCGCGATTCTTCAATGTTTGTCGAGACAAATGATGTACGCGTTCGAGTAAATCTTTGCAAATAATGAATTTATTTTTCACATCAAGCTGCTTCATTTCATCAACAAGTAATTCACATTGATTGTATCCTCGTTCATTCCTTCGCTTTTGGGTGATTGGGATTGGTACGATGATAATACCCCGCCTTTCTTTCGTGAATTCGACGAACTGTTTGTACAAAGCATACCCGCCGATTGCAATCGCTTTCGCGGATTTCTTGTACTTAATATTCCAAACAAGCTTCGAAACTCGTTCGTCTTTGTAGGCGAAAATAGAAAAAGCGTCTTTCAGGGGAGGTTTGGGCGCGCGCGGTAATTTCTTCCATGCTTCTTCGGGAGAATACGCGATGGATTCCAATTCCGCGGAAGACCTCGGAAATAAGGCGTCTAGTATAATATTGTAAACAATTTTCAATATTGACATGCTATAATACTAACATGTCATTCTGGTCATCCCTCTTTAAGAAAGAAAATAGCGTTCTCGGCATAGATATCGGTTCTTCGGCTATCAAAGTAGTTCAAATCAAGAAGAAACACGGTCGAGCCGTGCTCGAAACTTACGGAGAATTAGCCTTGGGTCCCTATGCCGGAATAGAGATCGGCCGAGCCGCGAGTTTACCTGTCGAAAAAACCGCCGAGGCGATAAAAGATATAATGCGCGAAGCCAAGACCTCGACAATATTATGCGGGGTGGTTTTGCCTTTATCTTCAAGCCTTATTTCCTTTATTTCCATTCCCCCAGTCGCCGATAAACAAATAGCCGATGTGATAGCCCTGGAAGCCAGGAAATATATTCCCGTGCCACTCAATGAGGTAATACTCGATTATTCGATAATTCCCCGGGAAGAATCATATGTGACGGAAGACGAAGCGACAAAGACGGAAAAACAAAGCAAAGATATTCTTGTCGTCGCGATTCACAATGAATATATAAACCAATATCAAAGTATTATGGCCAGCACTGGACTTACGCCCAGTTTCTATGAGATAGAGATATTCAGCGCCATTCGCGCCGTTATCGACCAGGGTATTGGCACGAATATGATTATTGATTTTGGCGCGCGCGCCGCGAAACTATACATTGTTGAAAGAGGCGTGCTTCGGTCTTCTCACATTATCAATAAAGGAAGCCAAGATATCACCCTGGCGCTTTCAAAAGCGCTTTCGATTCCCGTTAGCGAAGCCGAGAATATGAAACGGGTTTATGGGCTCAAGGGCGGTCCGGAATACAAGGAATTGACGGAGATTATTACCATAAATTTAGATTATATTTTTTATGAAGCCAACGCGACGCTTCTCAATTATCAGAAGAAATCTTCCAAGAATATAGGCCGGGTGATACTAACCGGCGGCGGCGCTCTCCTAAGAGGTTTTACGGATATCGCGAAGGTAAGTTTCCAAACCGAAGTCGTGTACGCCGACCCTTTCGGCAAGCTTGAAACGCCCGCGTTTCTCGCGGAAGAATTCGCGCAGGCCGGACCGGAATTCGCCGTCGCGATCGGCGCGGCGCTACGGGCGCTTTCGGAAATGGGGTAAACGGTTATGCACAGTTACAATGCTTACATTTCTGTTATAATTAGCAAAACTATCGAACATGGAAACAAAATTTCAAACTTCTTTCATACCTAAGAAACCCATCGTTTCAATTGGCGGAATTGGAAGCAATTTCGCGCCCAGGCAACGAGCGCGCGCCACCATAAGTATTTTCTTCAGTATTGGACTTCTGTTATTTATTGTCTCGCTCGGCATGGCTGGCGGCGTATACGCCTGGAAAAGCGTGACGCTCTCCACTCAGAATAATTTGAAGCAACAGTTAGAGGGCAGGCAAAAGCAATTCAACACCAGCCTTATAGAAGATTTGAAACGCGTGAATGTTAAAATCGATGTCGCGGGTAAATTGATGGCAAATCATCTCGCGCTATCTAATATTTTCGCTATCATATCGCGCCTAACGGCTGAACGGGTGCGTTTCAGCAGTCTGGATCTCACTGCCCCCAGCACCCAGTCAAATGATATAATTATTTCCATGGCGGGCGTTGGCGCGGACTTGAGCGCCGTGGCTTTCCAATCGGATGTGCTTAGCCAACTCGAGCAGTATGGTTTGCGTAAAATAGTCAAGAATCCGATTCTCTCGGACCCAACTCTTGATACCAGCGGAATGGTCTCGTTCGGCTTTTCCGCCTCAATAGACCCTTCGACTTTGTCTTATATGAATAGTATCGCGAATTCCGCCGCGACCTCGTCTCCGCTTATTGAAAATTCGCAGTAAAACATGAATAAAAACATTATCGCCACAATTCTCATAGTTCTCGCGGTCGGCGTATATCTGACTTTTACGCGCGCGAAAATAGACGAGGTGAATGCCGTGCGCGAAGTAAATGGGCAATATTCTCAAGCGATACGGAATGCCGACAATCTCATCAAAGTGCGTGACCAGGTCTTAAAGGATTACAATTCACTTTCCGCCGAAGATCGCGGCAGGCTCGACAAAATGGTGCCGAATACGACTGATAATATTCGTTTAGTTATAGACTTGAATAGCATAGCTAGGCTTCGCGGAGTAGTCTTGAAAGGCGTCAAAGCCTCTACCGCCGTTTCCGGGAAGACTGATAGCGCGCAGAAAATTGACATTATCCCAACTCCGACATTGGATACAGTGAATATTTCATTTAGCGTTAGCGCGCCCTATCAGCAGTTCATAGAATTTATGCGTGATATTGAATCAAATTTGCGCATAATGGACCTCAATCATTTGACTGTCGCGGTAAGCGATACCGGGACATATGATTTTGGCGTGCGACTTTCCACTTATTGGTTGCGTCAGCAATAATATAATATGAACTCCACTCACCCCACGACATTGAATACCTGGTATTGGATAGGCGGTATCATCGCGGCCGCGGCTATAGCTTATTTTATGTTCTTTTCCGCGCCATCTACCGCGTCGGATTCCGCCTTATTGGAAACAGGACGGGGAGGAGAAATGATAGGTTCGCAAGTTTTGAGTTTATTGAACCAAATACAATCTTTACGAATCGACCCGACTCTGTTCCAAAGCGCCGTTTACAAGTCGCTTCAAGATTTTAGCGTGAATATTCCGCCGGAAGGCGTTGGCCGCGACAATCCATTCGCGCCTATTCCGGGATACGCGAAATAACAATAGCGGCTCTTTCTTGTTAAGGTCTTATAATTCAAACATGAGCATTATCGACATTCTTCTCGATAAGAAATTAATATCGAAAGACGATTTGAGCGATGTGAACAGACAAACATCGAGCGGTGTTCCGCTGGATGAAGTATTAATCGCGCATGGAGTCAAGGCCGAAGAAGTTCTCGCGGCGCGCGGAAAATTATTGAATATGCCGATTAGAAAGATTAACGACATATCCATATCTTTCGAAGTGCTTGATTATATTCCGGAAGAATCATCGGCGTATTATCGATTTGTTCCGATTGGAATGAAGGATGGAGTTCTCGAAGTCGGCATTGTGGACCCCGATAATATGGAAGCGCGCGATGCCTTGAATTTCTTAGCGGCCAAAAATAATATTCCTTATAAAATTTTCCTAATCACGCTTGAAGATTATAAAAAGGCCCTAGAATCATACAAGGGTATCACGGGGGAAGTGTCGAAAGCTCTTTCGGAATTGGATTCGGAATTGTCCGCCGAAGTCGAATCGGTGAGGAAATCGAAGGATGGCGGCAATCAGCTCGCAACCGAAGGCGAGGCGCTCATTGTCGAAGACGCGCCGGTTATCAAGATCGTCGCGACCATTGTTCGATATGCCGTCGAAGGTGAAGCGTCTGATGTGCATATCGAACATATGCGCGAGATGGTGCGCGTGCGCTACCGCGTTGACGGCATATTGAATACGAGTTTGGTATTGCCGCCTCAAGTCCATTCGGCGGTGGTGGCGCGTATCAAGGTGCTTTCGAATATGCGTCTGGATGAAAAGAGAAAGCCTCAAGACGGCCGTTTTTCGGCGAGGATTGACGGCAGGAGAGTTGATTTTCGCGTTTCGACTTTCCCCGCTTATTATGGAGAGAAGGTTGTGATGCGTATTCTGGACCAAGCGAAGGGTATTCGCTCGCTCGATGACCTGGGACTTACGGCGACAAATCTAGCGCTTTTTCGAGAAGCTATCGCGAAACCGTTCGGTCTTATCCTTATCACCGGTCCCACTGGGTCCGGAAAGTCGACGACGCTTTATTCGGTCTTGAATGAAATAGACCATGAAAGTTACAATGTATTGTCTCTTGAAGACCCCGTCGAGTATCAGATTGAAGGCGTTAGCCAATCGCAGGTTCATCCGGAAATCGGATATGATTTTAGCACCGGATTGCGCACGGCTTTGCGCCAAGACCCGGACATTATCATGGTCGGCGAAATTCGCGACAAGGAGACGGCGCAATTGGCCATACAAGCCGCCTTGACGGGACATATGGTCTTCTCGACTTTGCATACGAATACCGCCGCCGGCGCTATTCCGCGCCTTGTTGATATGGGCGTTGACCCATTTTTGATAGCGCCTACCCTCATACTTTCGGTGGCGCAACGCCTCGTAAGTACGATAGTTGGCGGCGAGGAAGTGCCGGTTGAAGGCAGTATCAAAGCCATAATCGACCATCAGTTCGCCGATTTGCCGGAAAAATTCAAGAAAGATATACCTTTTTCCGATAAAGTCTTGAAAGTAAAGCCCACATCGGAATGTCCGAAAGGAACGCGCGGGCGCATGGCCGTCTTCGAAATGTTCGCCATGGACAAAGAGATAGAGCAGGTTATCTTGAAAAACGCCACGGAATTGGACATTACGAGAATTTTGCGTTCCAAAGGCACGCTTTCTATGAAGGAGGACGCGATTATCAAGGCATTTGAAAAAAAGATTTCATTCGAGGAGGTTAATAAGTTGTAGTTGTTGTTCCGTTTTATAAAGAAAAAGAAAAGGCTCTGCGAAAATTTCCCACAGAGCCAGTTTGGTTAATCGAGCCGAATTGTTAATTCAACTCGAGAACTTCGGTGCTTTTGGCAACTGTTGTGATTTTAGCAAGAGTACGCAAAGCATTTGCGTGATCCTCTTCGCTTCCAGCACCACAGAGGTCTTCGAGCACCACTACCCGGTAGTCGCGGTCATGCGCATCTCGCGCTGTTGACTGAACAACCAAGTCCGTTGCTACACCACCAAGGAGGATGGTGTCTACTTTGAGTGTCCGGAGGATCGCTTCGAGCGATGTCGCGTAAAACGCGCTTACTCGGTGCTTCGTGACGAGAAAGTCTGCATCGGTTTTGTTGATTGATTGATGGACTTCCGTTGCCCATGTTCCGAGTTGAAGTGCGCCGAACTTCTTCGCCGCACCAAAGAGTGGTGATACCTCCGGCCATTCGCGGTAATCAGACGAGAAACCCACCCGAACAAAGACGATCGAGATGTTCTTCTCGCGCGCCTTGGCGATGGCGGTGTTCACATTATCGAGTATACCGTGAGCTTTCAAGAATACCGGGTAACCTTTGCTAGCAAACTTACCTTTTTCATCAACGATTTCATTGATGAAATCGAGCAGGATCAATACTGATTTTGTCATAGTTTCTTCTTTCATGGTTGTGGTTTTGGCGAAAGACTTTGCAGAAAGACCACAAAATCTTCCACTGTCTCTAGGATACAGCTTGGCGAGAACTTTTTCAAGTAACTTGCTGGGTGGTATCCATACCCCACACAAGCGATGTCAATTGGAACTTCTTTACAGTAAAGCACATCACTTGCAAGGTCTCCGATATATAAGGCTTCTGTTGTGTTGGTTTGAAACAATCCCAGCGCATGACAGATTTTTTCTGTTTTGGTCTTGTGTTGTTCTCTGCCGTAAATACCTTGCACGAAGTCATCATGAAACCCATCACATTTTCGGAGAATGGTGTATACAGCTTCCGAATAGCTTGAAGTGATGATAACTTTTAGCAAACTACAGAGTGCTAGAGCTCGTACCACCTCGTGGAAAGGTTCCACTTCGGTGGCGCGACAGTTCATAGCCTTGGAATGCCGATCGAAGAATTCACGCGTTTCCTCATCGTTCAGTCCGAAAGGATACAACGAATGTCGTAGCTCAACGCTGTACACACTCGTCATATCCTCCCGGGTTATGACTTCAGGAATTGTTGGAAACTTTTCGCGTAGGCGGTTGATTTCTTCCATACAAATGTTCATGCTGTCGGAGATTACACCGTCAAAATCGAGAAAGAGTAGGCTGTATGTTTTCATCTCTGCTCCTTCTTTCGCAAGAGTGGCCAATCGTATGTCTTCGGCGCGCGGTAGAATTCCGCGAGCATATCGGCCTGCTCTTGCGTGAGATGGCTGTTCGCCACACCCACTTTGAGTAGGTTCGGGTAGCTCGTGAGTGAATAAATACCATCGAGGTTTAGTGGATCAAACTTCGTCCACATACTCTCGAAACACCAATTGGTGATCGTGATGACACCGAGTGTCTTGATTTGGTATTCCCACTCAAGTGCTTCGACCGCCCTGAGTATGGTATCACCGCTACCGCAGAGGTCGTCAATAACGACGCCTTTGATGTTGTGCTCGGGATTGCCTTCCACGAGCTTACCTATGCCATACGCCTTGGCCGCACCGCGGACAAAACTCATCGGCAGAGTGAGACGAGTGGCAATCCGTGCCGCCCATGACACGCCAGCCGAAGCAAGACCGACGATGATTTGTGTTTCCGGAAACTTGAGACGAATAATCGTCTCGATGTACGCCGTACACGCCTCATAGGTGAGATAGGAGCGGTTCAAGTACCGGCAGTTGCAGTAACAAGGTGCCCGAATCCCGCTTTTCCACAGAAACCAGTCCTCGCGCGGTCTCTTGAAGTCAACAAGGTACGACCCCGTTTCAAATAATAGCTTTGCCGTGTGGTCGCCGATTTCATCGTTCCAAACTGTCGTTCTTATTTTATTTCTCCTTTCGCTGTGTTATTAATGTACAGAGACTACCTGTAAGTGTGCACTGGATGTATATAGATGTCAAGTTTTGGAATTATGTGCGTTTTTTTATCTCAAATATGTTAATGTATTACATAATGAAACTATATTTCATTTCACCTCTGATTCTACAGAAAATAATCTGGATGCCTACTCGGTTTCTTCTCTGTTTTTTTGGCCGGCTTCACATTCATGGCCTGGAGAATCTACGGAACATAAAAGGCCCAATTATATTCGCCAGCAATCATTCGAGCGAGACTGATGTCTTCTTGATACCGGCGTCACTGCCTTTTTTCTCTCGCTTTTCGCCGATATTCTATGTTTCTAGAGAAAAATCTTTTTACAAAAATTCCGGCTGGAGGCAAATGTTTTACGGCGGAACCTTTTTCAAAGCATGGGGAGCTTATCCGGTCTATGTCGGGCTTCACGACTACGCGAAATCCCTGGCGAATCATATCGAAATTATCAATGATGGAGGCAGTGTTAATATCTTTCCCGAAGGCAAGCGAACGACAGATGGCGCTATCAAGACAGCAAGAGGCGGAGCCGCTTACCTTTCCTATGCCACGCGTGCGGCTATCGTGCCGGTGCGCTTCGAAGGTAATTTCAATCTGACTCTCAAGGAATTTTTCACCCGCAGGAGGCATTTTGCCATCTTTTTCGGCAAGCCGTTATATGCCATGAATGACCCGAACACATCGCTCTCGGATAATGATTTCAAAATGTTTACGAATCTTGTGATGGAGAGTGTGAAAAAATTATGTATAACCGTATAGATATTCATGCTCATGTGAACTTCGCCGCTTTTGCCGCGAACCGGGATGAGGTCATCACTCGCGCGCTTCAAGGTGGCACGGCGATGATAAATATCGGCTCGCAATACGAAACTTCTAAATTAGCGGTTGAGCTCACGGAGAAATATGGAAGTGGCGTTTACGCGATTGTTGGGTTGCATCCGATTCATTCGGGAACTTCGTCAGCCGTGTCGCGCAGTCGAGAACAGTCTCCCGAGGAGCGAAGCGAGCGAGGGAGAGCTGTTCCCGACAGAAGCGACACGGTCTTTGAAGTAGAGAAATACAGAGAACTACTCACTCATCCGAAAGTCGTTGGAATAGGGGAATGCGGGCTCGATTATTATCGAATGAATCCAGATTCGGCGGCAAAGCAAAAAGAAGTTTTCTTGGCGCAGATCAATCTGGCAAATGAGACGAAAAAACCGCTTATGCTCCATATTCGCCAAGCTTATAGTGATGTCTTGGACATCTTACCTACTAATGCCAAGGTCGGAGGAGACGTCCACTTTTTCGCGGGAAGCCTTGAGGAGGCACGGCGTTTCCTCGATCTCGGCTTCACCATTTCTTTTACCGGCGTTATCACATTCACGAAGAATTACGATGAATTAGTCCGCTTTGTGCCACTCGATATGATACAAGCGGAGACCGATTGCCCATTTGTCACTCCCATTCCACACAGAGGTGAACGCAATGAGCCCATCTTCGTATTGGAAGTCATAAAAAAGATTGCTGAAATAAAGAAAATACCGCTCGAGAAAGTCGAAGAAGCGCTTTTGGCAAACGCGAAGAGAGTTTGGGGGGTGGCATGTAGTAGATAGTAATTAAACGACACCGAAATGGTATTAGGATTTTCCCGGCGA
>CAYIQG010000010.1:0-13740 GCA_964365535.1 uncultured Candidatus Saccharibacteria bacterium
CTCCAGTTTCGGGATGTCGGACCTCCCGAAAAGTGTTAGAATAATAGGCATGAAACCCGAACAAATAGGGCATTTGCATCCAATTACGCAAACGATTCGAGAGATATACTCGATCTTTTATGATATGGGATTTGAAGTAGCACAAGGACCAGAGCTCGAATATGAGTATTATAATTTCGACGCACTCAATATTCCTGCAGATCATCCATCGCGAGATATGCAAGATACTTTCTGGGTAAAAGAAAATGTGTCGAAGAATCCGACGAAAGGACCATTAGGCCAGAACCTTGGAAAAAGGTTGCTCACGACCCAGACTTCAGCTGTACAGATAAGGTTCATGGAAACGCACAAACCACCCTTTCGAGTATTTGTTCCGGGTAAGATCTTTAGGAATGAAGCAACGGATGCCACACATGAATCACAATTCTATCAGATTGAAGGTTTGCTTGTGGAGAAAAATGTGTCTCTCGCGCACCTTAAAGGAACTCTCGAACATGTGTTCAAGAAATTATTCGGCGAAGAATGCGAAATCAGATTTCGTCCAAGTTATTTTCCATTCGTTGAACCAGGCATTGAGATCGATATTAAATGGAAAGATAGATGGTTAGAAGTGATCGGTGCTGGGCTTGTTCATCCGGAAGTGCTTTGTATTGGCGGTTTGAATCCAGAGGAATGGCAAGGTTTTGCTTTTGCTTTTGGTGTTGACCGTATCGCCATGCTCAAGTTTGGGATAGACGATATTAGGTTTTTGTATAACGGGGATTTGAGGCTGATTAACCAATTTTAAATGAAAATATCACGCAATTGGCTGAAAAATTATTTCGACAAACCGATACCAGACGCGAACAAACTGGCGGAATTTTTTACATTTCATTCTTTTGAAGTTGAGGGCGTTGAGGAGATTGGGAATGAGTCGCCAGCTGTGTCGCTTCTGGCGGAAACAGCTCTTCCTCGCTCGCTTTGCTCCTCGGAAGACTGTTCCCGCCCAAGCGACACGGCATCTATTGCGGACTTTATCATCGATGTAAAAGTTCTGCCTGACCGCGCGCATTATTGCCTTTCTCATAAGGGGATTGCCGGTGAAGTTTCTGTACTGACTGGGCAAGCGATTAAAGACTTGAAAATTCCTGATATGTTGGAGGCGACTACAGAGGTCGGACCTATGTATAAGCCGTCGATCATCATTCAAGACAGAAAGTTTTGCAGAAGGTACATGGGTCGTTATGTTGAGAATATTACAGTTAATCAGTCGCTGGAATGGATGAAAAGATTTTTGGAAGCGATCGGCCAGCGTTCCATTTCCGGAATAGTCGACGCGACGAATTTCTGTATGTTTGATATCGGTCAGCCGCTTCACGCTTTTGACGCGGACAAAATAAAAGGCGTAATAGTCGTGCGGCCTGCGAAAGCCAGTGAGAAAATGATTCTGCTCGATGGAACAGAGATAACTTTAACTACTGATGATTCCGTGATTGCTGATGATGCGGGACCATTGGCAATAGCTGGTGTGAAAGGCGGTAAAAGGGCAGAGGTTACGAGTTCGACCAAGCGGATATTCATGGAATCTGCCAATTTCAATCCGACCGCTGTGCGCCGAACATCCACGAAATACAATCTCCGCAGTGAATCTTCCAAGAGATATGAAAACGAGATAACACCAGAACTGGTGAGCTTGGGTATGAATAATATCTGCGCGCTCATAAAGGAAATGAATCCGGAGGCAAAATTCGGTCCGATTGTTGATGTATATCCGGTAAAAGCGAAGCAGACTGTTATTGATTTTGACCCCGCTTATATTGAAAAGCGATTGGGGGTGAAATTTCCTTTTGATGAAGCAAAAAGTATTTTGGAAAGGATGGGTATTATCATAAAAGGAGGCGACACCTCCCGATGGAAACTCACGATTCCATTTGACCGATTAGATTTGACTATTCGCGAAGATATTGTCGAAGAAATCGGCCGTGTCTATGGTTATGAACATATAAAGGGTATTTTGCCACCGAAAACTAATATGCCAGTTGAGATTTTACCAATATATTATTTATCAGAAATGATTCGAAACAATCTCGTTGCCCAAGGATTCTCCGAAGTCAGTCTCTATACACTTGTCGAAAAAGGCGATATAGAGACGGCGAAACCGCTCGCGAGAGATAAAGCTTTCGCGCGCAAGAATTTGGTAGATAGCACGATGACTTGCGTGGAAAAGAACGCGCTCAACGCTGACTTGCTTGGTTTGCAAACGATTAAAGTCTTTGAAATTGGCAAAGTGTTCAGTAAGGAAGGTGAACGATTGGTCCTTTCTCTTGGTGTGGCGCAGGTCAAGAAAATAAAGGGTGTAAAAAACGAGTCAATTCTGGTTGATGCGCTTAAAACTTTGAAAGAGAACATCTCACTTTTTGGAAATGAAACCAAGGATTCTGTTGTCGACATCATTGATAATCCTAAGATTATAACCAAGGGCAATCACGCCGTTTGTGAAATAGACCTCGAAGAAATCTTGAAATCAATCAAACTCCCAGCCGGCGCCTCTTATAAGGACTTGAATTTTATGCCGTCTTCTTCGAACCATTATGAGAAAATATCACTTTACCCATTCATAGTCCGCGACATCGCCGTTTTTGTGCCGGAATCAATTCAAGCTCTCAATGTTTGGGAATCAATAAAGAAGGGAATCGGGGCGACGAATGCAAAGGAATTATTAGTGAGACATTCGTTGTTCGATACATTCAAGAAAGAGGGAAAAGTTTCGTACGCGTTCCGGCTGGTTTTTCAATCTTTGGAGAGGACGCTGACGGATGAGGAGGCGAATGCAATTATGGAAAAGATATATGAAGTGATGAAAGATAAGGAATGGGAGGTGAGATGATTGTCATTCCCGCGGAAGCGGGAATCTAGAGTCATACACTGGATTCCCGCTTACGCGGGAATGACCGATTTTCACTTCCTATTCACGCCGAAACTTGCTATAATAGTAGAGTAAAAGCAATTAGCTTTTTCTTTTTATGGCGAAAAAAAGCAAGGAAAATAAGGTCTCGCCTTCGCGTAAAGCTTCGGCGGAGCACAGTAAAAAGACCGCTTCAAAAGGCGGTGTTTCTGGCGCTTATGATGCCTCATCTATTACTGTTCTAGAAGGACTAGAACCAGTTAGGAAGCGTCCGGGAATGTATATTGGCACGACGGGTCCCGATGGTTTGCATCATCTCATAACCGAAATATTCGATAATTCCCGCGACGAAGCGATGGGTGGTTTTGCCAATGATATCGAGATAGTGCTATTGCCCGGCAATCGCGTGCGCGTGGCGGATAACGGTCGCGGCGTGCCGGTAGATATTCACAAACAGACGAAAGTTTCGGCTTTGGAGACAATCATGACGACATTGCATGCCGGCGGTAAATTCGACGGAAATAGCTATAAAGTTTCCGGCGGTTTGCACGGAGTCGGCGCGTCGGTCGTGAACGCTTTATCTATTTTCTGTAAAGTTATTGTTCACAAAGACGGCGGTATCTATATGCAGGAATATTCGCGCGGCAAAAGAAAATCGGCGGTGAAGAAAATCGGCTCGACGAAACTTCATGGAACGATTGTCATATTCGAGCCGGATAAAGAGATTTTCAAAGAAGGAATAAGTTTCGAATTAAACCGCGTTGTCGGCCATATGCGCCAGCAAGCATATCTCGTGAAAAGCCTCCGAATCTCCGTTATTGACGCGCGCGAACAGATTCCAACATTCGGTTCGGATGAGGAATTATTCTATATTCGCGAGACGGGTGTCGAAGCGCCATCTTACACATTCTTCTTTGAAGGCGGCTTGGTGTCATTAGTTAAGTTCACGAATCAAATGCTAAAGCCGTCGCATAAGAATATTTTCTATATCGAGAAAAAAGTTGAGGGAGTTGAATCTGTAGAAGTCGCGCTCCAATATGCCGACGATGTTTCCTCGCGTATTTTGCCTTTTGCCAATAATATTTACAATCCCGAAGGCGGCACGCATTTGACTGGTTTCAAAACCGCTCTCACTCGAACATTAAATATTTATGCTAAGAATAATAATATGGCGAAAAATGGCGAAGAAACATTCACCGGGGATGACGCTCTCGAAGGTTTGACGGCTATTATTTCCGTAAAACTTCGAGAAATACAGTTTGAAGGTCAGACAAAAGCGAAACTTGGAAGCGTCGAGGCGCAAGGAGCCGTAACGAATGTTTTCGGAGACGCCTTCGCCGCGTTCTTGGAAGAGAATCCGGACGATGCTCGTTCGATTATCAACAAAGTTATTCTTGCCATGAAAGCGCGCAAAGCCGCCAAAGCCGCCAAAGATTCCGTATTGCGCAAGGGCGCGCTTGAAGGCATGACGCTTCCCGGTAAGCTCGCGGATTGTCAAAGTGGCGACCCGAAAGAGTCAGAACTTTTCATCGTGGAAGGAGACTCCGCCGGTGGCACGGCGAAACAGGGTCGAGACAGGCGCATTCAAGCCATACTCCCGCTTCGGGGAAAAATCTTGAATATCGAACGCACTCGGCTCGACCGCATGCTCGGTTCGGAGCAGATAAAGAATTTAGTTCTGGCTTTTGGCACCGCTATCGGCGACACTTTTGATATTTCCAATCTTCGATACCATAAAATAATTCTGGCGACCGATGCCGATGTTGACGGCGCTCATATTCGCACCCTCCTCTTAACTTTACTTTACCGATATTTTCGTCCTCTTGTCGATGGCGGGCATGTCTATATCGCCCAGCCGCCACTTTATAAGGTAAAAAGAGGCAAAGAGATTCTGTATTTCTACAGCGATGAGGAGAAAGTTAAGGCGCTTGGCAAGGAATTTAAAAATATTGAAGCTATGAATGTTGAGGACGGCGAAGTCAGCTCTAATTCGCCAACCACGCCTTCTGCAAAAATCTCCATTCAGCGCTATAAAGGTCTCGGAGAAATGAATTCCGATGAATTGTGGGAAACGACCATGGACCCGGCGCGGCGCATCTTAAAAAAGGTGAATGTCGAAGACGCTCAAGAAGCCGATAAGGTATTTGACATGCTCATGGGCGACGATGTGCCGGCGAGAAAATCATTCATCCAGTCAAACGCGAAACTAGCGACGCTGGATATTTGATTGGAAATAGCTTACAATCATCATCGCCAATAACCGCCTATAAATATGAAGAAAAAAAAGAAAACAGCTTCCAAAGCTCGCGCGAATGTCCGCCGCCATACTTCAAAGCGAAAGGTGTTTCGAGCGGGAAAGACGAAGAGAAAGTCAAAGCCAAATCGACAACATGCCAAAGTAATTGCGCCAAAAACAAAAGCCGAAAGAGATAAAGGTTTTGAGATAAAGGCGACAAAGCTTATAAATAAAGGGCGCGATAGGGGATTCGTGACTTATGATGAGATTTTGAAAGAATTTCCGCAAATCGAGAACAATATCGAGTTTCTTGATCAGCTGTATAGCAAATTTACCACCGCCGGAGTTGATATTTTAGAAGGCGGCGGACTATTGGAGATTGAAGGATTGAAAGAGAAAAAACAGCCGCCGCATTTATCGAGAACAAACAATCCTGACGCGGCTTATGATTCTATCCAGATGTATTTGAAAGAGATCGGACAATATCCGCTCATCAACGCGGCGCAGGAGAAAGAATTGGCCAGAAGAATCCTGACTGGGGATAATGAAGCTAGAGGACTTCTCGCTAAGGCGAATTTGCGACTCGTGGTATCAATCGCCAAGAAATATGTCGGTCGCAGTCCGGATTTAACCCTACTTGACCTTATTCAAGAAGGCAATCTTGGACTTTTCCGCGCGGTTGATAAATTCGACTGGACGAAAGGCTATAAATTTTCGACATACGCGACATGGTGGATTCGCCAGGCGATAACTCGCGCTTTGGCTGACCAATCGAGAACTATTCGCGTGCCCGTGCATATGGTGGAAACGATCGCGAAATATAAACAAGTGGTTCGCCGCCTTATGAACGATTTGGGGCGCGAGCCGTTACCCGAAGAAATTGCCACGGAAATGGGTTTGGATGTTGAGAAGATTTATCATATTGAGAAGATTGAGCAGGTTGTTTTGTCGCTGGAGAATCCGGTTGGCGACGACGATGACGGCAAATCAACTCTCGGAGATTTCATTCCCGACGACAAAATCCTTTCGCCGGAGCAAGAATCTTCACGGCGCATTCTTCGCGATCAGGTGAATAAGATTTTGAATGATCTGACGGAAAAAGAGAGAAAAATTCTGGAAATGAGGCACGGGCTCATGGATGGCATCACTCATACTCTTGAAGAAGTGGGGCGTGAATTCGGTGTTACTCGCGAGCGCATCCGCCAGATCGAAGCCAAGGCGCATGAGAAGATTCGCGAGCATGACCAGGCGAATCGGCTGAGGAATTACTAGGTTTTAATTGGGGCGAATTCGCCATAATTAGAAATCAAGTAGGATTAAGGTCTGACCGTAAAAACAACACTCCGCTTGTAAAAGAGGAGGTATAAATACGATCCTAAACTTTTCCTCGTAGGTCAGGATAGCCGAAGCTACAAAGAAAGGTTATCAAACACTTAATAGCAAATCAAGTTATAATTATAAAGGTGGTAAGTAACTAAAGATTTCGAATGTTTGGGTGTGGAAGATTGGGGAAAAAGGTGTAATATAGAACGACAGGAGGAATAAAAATATGAAAATCAAACTCAAAACTATAAAGAAAAGAATAGAAAAAGTTTGTTCGATTTGTGACAAACATATGAAAGTTATTATTTATACCGATAATTCATATCGTAGTGGACATTATTTTGGAAAAGGCTGAAATAGCAAAAGCACTGAAATTTGGAACAAGAACAGAGAAATTAGGCAATATGAATATCCATGTTATGAAAAAAGAACCAAAACCTTATGAATTCTCCGAATATTGGGAATGCCCGAAATGTTATTGGAAAGGATAGAAATTACATTTCGGACTTGACCTATGGAACTATTTACTATAAATTTGCTATAATAAACCTATATGAATATCTCCAAAGATAAGTTTTTCAAGTTTTACGCAAACCTTCCT
The DNA here is from genome assembly GCA_964365535.1 of uncultured Candidatus Saccharibacteria bacterium. Classification (GTDB taxonomy): domain Bacteria; phylum Patescibacteriota; class Minisyncoccia; order Phycocordibacterales; family PALSA-1337; genus C7867-002. The sequence goes on from CAYIQG010000010.1 coordinate 7,045, forward strand.
CTCAATATCCGTACGGAGATTATTTTGGACTTGGGTGAAGGAAAAGGAGGTCCTATTACTTGGGAAGTTGCTTATAGGGAAATCAATGGGAATACTCCCAAAGGAGATGAGATTCTAAAAAAATTAGTAGCCCTAGGATTCATTCCAACAGAATAACATGCCAGACCAAAAAGAAATTAACATGGAAATAATAAATCTAATTGTTGCGCGTCTCAAGACGATTCCTTCTGACGCGTCTCTTTCTATTGGAGGAGATGAACAAAATACCATGACTCAGGAAGATATAATCAAGGAAGTCAGAGAGCAGAGCGTAATAGGTAAGCAAATTATAGAAAGCCAACTATTTTTCCTGCGCTCCTTAAAAGACTTACCCGTTGAAATCAATGCTTAGTATTCTCATTACTAGACCTCGTTATGAGCCGGCCACTCATTATCTCTATCACTGGTCGGCTCTTATCGTTGAAGCGGCAGATAATGGTGAAAACAAGGTCTTTGATTTGGAAAAAGAAAAAGCGAACAGAAAAAATGTTGAAAGCTATCTTGTCAAAAGAACTCCTGAGATTGTGATATTTAATGGACATGGTAATCAGTATTCTATGGCGGGGCAAGATGGTGAAGACTTAATTGTTGCTGGTCAAAATGCTGATCTGCTTAAGGGTTGCGTTGTATATATGCGAGCTTGTAGCGCGGGAAAAATACTTGGTATTGAAATAATGAAGCTCGGAGCGAAATCTTTTATCGGTTATCGAGAGCCTTTTCATTTTTACAAAACCGAAAAGATGTATTTTCATAGACCTTTAGAAGATGACTATGCTTATCCTTTTTTGGAGACATCTAATCAAGTGGGTTTATCACTTGTAAAAGGCAAGACCGCGAAAGACGCGGATGAAGACAGTAGAAAAGTCTGCAGAAATATAATTTCCCGTTTGTTAACAAGTAATGCGTCAAACTCCTTCGTTATACCGGCGTTACTCTGGAATATGCATCATCAGGTTTGTTATAAGTAGGGTAAAAACAATAAGCTCAAAGGCAGAGCAATAATTTGATTTACTAAATCTGCGGGATAATACCCATTTTTTCCTACTAACTTAAAGATTGGTGAGATTAATTATACACATATAAGGGTATTGACATTTCAGTAAGGATAGAATACCCTTATAAATATAGTAGATGTTTATAAAATGTATTATACTATTTATCATGAATAAAAACCAAGAGCAGAAAAGAGAAAGGTTTAGACGACTAGGAACACAACGCACTAATACTGTATTGCAAAGACTCAAAGTTCTCGGAAACTGCTCTAATCGGAGCGCTTACGACTATACGGAAGAAGAAATAAATAAAATTTTTTCTGAAATTGAGCGTCGAGTTCGGGAAACGAAAGCCAAATTTCACTTTCCTAAGAATAAAGAATTTAAATTATAGATCATGGAACAATTTATTTTCACACAACCAATAAATCGCGAGAAAGATATAGAGGCAGTCGCCCATGGTTATAGAGAAAAGAGTGGTCATGAATTATGGTTGGCTGACGGTCTCCAAAAAGATGCAATACAAAACTGTTGGGATGCACGCAGTGATAAGAATTATGGGAAAAATTGGGAATGCGGATTCTCATTAATGAAGGTTAATAGTCAGGATATTCTTTGCATTTCTGATAAAGGGACAAGTGGCTTAATCGGTACAAAATTCCAATCTCGTAAGGAGTTCACAGAGATCTTAAAAAAAATTTCAAACAGAGAACCAGATGATGATCAACTGCATGAAGAGCTAGCTTGTTTTTTAAGTTCAAATTGGAGTGTAAAATCAAGTGATGAAGGAGGTAATAGGGGTCGCGGTAAAACACTATTTTTAGTCGCATCGAAAAGTAAAAAGTTCTTTTTTGACTCACTGCGATCATGCGACAATTCTTATGTTTTTGGAGAATGTTATCTTGATTCTGCTGATAAAGAGATTAAGTTTACTATTAATTATGACAATGACGCCAAGACAGAATTGAGATCGAAACTTGGTAAAGAAATCAATACTATTTCACAATACGGAACTAGAATTTTTATTTTAGATCCAGATGTAACTATTGTACAAGCAATTAGGGAAGGAGAAATGATTTCATTTGTTAGTAACTCTCGATGGGAAACCATTAAGAAGTATGGAGCAAAAATTTTTATTAATGATGGCAAAGAGAAAAAATACGCCAGTCTTCCTTATTGGTATGAAGATAACTTAAAAGGGGTTAAGGAAAGCTTCTTACCACCTGAAATAATTAAGACGGGAACGCAGTACAAAACCAAACGTCTTGTTTTAAGATATGCCCCCAATCTTAATCTGCCTGATTCTATAAGAGGCATAGCTATTCAACGTGGCGGTATGACTATCGAAAGGATACCTGCGGAAGTTAAAGAGCAAGGAACGGTAGATATTTATGGTTGGTTAGAAATGGAATCTAAGAAACCTCTTGAGAGTGATATGAAAAAACTTGAAGGACCGGAGCATTTTGATTTCAGTTGGTAACACAATCCAGCTCGATACTTAAAAGGTTATATTCAAGGGAAAATAAGAGAATTTGCAAAGGAATTAAAAATAATAGGATCAGAACAAGCGAAGCAAAATAAAATTCAAAAAAATGCCGCCGAAAATGCGTTAAAGCTCCTAACCCCATTATTTAAAAGACTCGGACTTGTAGGAAAACATACAGGGAAGAGAAAGAGGAGAGAATCCACTCGAAAAACAAATGAACCATTGCGACTATCTATTCCTGATTTGCAGTTTCCAAGAGATAGCAGGCGAGTGAATTATGGAGAAAAGATTAGTGGTGCTTATGTCATACCGATAAACGAATTTAGCGAAAGCATTTTGGTGCTTGTGAAAATATTTATTGTGTCTACGGATGGCAAAAAAACTGAAATGTTGCAAGAAAAAGAGATAAACTTACAGGAAGGAGAAGGTCCAAAGATTGGCGTTGATGAAATTATCATAACAAAAAAATATGGGATTGGCAGTTATTCCATAAGAGCACGCATGATTGCATTGGAAGGAAAAGATAGGTTACTACCAGATGGTTCAAAAATTGAAAAAGGAAAAATCCTTTACGATAGAGTAAATCAAAAATTCTATATAGAAACTGATCCAAAAGAGTCTGGCCCTTGCAGATTCCAACCGCACGGAAGAGATGATAAGAACTATTTGTTTGACTGGGAAGAGGAAGAAGATGGTTATGTTATTTATTTCAATGACTGGCATCCCAGGATTAAACAAATTGCATCTAATGAAGAGGAACTAACAAATTATTTAACGGAACAAGGATCAATGTTGGCACTTCAAATAAGGCTTGAGGAACTTGTTGGAGATGATGATAAAGAGGATGAAGAACTTGCCAAACTCATCAAAGACAAAGATATTTCAGCTGTCTACAAATTGTTTCTTAGCAGGCATAGCGAATTCTTGTGGGATATAAAAAAATAATATGGTTATTAAAATAATAAAAAAAGACAAATCTAAAGAAGTTATCCAGTATAAGAGTGTTAAAAAAATTCTTACACCCGAAGATATTAAGGAGGCGGATCGCTTTGATAATGCTTTGAATCATGAGATACGAGAAATTGAAAAAGTCTTGTTAGAAAAAAAAATGCTTACCCCAGAAGCTAGAAAATCTAACATGTTGGGAGCTTGGTATTTGATTGGTACCAGAATCAATAGATTTCTGAAGAAATACAAGATATCATCAGAAGAGGAGAATCTTTTTTGGGACCATCTTTATGGACGATCAGTTCTTATCAGCAAGACATCTCCTACAAGCAAAATTAGTAAGACTAGAAATGATTTTAAAATAGCTTCTCTTTTAGCTCATCATCCAATTACTAAATTGAAAAAGATAAGGCTTTGGGCTTTATGGAGAGAAATAATAACATACAAAGCATTTAAGGATGAAAGAGTATTAAATTGGGTAATAAAGAGATTAGAAGAAGAACCACCAAAAACAAGAGATGCTGGAAGACCTTTTTTGAAAGCGGTTTCGGCAAGACTAAAGAGAATTGACACTACCGTTCTAAACAACAGAGAGTTGACATCAAAACTTATTGAGGTGGTAAGATAGCGGAAACGGCCGCGCGTTAAAGTTTGGAATGGTTTTTAGCAAATAATAAATATATTAAACATTTATGCAAATCGATGGGTGGAAAATATAAGGGAATTGAATAAAAAATATGAATAACCCAATAGTAAATGAGATCTTAAGAATGGAAAAAGAAGTTTTTTCGAATATAAGTTTGGAAAGCATTTCTGTTTATGTTTTCTTGAAAAACGAGTATGAAAAGGGAAATATTAAAGATAATACTTTATTTCAGTTTGTTTTTAGATCTTATTATCGGTTGGACAATGGCGGGTTAGGTGATGATCTAAAAAAGAAATATTTTGAATTGTTAGCCAACAAACAAAATGATTTAAGAAAGATTTTATTAGAGTTGTACAGCATTCCTAATATAAGGAACCTACAAGCTATACAATTCAGTTTTGCTACTAAACTATTACATACAATAAATAATAATAATCCAATTTTTGACGCAAAAGTTTCGAGAGTATTTACTAAACGAGTTTCAGGAAGTAGTATGGAAGAAAAAATTGATTCTTGCTTAGAAATATATGAATTTCTAAAAAATATGTATTCAATGCTTATTGTAGATGAACAAATAATAATATTGATTTCAGATTTTAGAGAAAAGTTTAGTGTAAAGAAAAATGATATTTCTGATATAAAGATATTAGATTTTATAATTTGGTCATTAGGGAAATTAAAAAGTAGATGATTTTATGAAATTAAACATTAAAGAACTTTTAGATTTTTTTGATGATAGAAAAGATTCTCAAAAGGGGGATGCTAATGCTCTCATGGCTATTCTAGGAGAAGATTTAAATGCTTCTGTTTATAAGCATTTTAGAGCAAACAAAATCGATATTTTAGAAGAATCTGTTGTTCAGGGTTTTAGAGGAGGTAAATATTTAGATAGATGGATAGTAGATAAGAAAAATAGGGTATTGTATCAATGTGAGATTAAAAATAGTGCGGCAACCGCTATTGGTGGCAAAAAATTAAAATCTAACGCGGATAATGAAGAAGTTAAAAGAATTTCACATCTCCATCATTGGAATCGTGAGATGAGAAATAATTTCTCAAAGGATGGTGAGCATCCAAATTACATTACTAAGGTATTACTTCCCATGCGGAAACCGAAGGAATATAAGAAGCTAAAGACCGAACCATTGCTTATTTACTGGATGCCGATTTCAAAAGACAAAAACGGATTAAACCCGTTGTCTATTCTTGCTGTAAATAGACTTCATTTACCAATGGAACGCGAGTTTTCAAAGTTGTACATTTTTTCTGTGTCTTTATACCTTCGTCAATTATACAGAAGAGGAAAGGGACAAAAATCCATTGATATAGAGATGCCACATTTTGAACATAGGATGGAAATCTTAAGTAAGATTCAAAGAAAAAAATAGTCTAATTCTCCCAACAAATCTTCGCTGTCTCGCCGATCTTATTCATGAGAAAACTTTCAACTTCGGGAAGCGAGCCTATTTTGTCTATCAGCCCATTCTCTAGAGCTTGCTCACCCATAACACTGGAACCATCAGCCAGTTTCTTTACTTTTTCAACATCCAAATTACGATTCTGGGCTACAAAATTTACAAAATATTCATAAGCTATTTTGATATTACGCATCAAGACCTGCTTTTCGTCATCGGATAGGGCACGATTGGGATTGCCGGAGTCCTTATATTTACCGGAACTCAAATCCACATATGTTAAACCTTCTTTTTTATTTTTCTCCGTTTCCTGTAAATATGACCCGGTTACGCCAATACCCCCGACATCAGAGAATTTGGAAGCGAAGATAGTCTGCGCGCCCGTAGCCGCGAGATATGCCGCCGACAGTCCTGCGTTACGAATAAAGGCGACAACGGGCTTCGTGGAGTCCTTGAAAGCCCCCATCATTTCCTCGCCGGCTTCACCGGAGCCTCCGTACGAGTCTATTTCCACCACCACGGCCTTTATATTGTCTTTGCTCTGGGCATTCTTCATAACCCAATTCACGTCGTCAGCCGAGGTTTCATCAAGCATTAACTTACCTAAATCATTATAAGAATCGCGGGTGTGGTAGGTAACGATTTCGCCATGTAGATTTATTCCGTAAACATTACAATCTTCGGCATTTGATGTTGCTTCGGTTTTAGAAATGTCGGAAGTATCGGTACTCGCGTCATTATTTTTTAAGAACTTGTTGTAAGCTATATTACTGACGGTGTTGATGAAAATAAAAACAACGACAAAACCAATCCAAAAAAATATCATAGACTTATGTTTGGCGAGGAATATTAGCAATTTTTTCTCCGAACGAGGCATTGAGATATATCGGTTAATATTAACACATAGGAAATAAAGAGAGGGTGGATAGGGATAGTCTTTTGATTCGACGCGAGAGAAGATGTATATTGTATCCATGAAACCTCTGACGAAAACCGATTTTATCCTATACTGTGAATGCCCGAATAATGTCTGGGTAAAATGGTCATGACCATAATAAATGAAAAGTCAAGAACAAATATTCGATAAATTATATGCCTTATTGAATAAGGCGCAAAAAACGGCTGTCGACGCCATCGAAGGTCCTGTTATGGTTATTGCCGGTCCCGGTA
>CAYIQG010000011.1:0-10853 GCA_964365535.1 uncultured Candidatus Saccharibacteria bacterium
ATTCTTTTCCGAAGGGTCCATCATTGTAGGTCAGCTTGTAATTTGGCGGAATAGTGAAGTAGTATATGTTTACCTCCCGTAGTTCAATGGATAGAACAGGAGACTTCTAAGCTCTTGATGGGGGTTCGATTCCCTCCGGGAGGACTACTGTGGATTGAGGAAGAATGGGGGATAATGTGGCATTGCATTCTTTTTAGAAGTGTTATAATTGGTATGATATAAGCTCGTTTATTAATAATTATTAATTAATTTTAATTTCATGAAAGCTATACACACAATCGCGTTCGTTCTCTTAGTTATCGGAGGTTTGAACTGGCTTCTCGTCGGACTAAGTGTCGGTGATATTGTCGCTTACTTGCCGTCGTGGTTAGCGACAACCGTCTATATTCTAGTCGGCCTTTCCACTCTTTACCTCATCTTCACGCACAAGGCGACTTGCAAGAATTGCGAATCATCGCCTTCTTCTTCCGCGCCGCAGATGTAGTCTGATATTTTATCTGTCAAACAAAAAACTCTCCGATGGATGTCGGGGTGTTTTTTGTTGTTGTCGTTTCTGGGAGAGGACTCTTTTCCTGCGGGAACAGTAACAATAATTTATTATCTGATTATACTAAAATACTCACTTCTCTTTACCAATTCTCTTCCTGTCGCTGGGTAGACTTCAATTTTAAACATTCCGGCTGAACCCTTCGTATCTTCGAGAGTTGTTGGAACCCTGTAAACAAAAGTATTTGTTTCAGAAGTTCCTACATCAATTGACTGGATCAGTGTTCCATCATCAGCATATCTATTCAACTTGATCGTTATAGGACCAAAGTTACCATTGACTGAATAGGAAATAGTATATGTTTGTCCCATTTTCCAGAATTCACCCTTTTTGGGAGAAAGAATTGTTATAGAAGGTTGAGATGAAACAACAACACTAGAAACCAAAGTGAAATTTGTATCGTTAAATGAGTATGTTTCAATTTTTGATCCATTGTCTGTTATTAACTTGATTTGGTTGCTCGATAAACTATATGGTTGACCTATATCTCCTCTGTAAACACCCACATCATTAATCTTTGGAACTTGGTAAACCTTTCCTGTATTTTTATCGACAATTGCATAGGTAAAACATCCGGATCCGCAACCAATACTTGCGACCACGTAATGTCCATTAAAATCTGCCGGCTCGCTAAATGCTTGAGTAAGTACAGTTTTGTAATTTTGATTGAACACAGGAGACATATCTAAAGTAACCTTTTGGTTCACTTGATTTTGCTGATTGTTAGTAGCTGTCGTAACCGAACTGTCATTTTGAACTTCGGTACTCGCAGATGAAACAGGCGTCTCAACTTTCTTTATTTGATAGACATAGATCCCTCCACCGATAACTAATAATGCAATAATCCCTATTAATAATGGCACAACGAAACCTTTTTGTATGTTTTTCATATGTCAAATACTATACCATACTTTTGTTTTGTGGGCGATACAGGACTCGAACCTGTGACCTTCGAAGTGTAAATTCGTTGCTCTACCAACTGAGCTAATCGCCCAACCTAGTAAATATAGACTAAAAGAGAAAAGTATTCAATTATTCAAAGTAATTGGCCAAACATTGACTTATTGTTCTATAGCGATATACAATACAACTCATGAGTTCAAGAAATAAAGAAAACTCGATAAAATTACGGAGACAGGGATATTCTCTTAGAGAAATTGCGGATAAGTTATTTGTTTCTAAAGGAAGTATCAGTAGTTGGGTCAAGGATGTTATATTATCATCTCAACAGAAATTAAGATTAAAGAAGAAAATCCATTCTCCTGTAGTGGTTGAAAGGAGAAGACAGAGCCGATTAAGAAATGAGTTTAGCAAAAGATTGAAATGTATTAATGAATCAGCAAGGGAAATTGGAAAAATTAGCAAAGATGTGCTTAAAACAATAGGTATTGCATTGTATTGGGGGGAGGGTGCAAAGACAATGAAAGGTATGGCTCGAATAAGTAATAGTGATTCTGCTATAATCAGAACAGTTATGAGGTTTTTTAGAGAGGTCTGTGAAGTCAAGGAAAACCGTTTTTTTGCTCATATTCATATTCATTCAATAGAGGTAGTTAAGAAAGCTGAAAAATATTGGTCTAATGTTACAGGTATACCACTTTCGCAATTCTATAAAACATATTCGATAAAAAGTATAAGCTCAAGAAATATCCGTAAAACATTACCTTATGGAACTATTGATGTTGGAGTGTGTGATACGAAACTCCTTCTTAGGATTCTTGGATGGATCGAAGGTTTAAAAAGACAAATGTAAATTCATGAAAATAAGCATATTATATGAAGATGCCGATATTGTCGCTATTAATAAACCAGCGGGACTGATGGTGCATGCGGACGGCAGGGCGAAAGGGCCATTTTTGACCGATTGGGTTATGGAGCATTTTCCGCAAGCCTTGAATGTGGGGGAGCTGGCGCGGGCGCTAGACGGTACGAGTTTGAATCGTTCGGGTATAGTGCACCGGCTCGATATGGAGACTTCTGGAGTATTGCTTGTTGCGAAGACCGCGCAAGGGTTTGAATGTTTGAAGAAGCAATTTCAAGGTAGGACTATTAAGAAGAAATATCTTGCTTTTGTTTGGGGCGAAATGAAAGAAGAATTCGGGACCATTAATCGTCCCATTGGACGCAGCAGTTCTGATTTTCGCAAGAAATCTGCCCAAAGGGGAGCGAGAGGAGAGTTACGCGTGGCGGAAACTTATTGGACAAAGATCGCAAGTGCGAGTATATCCATGACCGAAAAGTTTTCGCTAATAGAAGCAGAACCGAAGACTGGGAGAACCCATCAAATCCGTGTTCATTTCGCGGCGATACAGCATCCGGTTGTTGGCGATAAACTCTATGCTCCGAAACGACCTACAGCTCTAGGCTTCAATCGCACAGCTTTACATTCAAGGTCAATCGAATTCGATAATTGCGAAGGTAAACGAATAGAAATTGAAGCACCTTTACCAGAAGATTTTAAGGAAGCGATGAATGTGTGCGGAATAAAAAAATATAGAATTTGACATTTGATGGATTTTTTGTTTTAATTAATTTTCATATGGAAATTCGCAATATAGCAATCATAGCCCATGTCGACCATGGCAAAACAACCCTTACTGACGCCATCATGAAGCAATGTGGTCATGGCGACGAAGGCAGTATGGACTCTAACGCGCTCGAACAGGAGCGCGGTATTACGATATACGCCAAGAATACATCCGTTGTTTATAAGGGCACAAAAATAAATATCGTTGATACGCCCGGTCACGCCGATTTCGGCTCGGAAGTGGAACGCGTGCTCCGTTCTATTGACGCGGTTCTACTCGTCGTTGACGCGCAGGAAGGTCCGATGCCGCAGACACGCTTTGTCTTGAAAAAATCGCTGGAACTTGGTCTCCAGCCGATTGTCGTTATAAATAAGATTGATAAGCAGGCGGCGAACCCGATGCGCGTTCACGATGAAGTATTGGAACTTTTTATCGAACTTGGCGCTCACGATTCACAAATCGATTTTCCGACGGTGTACGCGGTTGGCAGACAGGGGACGGCGAAATTGAAACTTACCGATAAATCGAAAGATTTATCGCCACTTTTGGATACGATTTTGAAATATGTGAAACCAGCGAACACCGCCCCGCCGCTTCTGGCGGGAGGAGCTCTCCCTCGCTCGTCGCTTCGCTCCTCCTCGAGAGACTCCTCCCACCCAAGCGGCGGGGCGAATGACGATTTGGTACCATTAAAAGCCCAAGTATTCAATCTTGGTTACGACAATTTCCTCGGCCGTCTCGCAATCTGCCGAATCTATAACGGTACCATAAAGAACGGACAATCAATTTTCGTAAAACAAATTGAAGGCGAGCCATTCAAGGGGAAAATAACAAAACTTTTCACATTCGAGGGTAAGAAAAGGGTTGAAGTTGACGAGGCACCGAATGGCGATATCGTCATGGTAGCGGGACTGCCAGATATCTATATTGGCGAAACTATTACGGATAGCGAGACCGCGAAGGCTCTTCCCGCTATTAAAATAGACGAGCCAACCATCAGTCTTAACTTTCTGGTAAATAATTCTCCCTTTGCCGGCAGGGAAGGTAAGTTTGTCACAGGTCGCCAGATTCGCGAAAGATTGGAAAAAGAACTTGAAGTAAATGTCGGGCTCAAAGTTGATTTTTCCGCCAATGACTATTTCAAAGTCCATGGCCGCGGTGAACTCCATATCGCAATTCTCCTAGAATATATGCGCCGCGAAGGTTATGAGCTCCAAGTATCACAGCCGCAAGTTATCGAAAAAGATATTGATGGCGTCCGAACTGAACCTTATGAAGAAATTACTATTGATATTCCGGAACAATATTCCGGAGTTGTTATCGAGAAGCTTGGCAAGCGCAAAGCGGTCATGACCGAGATGAAAACGAAAGAAGGTTTGACGCGTATGCTTTTCGAAATCCCCACGCGCGGACTTCTGGGATATCGCAACGCTTTCATCATTGACACGAAAGGCGAGGGGATACTCGCTAGCCGCTTCGTATCATTCAAGCCATACGCGGGTGAAATCGAGAAACGCGAAACCGGCTCGATGACTTCCATGGTTTCCGGCAAGTCACTCGGCTTTTCTCTTTGGAATCTTCAGGACCGCGGCCGCCTGTACATCACGCCGGCAATGGAGATTTATGAAGGTATGGTTATTGGTGACACGGCGAAGGGCGATGATATGGACGTCAATCCGACAAAAGGCAAACAGTTGACCAATATGCGTTCTTCCGGCAATGATGAGGCGCTCATGCTCGTGCCACCATATATCTTGACCATCGAACGCGGTCTCGAGCTTATGCGTGATGATGAATATCTCGAGATTACTCCCTTGAATGTTAGGCTACGCAAGAAATTCCTGACGGCGACAGAGAGGGCGAGGGCGGGGAGGAAGGATTTGTAAGGAATTCGAGAAGGAAATGCACATTCATTTTTCACAGCCTGCGAGACTCATGTCGTTAAATTGTAAGAGATTTTGGCTCCTAACGGTGTCGCCAAAATCTCTAACAATTTATACTCCATTCAGACAAAATTCTCGGCTGTGAAAAATGAATGTGCATTTCCTCTTTGATTTTTATTCAAGGTATGTTAATGTAACACTCACTATGGCAAACAAGATTATTTCCCCAGTAAATGTAGAACATCGCAAAAAACTCGACATTCGTCCTGGCGATACCGTGCGTGTATGGCAAAAAATCGAGGAAGATAAGGGGAAATTTCGTTTGCAAGCTTTCGAAGGATTGGTTTTAGCGAGGAAGCATGGCAAAGAAGCCGGCGCGATGTTTACTGTCAGGAAAGTTATCGACGGTATCGGTGTTGAACGAATTTTTCCTTTGTATTCTCCGATGATAGATGAAGTTGAGATGGTCCGCCGTGCCAAGGTCCGCCGTGCCAAACTCTATTTCATCCGCCGCAAAGCCGCCAAGGAGATCAGGCATCAGATGAGAAGGACGATGAACGCGAAATATGAAGAAGAGCCGGTTGCGGAAGTTGCGCTTGCTGAAACGCCTATTGTTGAAACAGAGACTACGAAAAAAGAATAATTTTTGCTATAGTTCATTTATGCTCGGGTGGCGTAACTAGTAGCCGCGTACGCTTGAGGTGCGTATGCCGTAAGGCGTGGAGGTGCAATTCCTCTCCCGAGCACACGAGAAAGTCAGTGAAGCGAATTTCTTATTTCGTCAATATTGATTTTTCTTTTTGAAGTGAGAGAATTATGGAATGGAAGCCACAACGAAACTAGTCATTTTTAAAAATAGACGGGTACGCAGAGCCATTTTCCAAAATGAATGGTGGTTTTCTGTCGTAGATGTGATTAAAGCATTAACTGATAGTGATCGGGCCAGTGCCTATTGGACAGCTATGAAAGCACGAGTCAAAGACGAAAGCAACTTTCAGTTGTCTACAATTTGTAGACAACTGAAATTGGAATCTTCTGATGGGAAGACATATGAAACTGACTGCGCCGATACTGAGGGCATACTTCGTATTATTCAATCTATTCCATCCCCAAAAGCTGAACCATTCAAACGCTGGCTCGCGAAAGTTGGTTATGAACATGTCCAAGAAATCGAAAATCCAGAATTGGCAACAAAAAGGACACGACTACTTTACAAACTCAAAGGATATTCTGATAACTGGATTGAAAAGCGAATGCGAGGTATTGCAATCCGTGAAGAATTAACAGATGAATGGAAAAATCGTGGTGCAGATGACCAAAGAGATTATGAGATTTTAACAGCAGAAATTTCCAAAGCTACTTTTGGAATCACTCCGCTCGATTACAAGAAACTGAAAGGATTGAAGCGTGAAAATCTGCGAGATCACATGAATGATTTCGAGTTGATTTTTACCATGCTTGGGGAAAGATCAACAACTGAAATACATCGCCAAGAAGAATCAAAAGGTGTACTAAAGCTCAAATCAGACGCAAATCGTGGCGGCAAAATAGCCGGTGTTGCTAGGAAAGAGCTTGAAAAAGAACTAGGCGGGTCTGTAGTCTCCAGAGAGAATTATTTGTCGAATACAAAGAAGTTGAAATTAGTAAGATAGAATAATGATATGTTATACACCCGCAAAGGCGATGACGGCACCACGAAGGTTTTCAATTCAAAACCGGGTATTCGCGTGTCAAAAAGCTCATGCCAAACGGAGACACTTGGTGCTTTGGACGAATTTAATTCATTCTTAGGATTGGTAAAGATTAAGGTTTTGGATCTTAAATGGATAGTGAATTATTCGAATAAACATGGGGCAAAAGGTAAATCCCCGGCAGAAATTATTCATTGGATTCAGAATTGTCTTTTTACTATTCAAGCTGAAGTTGCGGGCGCGGACAAGAAAATAAGCAGGGAGAAAGTAAATGAAATTGAAAAGATGATTGATATTATTGAAAAAGAATTGCCACTAATAAAGACCTTTTTCATTTCTGGTGGCACGGAAATAGTGGCACTTTTCGATATAGCGCGGACCTTGGCGCGAAAAGCGGAAAGGCGGACGGTAGGCGGAGTGAGGAGGAAAGAATTCAAAGTTGGCACAACAACACCCGCTTTTTTGAATCGTCTTTCTTCATTGCTCTACGCGCTCGCTAGACTAAGTGCTCATAAATCTGGTATAAATGAGGAGTCGCCGAGTTATCGGTAACATATATGGTGGCTATGGTGTAATAGTAGCACATGGGCTTGTGGAGCCCTTAGATCCGGAGCATAACCGGATAGCCACCCAACAAAAGACTATATCTGAAGTGCTATACTGTATCCCACATATGCGTAATTCGAGAAGAAACAAATCGCGCCATGAATTAGTGAAAGACTTCCTCTTTATTTTTCTTGGCGCGATTCTCGCGTTAGCGCTCTCGTATTCTGGAATTATTGATAGCATAATAGAATTATTCGGCAATACCGTAGTCGCCAGTTTTGTCGCGGGAGTCTTCTTTACCTCCGTTTTCACGATAGCGCCGGCGTCGGTGGCACTCGCGCATATCGCGTTTATGGGCGTACCGCTTTCGGTTGCCCTTTGGGGCGCTTTTGGCGCGATGTGCGGCGACTTGGTCCTGTTTTTCTTCATTCGTGACCGATTTACCAGTGACCTTCTCGATTCCGTGAGGCCATCAGTGACAAAACATATTTTGAGCTCATTTCATCTCGGATTTATGAAATGGTTATCGCCGCTATTAGGCGCGCTCATAATAGCATCGCCTCTTCCGGATGAACTAGGTCTCACTTTAATGGGACTTTCAAAAATGCGCGTGATAGTTCTCATTCCAATATCTTTCGTAATGAATATTCTCGGAATATATTTAATTATCTGGTTAAGTGGCATCTTTTGAAGTTTCCGTATATAATCAAGGCTCATGAATACAAGACGAATTATATTCTGGTCTGGCTTCGTAATAGTGCTCGGGCTTATAGTTTGGGGGCTCATCGTGGCCATGAATAAACCGGTAAAAGATAATAGACCTGCTTCGGCCGGCGAGATTACCGCAACCGACCATTCGCGAGGTCCGATTGACGCGCCTGTAACCCTGATCGAATACAGCGACTTCCAGTGTCCGGCTTGCGAAACATATTACCATATCGTAAAGCGACTTTTGGATGAATCTTCGACCACAATAAGATTTGCTTATAGGCATTTTCCATTATCTCAACATGCAAATGCCATGCCAGCTTCTTTGGCTTCCGAAGCTGCCGGTGTCCAGGGTAAATTCTGGGAAATGTATGACCTTATATTCACGAATTACACAAACTGGACGGAACTCGCGAATCCAACGGATATTTTTGTCGGTTATGCGGCAACTATCGGCTTGAATGTAGATGAATTCAAGAAAGACATGGCAAGCTCAACTTTACGCGATAAAATTGAAGCCGATCTAAATGGAGGTATTAAAATTGGCATAAACGCCACTCCAACATTCTTTGTTAATGGCAACGCGATAACTAACCCACCGACATATGAAGAATTTAAAACGATTATTGAAACAGCCGCTCAAAGCGGTTCCAAATAGCGTCGTTATATTTATGTTTATAGTCGCGCTTATCGGTTTTGCCGACGCGACATATTTGACCATAGAACATTTCCGAGGGGTCATACCGCCTTGTTCTTTGACTGCCGATTGCGATTTGGTTTTGACGAGTTCATACGCGATTGTGTTTGGAATACCAGTGGCACTCGTGGGCGCACTCTATTATCTTTTGACGCTTATCGGACTGTTCGCATACATAGATACCAAGAATACGGCGCTTCTTAAATGGACTCTTCTATTTACCATTTTCGGTTTACTCGCTTCATTCGCCCTGATTTATATTCAAGTCTTTGTTTTGTATTCTTATTGTATGTATTGTATTGGTTCCGCTCTGGTTTCGACTATTCTATTTATCACGGCCATGGAAGTTATAGAAAAATATCGAATAATCGATATCAATGACGAATATTACATTAAATAGAAATATGATTCTCATAACCAAACCATCGAAAGATTATGAGCTTATGGATTCCGGAGAAGGAGAAAAACTGGAGCGTTTTGGGAATATGGTTTTGTCTCGTCCCGACCCGCAGGCTCTTTGGCGTAAGCGTTTAGACGCGCGAGAATGGGAAAAGGCTGACGCGCGTTTTTCGCGCGATGATAAGGGTGGCGATTGGGTTATGAAGAAAGATTCGTTAATTGGCGGAAAAGGTCGTTGGACTGTCGAATTTGGCGAGCTTAAATTTTGGGTCAAACCGACGCCTTTCAAACATGTTGGGATTTTTCCGGAGCAGGAAGCGAATTGGGAATGGTTGCGTAATCGTATTTCGTCAGCCGTGTCGCTTGGGCGGGACACAGTCTTCCGAGGAGGCGAAGCCGAGCGAGGAAGAGCTGTTCCCGCCAGAAGCGACACGGTTCTCAATCTGTTCGCTTACACCGGCGGCGCCACACTCGCATGCGCGCAAGCGGGGGCAAAAGTCGTGCATGTTGATGGTTCCAAAAGCGCGATAGCCTGGGCAAGGGAAAACGCCGAACTGTCAGAGTTGAAAGATAAGCCAATTCGCTGGATACTCGATGATGCTCGCGCGTTCGTTCGCCGTGAATTGAAACGCGACCGGAAATATGACGGTATTATCATGGATCCTCCGACATTCGGCCATGGTCCTGACAATGAAGTCTGGGAAATAGAAGAGGATTTACTGCCATTCATCGAATCATGTTTCGAACTCTTGTCCGATAAGCCGTTGTTTTTCCTAATCAATGGCTATGCTTCCGGTTATTCGGCAATCGCCTACGAGAATATCTTGGTTTTACTTGTGAAAAAGTATGGGGGCAAGATCGAGAGCGGGGAGCTTGCGATTCAAGAAACATCTCGTGGGTCAAATGCTGGAAATGAGCCACAACGCTTATTACCATGCGGAATATTCGCGAGGTGGAGTTTGTAAGGAAAGTCAAAGAATGTTATATTTCTACCATGAGCCCTCAAGATGAACTAAAATACATACGCTTCAAGCAAAGGTTTGCTAACTTTGAGAAAGCCCGCGCAAAATTCGACGAGTATTCGCGATTGGATACGGAACATGACGAAGTTGCCAGATCCGCGTTATCCCAAGCCTTTGAGTTTACTTTTGACTTGGCGTGGAAATGCATGAAAAATATGTTGGAATCGGAAAAGAAGATTAGTGACGATATTGTGTTTCCCCGCGATATTATAAAAGAAGCATTCAACGCCAAATATATTCCCGATCAAAATGTATGGACTAGCGCTTTGGATTATCGAAACGAATCGTCTCATGCTTATGATGAAAAATTGGCAATCAAGCTGGAAGAATTTATACGTCTGACTTATGCCCCCGCTCTTAGAAGCTTATATGAACATTTCAAACAATCCTTCAACAAATGAATTCGGACTAGAGGACGAACATTTCGATTTTATAGTCAACGCCATCGGCCATTACGCTGACATAGATCAGGCGCTTATTTTTGGCTCAAGGGCTCTGGGTAACTACAAAAGAACCTCTGATATCGATATAGCGTTGAAAGGAGAATTAAAAGAGTACACAAGTGGAAGCCTCCGTGAATTTCTGAATAATGCTTCGCCTTTTCTCTACAAAGTCGATGTGCTGTATTATGGCATGATATCAAATGAGGAGTTGAAAAAGCATATTGATAAATACGGTAAGGTAATCTACCGCAAAGAAGTTAACCGGACAGTATAAACTATGTTATGCTCTCATATTATGAGCGCTCAAATTCTCGATGGTCGCAAAGTTCGCACAGCGTTACTGCCGAGACTTATGGAGAAAATAAGGGGACTTCCGGTTGTACCGACCT
>CAYIQG010000012.1:0-10004 GCA_964365535.1 uncultured Candidatus Saccharibacteria bacterium
CGCAAGACATTTCGCATCGGCTGGGCGCCGGAAGGATGGACAAATCTTTCTATTTACTTGAAAGGAAAAGGATATAGTGAGGCGCTGATTGAAAAGGTGGGTTTGATTAAACAAAAGGAATCCAGTGATTCGTCAGCCCCGACTCGTTCGGCACTTCCCGGAACGAGCCTTAGCGGAGCGGAGCGATTAATGGCTCGTGGAGGGAATGTGCCGAACGAGTCGGGGAGCAATTCAAGTGATGTAAAGACACTAGATTCCCGCTTTCGCGGGAATGACGATAGGCACTACGACCGTTTCCGCGGACGAATAATGTTTCCAATTACTGATTCCAGCGGCCGTGTCATCGCTTTTTCCGGGCGCATATTGAAAGACGACGGCAAGTCCGCGAAATATTTGAACAGTCCCGACACGCCGCTTTATGACAAATCCCTAGTTCTCTACGGGCTCGACAAAGCAAAAAGCGAGATTCGCCGCTTGAATTATTCCATTCTAGTCGAAGGTCAAATGGACTTGGTAATGTCACATCAAGCGGGAATAAAAAACACAGTCGCTTCTTCCGGTACGGCTCTCACCGATGAAGTTGTTAGCGAGATTGGAGCAGTAAGCAATCTCGGGCTGGTTCGCCGTCTTTCACCGAATGTGATAATAGCATTTGATTCAGACTCCGCGGGTAGGAAAGCGGCGATGCGCGCTTCGGGAATAGCACTCGGTATGGGAATGGATGTGAAAATTGCCGATATTGTCGGTGGTAAAGACCCGGCCGACTTGGTAAAAGATGACATTGAGAAATGGAGAAATACTCTGAAGAATGCCAAGCCGGTAATAGAATTCGAACTCGACTGTGTCGTCCGCGAAGTTACGGACCAGCGGAAATTGACAAAGGTAATTCAAGGACGCGTCTTGCCATTAATAGCGAAGATGGAAAGCGTTAGCGACCAGTCGCATTTCGTTCAGATGATTTCCGACCGCGCAAAAATGACAGCGGATATTATTTGGCAGGATTTGAAGATAGTTCAGAAAAGGTTGAAAGATGTGGCATTTGCGAATACGAATGCGTCCAATTCAAACAACGCGGCGATGCCTAATATCGGTGCCAATTCGCCTAATGCTAAAGTTCGCACAAGTTCTGAACAAACAAAAAGAATTGATATTGTCGAACGCCGGCTTTTCGGGCTTCTTTATTTAATGGAAAAAGAAAGTAGTGAAATAGTGGAGAAATATTTGAGTCAATTGAAGAGAATAGCGGGTGCTTCGTACATTGAGCGTGAGAATAGGGCAAAGGCGATGAGAGGCGACTTATTATTCGAAGCTGAAGAATTCTTCGGCGCTGTTCGAGATAGTTGGGACAAGCAAGCGGAGATACTACTTTCGAACTTCGAAGAAGACCTCGTCAATGAAGAAATTATTCGGACAATGCAGGAATTGAAGATTGCGGAAACTGCGCAAAATAAAGAGTTATTGGGAGAACTGGTTAACAAGTGTCAGGCGCTTTCTATGCGGAAGGCGGAGATTGGAAAGAGGAGGAAGAGATAGTTTTTTCGGGAGGTGTCACCTCCCGAAAAAATTTGACTTCTATTATTTTATGCTAGAATAGTCTTGATGCAGAGTTACGCCATAAAAAGCAATGTGCTGTTTCTCGACCGACCTTTCCGCAAGTACATACTTACGGTCAGGGATCTGCCAACGGAAGGGAAACCGCGCGAAAGACTGATGAAGCAAGGACCGGAGGCGCTAAGCCTTCGGGAGCTTCTGTCTGTGGTCTTAAATACGGGAACGACCAAGGAAGGCGTTCTCGAAATGGCGGACCGCATCATTCGCGACTATGGCGAGAAAAGCATTCTGGCTGAAAAAGACGCGAATAAGCTTTCGAGGGAGATGAATATACCCATAGTCAAAGCTTGTCAGATTGTGGCGGTCGGCGAGCTCGGCCGGCGGGTTTATGAGAGAAATCAAAGCGGTTTTTCGACGATTAGGAACGCGAAAGACGCGTATGATTATCTGCAAGATATGCGCAATTTGCCGAAAGAACATTTGCGCGGACTTTATTTGAATAGCCATAACCGCGTGATTCGCGATGAAGTCATATCGATAGGCACGATCAATAGCAATATGATACATCCGCGCGAAGTTTTCCGTCCGGCGATAGAGTCGAACGCCGCCGCGGTCGTGCTCGCGCACAATCATCCATCGGGCGAAGCGACGCCTTCAGAGGAAGATATCGAAATCACAAAACAACTTGTTCAGGCCGGGAAGATCCTGGGCATTTCATTACTTGACCATGTAGTTATCACAAAAGATTCATTCGCCAGTATTCAGGCGAATTACTAATTCAAGAAAATAAATGATACGAGATTATCAGATAGTTTCTCCATCCCTAGATGGGATTTTGAGGCATGACTCTGTAATTTATGAGGGAATAAAGAGGCCTTTGGAAATAGCGAAAATATTCGATAGGTCGGGAACTTATCGAGCGATTGACTACGGCGATATAAGCGCTGAAGACCGTAAAAGAATCGAGGGTTATTTTCACGATTTATACGGCATTATCGTGAAGAAAATATCGGAATTTGTCATGAAATCCGAATCGTCTCCTGACGAAGCAGTAAAGTTGCAGGCAATGTTGCAGGAACTTATCAAGGTGAAGAAACTGCTGTAGACTGAAGTCATGACTTCGCGAGATTATTTCAAAGGGAAAAGAGTCGCTCTTATCGGTCTTGGACCTCATGGTGAAATGGTGGAAGACGCCAAATTCATGATAAAACAAGGGGCGCTTTTGTCTATTTACGATTTGCGTAGCGAGGCAAGATTGAAAAGCCACTTGGTATTTTTACGCTCCGTTGGACTAGCCAATTATATTTGCGGTTCCATTCCCGCGGATGACCTTCTTGATATGGATATTATTATCTTATCCCATGAATATCCGCGAGATTCAACTTTCCTCAAGGGGATAAAAGAAAAGAAAATCCCCATAGAATATCCTGAAACGCTATTTTTCAAACTCGCGCCACCCGTGACTTTGGTAGGCGTTATGGGTTCATGCGGCAAGGCGACGGTAATATCAATGCTCGTGCCAATGATAGAAGAGGCATGCGCTAGCGCTATGCGAATGAATGGCGAAGGCAATCAGCAATGTTTCGTTGCCGACCCGGAATCGGGCGAAGGCGTGTTGGCTCATCTGAAAAAGATTAAGAATGGCGATATTCTTATCATGCGGATAGAGGAACGCATGGTACGAGAACTCGAAAGCGTCCGTATTAGTCCGCATGTGGCGATATATGTTTCTCCGCTTTCGAAATTCTCTTATGACGAGTCGCCTTTCAATATTCTCAAGCATCAAACTTATAACAATTTCATTATCGCAAGTGATGAGATAATAGATTCCACGCGTCTTTACAAATTCCAATCAAAAGCGAAAATGCTTCGAACAAAGGCCGCGCTTATCCCAGTTTTTTGGGAGTTCACCGGCAAATCGCACGACCGCGAGAATGCCGCTTTGGCTCTGCAGGCGTCTAAATTATTCAAAGTTGAAGATGAGACAGTACAGAGGATATTGAAAGATTGGAAGCCGCTCAAAGGCCGTTTGGAATTTGTTAAGAAAGTTAAGGGTATTGAGTTCTATAATGATTCAACTTCTACCACGCCGAATTCGACTATTGCCGGAATTATCTCATTATCGGAGAATCGCGATACGATTCTCATTCTAGGAGGAACTGATGGCGATTTGGATTATCGAGAATTGTACGCGATATTACCGCAATACACGCATACTGTTGTTCTGTTGCCGGGTAGTGGAACTATGAAAGAAAGAGGGGCTATGCAGAAAATTGACCACGCGAAAATATTATCGGCCCCCTCTATCGAGGAGGCAGTCCGTCTCGCGCGCGAGAATGCTCGGGTTAACGATAAGGTATTGTTTAGTCCGGGATTTGACGCGGGAGGGTTCGATGTTTCGAGAAAAGAAAGGGGGGAAAGGTTTGTTAGGGTAGTTCGAGGATTGTGAATAATAAAAGATGAAGACGCTTTTTCTTTTATTATTCTCCACAAATCATACATACTATCGCGCCTTTTATTTCATATCCCAAGTAAGCCGCTTGCATGGCACCGACTATCGAAAGGGCGCTGTTTGTCGATATTTCAAGCCCGGTATGTTTCGCGACCAATTCTTGCGCATTCAAAATATTCTCATTTATCGCCAGCCAGCCACGACCGCCAGTTTTTCTAATAAACTGAACAAGTTTGTCTTTGCGATATGCCGTTTGGTCAACTATGGCGTCGGCGATTGATTTCTCATTTGGAATACTGAATGATTCAAATGTATCCGCGATCGGGTGGCATGAAGATGTTTGTATGATGTGGACTTGAATAGGTAGTTTGTTTTTCAAAAAACATTCGGCTAAAGCTTGCGCTGTCGTGCCGGAAGAAGTGCCGATAAATATCGCGCCAACGCCCTTTATCTCCGCTAATTCTCGCGCTAATGATTCATATCCTATCAAAGCAATATCATCTGTGGATTGTCTTAAACTTCTTTTACCCTCTTGAACTGCCTGTACCAAGGCTTGAAGCGGGCGTTCTTTTATGAGAATTCTAATATGTTCATCAGCCAATTTTCTTAACTTTTCTAACTTGCGAGGCATGACATTATTGCCAACGAAAATATCGAGGTCAATCGGTTCTGTATTTATTTTATTCAATTCTTTTGCATACAATGCCGCCGCCAATGCCGCGTTCCCGGATGATGATATGGCGAATTTTCGATCACTTTTCTTATAGTAATAGTCAATCATGAATGGAATAGAACGGCCCTTATGTGAGCCGTAAGGATGCAAATCTTCGCGCTTGAAATAAAGTTTTTTTAAACCGATAACTTTTGCGAGTTCGGGGTAGTGTTCATGGGGAGTAATCATTGTTGCTATATTATCCTATTTACGATAATATTTGAAGCATATGATTCAGCAAAATATTAAAGACGAGAATTTACTATGCGTTTGTCCGGAGTGTAAAAATACTATTGACTTGTCACGATACCCGAGCATTACTCCCGGCATGATTATCGAGTGTAATCATTGCGGAATGACTTTGCTTGTAAAAGAGATTGAGAATGACGGTAATATCAAAACAGAGATTGTCGATGAAGGAAAATAGTACTTAGAAATCTATTTCCTTTATTGTTTCTTCTATCATTCCCCTGAATCCGTGCGAACCAAGAAAGATGATAACATTGTGACCATTGGAAGTATCTGATTGTGACTTCAGAAAAGTAACAAGGTTTTTGTCATCTTTTATATATCGAACATTAGAATGTGTTTTGCCGATTATTTTCGCCAACTCATCACCTTCTATCGGTTGGTTGGTTTCATTTTCAGGAACTTTCAATTTTGTCAGGCGGGGAATGATCACAATATCAGCGTTTTTGAAAGCGTGGTCATATTTCGTTACTGATTCACGACTACGACCTCCAATATTCGGCTCAAAAACAGCGATAATCTTGCCTCTGTAAATACTTCTAAGATTCTGTAGAACAGAAGATGCTTTCTCCGGTGAATGGGCAATATCATCGAAGATAGTGACTCTAATTGATTTATTGGTTTTCTCGGATATGTCATTACCGTCAAGTCTCTTTTCCAGACGGCGTTTTAATCCTTGGAATTGTCCGATAGATTTGACGATTACTTCTGGAGAAATACCAATACTATGCGCCACGGCGAAACAGCCAGTAATATTCTCTGCTTGAAATGTGCCAATCATAGGTGAATGGATATTGAAAGATTCTTTGCCATGTTTAATGGTGAAATCAAGTCCATTTTGTGTTTGTCGGATATTTTCATAGGTATAATCGGCATTCGTTTTACCGTAAGAAATAACCTTGCCCTTGAATTTGCCGATAAGTCTCATCACGCCGCTGTTATCCGTATTGGCAATAATGAATCCGGTTTTCGGAATAGAAACGATTAGTTTTTCAAAAGCATGAAAATAATCTTTTTCTGTAGGGTATAAGTCGGCATGGTCCCAAGAGACTGCCGTGAGCAATAAATGGGTTGGCTTATAATAAAAGAATTTTGCAGTTTGGTCTGTTGGTGAACTCTTGTATTCATCACCTTCAAAAACACTCCAATCACTGTCGGTAAGTTTTGCCGATGCATTATGTGAGAGGGAAATACCACCGAACATATAACTAGGGTTGAATTCACCTTTGTCTAAAATGAACGAAAGCAATGCCGAAGACGAAGTCTTGCCCCATGTTCCGACGCAGATAAGTGATTTCTCTTTCGCGAAGAATTTACCAATGGCTTCCGCGAATGAATATAGCGGAATATTATTCTTTTTCGCGTATATTGTCTCCGGATTTTGACTTCCTGAAGCAGTACCGACAATAATTACATCCGGTTTGCCACCATCAATCATCTTTTCAGGATGCCAACCGGCATAAAAGGGAACTCCGTGTTTTTCCAATTCGGTTGAGATTGGTGGGAAGAACCCCTTATCACTACCGGTAACTTCCACTCCTTTTTCATGAAAAGCAATGGCAAGAGCACTTGTCGCTACGCCACAGATACCTACGATATGAATCTTTTTTGGGAGTTGCATTGACTTATTATACAGAAAAAAGGCTAGAATAAAAGGAAAACATTCAGAATTAAATAAAGCTATTTTATCATGAAATTGAGTAGTTCTTTTGCCTTTTCAATATCACTAGACCACTCCTTGCCATCGAACCATTCAAGGCCTTCAAATTGTAGCTTGTAAGTATCCGTTGGTCTTTGTAGTGAACCGAGATAAACATAAGAGAGTCCGCGCGACTTCGCATCGGCGATAACTTTATTCATCATGATGAGTCCCATGTCTTTTGGCGCGGTTTCTAAATCATAAAATGGGTATGAATAGTGAAGCATCGATGGATTTTCATAACAAATCGCGTAACCATGGGGCACATTGTTTTTCTTGAATATTAAAAAGATATTGAAATTTTGATTAGATATTATAATTTCTTTTATTTTATTCGCGGAGAAAGCGCCATCGGCTTTTATTTCATAGAATACTTTCGCCATCTTGGCGATTTTCCAGCTATAGTCTCCGTACGGAATCGGACATTTTCCGATTATGACTGATTCACCCTTGCGAATAATGCGGCGATTTTCACTGCTCGGTTCGAACTTTTTCAGGTCGATTCGCGCACTTCGAGTCTGATGCATTACGCCTTTCCCAATACGAGTAAAGACATAGCCATGATTGTACATATCCGATACATTATTGTCGGAAAAATCTGATATTGTTTTTTCGTTCCAGCGTAAATATTTCATAATATTATAGATTCCCGCTTTCGCCCTTCGCTTCGCTCAAGACATTGCGGGAATGACAAAGCCGACTAATATAGCGCCAACCAAAATCCAAATACTACGAAAATAAAATGCACCATCCAGAACCTCATAACGGTTTTCTCTTCACTCCAGCCTTTCAATTCAAAATGATGATGCAGTGGCGCCATCTTGAAGACGCGGCATCCGAATAAATATTTTGAAGCGACTTGAATAACCACCGACAGCGCTTCAATATAGAAAATAAAACCAAGGAAAAATAGAGAACTTAACTCCCCGATCGCCATGGCATTCACGGCTAAAAGCGCGCCCAAACCGAGCGAGCCCACATCGCCCATCATGAATCGCGCGGGCTTTATATTGAAATAAGTATATGTCGCCAGCGCCCCAACAGTTGTGGCATTCAAGACGGCGATTTCCCCGAAACCATTGATCCAACTTAAGAAAGCCAATGCGCTGAATGTGGTGATGAGCATGCCGCCGGCTAAACCATCCATGCCGTCGGCGATATTTACCGCGTTGGCGGTGAACATAACCACGAATATGGTGATGGGAATGATGAGCCAGCCGGCATCCCAGCCATAGTCGAGCGGGAAATAGATATAATGCCAAGCTGGACCCAGTTTCGCGTATATCCAATATGCGGTTATCGCGCCGGCGATGAATTGCAGAATAAGTTTTTCATGAACGAATACGCCACGCCTAGTGCGTGAGCCAAACCAGACGGATAATCTCTTGAACGCGGTCCATGGCAGAGTGATGAAATACCATGCGCGTATTCTCCAATCTCTGTGAATATGGATAAGATTCCAAATATGGTTTAATTTTCGCGAGCGCCTCTCTGCCCCAAAAACATTCATGAGGTCATCCATGCCTCCCAAAAGCGCGGATATGAGCATGACGCCGATTGGCACCCAAGTAAAATCGCGAGACCAATTCAAGAAATATGTTATAACCGCGACTGTAACGATAATGAGCAGACCTCCCATGACTGGAGTTTGCGCTTTATTGCCATGCGAACCAAGTGATACTAGCTCTGTTTTTACTCCCTTTATAATATGGAAGCGATATAACATTTTCGTCAATAATGGCGCCCATGTGAAGGCTACCATGGTCCCAATTAGCATAAAACTGAGGATATAGGCGAGGTCGGCGGTGCCTTGCAGGATTGTTATCATTCGTAAACAATATCATGATATTAGAACCACTTCAATCGTCGGATTTCAGTCTTAGATTTTCGCGCGCGAATAAAAAGTCGATTCGAATTACCTTCACTGTTGTCTTCAATCCATCTCTGTTCAGTAATATATTTGTCCGGAGAGATTATCTGGATTTCTCCTTGATAGATGCCACTGCCATAAGGACTGTCTTCGGGATACGCGATAGCATGGGAATAATGGATTGTCGCTGGAATGGAATTTTGATATTCGATTTGATGTATGACTAGAATGTGGTCGCGATTATTTTCTTCTGACTTCATGGTGATAATATCTCCCGGCTCTATTTCCTTTATTGGGATTGAGCGACTATTCTTGTCATTCGCGAATGTCGCGACATTGCAATTCTCTATTGGGCGGAGTGAACAGCGAATCCTGCCTAATATTCCATGACAATTCGTGAAAGAAAGATGTTTATCGAGATGCCCCTTCTTTCTTTCCTCGCTTTCGGCGTTCAGGACATAGTATACGAAGGCAGAACAATCAATGCCGATATTATTATCTGCCAGTAACCGTTTTAAAGAATCGTTCGTGAGTGCATTTATTGAAATGTGATTCTTGATTACAATATCTTGAACTTCTTCAAAAATCTCTTTCGGACTGCCTTTGCCTATGGCGACGCGCAATCCACCGCGGGTTCGAGTAGTTTTGTTATTGAAATAGGGAATAGAGCATACAGCATTGCCTATTTTGAAATGCAGGTATTGGTCGATGACATTAAGAGCTCTCTGAGTTAAAGTTTTTGTGTTCATGGATGCCATCGCTGGCGTTCTTATTGTAGCTCAAAGCAGAATTTTTCGTGCTATTGACAAATATTATTACTTGATATATAATGGGGGCAGAAAGTTGAAGAAATCCACCTCGCTAGATGGCGGAGGGTGGATATGAAATGACAACAAAAACCTGTAGAAACAGTTAAAATTATGACTGAACAACAGATTCCCATGCTCGCCGGGAAATTGGTCGAGCATCAGAGCTTTTTTAGGACTCTGTCC
Organism: uncultured Candidatus Saccharibacteria bacterium; assembly: GCA_964365535.1. GTDB lineage: Bacteria > Patescibacteriota > Minisyncoccia > Phycocordibacterales > PALSA-1337 > C7867-002. The sequence goes on from CAYIQG010000012.1 coordinate 9,526, forward strand.
GTCGAAGATGCCCAATGGGCAATCCAACATCCCCAAGAAACGATCGCACTTTTCGTAGCTGCGGTTACGAATCGAGCAGAGAAAACGGTCCAGAAGCTCGAGTATGTCACCACAATCCCCGTTGCCGGAGCCAAGAGCTTCGTTGCCAAGAAGTATTTCAATGGTTTTGAAGTCAATACTTCCAACGATGTCGAGGTGAAGACTTCGCATATCGGAAGCATGTTCCAAGAATACTTCATGGGTAAAACCGAGAATGATGTGAAACCCGCGGATATCAAAATCCAAAGGCTTCTCATCAATTCAAAAGACCCACCGATTATCGCGGAACTTGGAGATACCCACGAAACAACTTTGACCTATTTATGGCAAGCCCTGGAAATCCAAGGCCACGGTCAACGGGGTAAACTTTTAACCGACGGATATGCGAATGTTTTTTACATTCGCGACGATGTTGATGGAACGCTCTGGGCTGTGTGCGC
>CAYIQG010000013.1:0-9083 GCA_964365535.1 uncultured Candidatus Saccharibacteria bacterium
TATTTATGAACTATCCGTGAGGATTTGGGTAACATTTATTATGAGCTATAACGAAATCTTGCGAATTTGCTGATTATTTACTAGAATGCTCGCATTACTTATTATTAACAAACCCAAATGTCCCCCTATATCATCTTCACCCTCATCTCTTCCGCAGTCGCCCTCATTTACGGCGCTATATTAATAGCCTCAATACTAAAAAAGCCAGCTGGTAATGACAAAATGAAAGAGATTGCCGCCGCAATTCAAGCTGGCGCATCAGCTTACTTGAATCGCCAATACAGAACTATCGCGATTATCGCAGTCATCCTTTTTTTAATACTTTGGAAGGCACTTGGATTCACCATGGGTATTAGCTTTCTCATCGGCGCTGTATTATCCGCCACCGCCGGTTATGTAGGCATGAATGTATCAGTCAGAGCAAATGTTAGAACCGCTGAAGCCGCTCGTCATGGTCTCGCTCCGGCTCTCGCACTCGCCTTCAAAGGTGGCTCTATCACTGGTCTTCTAGTAGTTGGTCTGGCGCTTCTTGGGGTAACTGGTTTCTATGCAATTACCCAGAATGTGCCTTCGTTAATAGGACTCGCCTTTGGCGCCAGTTTGATTTCCGTATTTGCCCGTCTCGGTGGCGGAATATTCACCAAAGCCGCTGATGTCGGTACTGACCTAGTGGGAAAAGTCGAGGCCGGAATTCCAGAAGATGACCCTAGAAATCCCGGTGTCATCGCCGATAATGTCGGGGATAATGTCGGGGACTGCGCGGGAATGGCCGCCGACCTATTCGAAACTTATGCCGTCACGACTATCGCGGCGATGATGTTGGGTGCGACCATATTCAAGGGATTCAACGGCGCTCTCATCTATCCTCTCGCCTTGGGAGGTATCGCGATATTCACCTCCATCATCGGTACATGGTTCGTGAAGATGGGTAAGTCCCAGAATATTATGGGTGCTATGTATAAAGGTCTGGCAGTCGCTGGAGTTCTCGCCGCTATTGCCTTTTACCCGATTACAAAAGCGATTATGGGCGCAAATGGAATATACAGCGTAATGGCTCTATTCGGCTGTACTATTGTCGGATTAGTCGTCACCGCCGCGCTTGTTTATATCACTGAATATTATACTTCGACTAAACACTATCCGGTAAAATCAATCGCCCTCGCTTCTGTTTCTGGTCATGGCACGAATGTCATTCAAGGACTTGCCATCTCAATGAAATCAACGGCATGGCCTCTCATTACCATTGTCCTCGGAATTCTGGTTTCTTACAATTTAGGCGGTCTTTACGGCATCGCGATTGCCGCTATGAGCATGCTTTCTATGGCGGGAATTATTGTCGCCATTGATGCCTATGGACCTATTACCGATAATGCCGGCGGTATCGCCGAAATGGCAAACTTGCCGAAAGAAGTTCGCGATGTTACAGACCCTCTCGATGCGGTTGGAAATACGACAAAAGCAGTTACGAAGGGTTATGCTATAGGTTCAGCTGGTCTTGCCGCGCTTGTACTTTTTGCTTCATATACGGAAGCTACCGGCGGAATGTTCACATTTAGCTTGAGTGATCCGAATGTTATAGTTGGACTCTTTATTGGTGGACTACTCCCTTATTATTTCGCCGCGCTTTGCATGGAGGCCGTCGGTAAAACTGCCGGCAAGGTCGTGGAGGAAGTGCGCAGACAGTTCAGAGAAATAAAAGGCATAATGCAGGGCACGACAAAGCCAGATTACGCGCGTTGCGTTGACATTGTCACATCCGCGGCCATTAAACAAATGATTGTTCCCGCATTGATTCCAGTCTTGGCTCCAATATTTGTCGGATTTTTCCTCGGACCTGTCGCTCTCGGCGGTTTGCTTGTTGGCTCAATAGTCACAGGGCTCTTCGTGGCGATTTCCATGACATCCGGCGGAGGCGCTTGGGATAATGCCAAGAAGCATATTGAGCAAGGTGCTCATGGCGGCAAAGGTTCCGACGCTCACAAAGCCGCCGTTACCGGCGATACCGTCGGCGACCCTTACAAGGATACTGCTGGTCCGGCTATCAATCCAATGATAAAGATCTTGAATATTGTGGCACTTCTCATTGTTGCGTTCTTGGTTTAATTCCATATTCAAGAAGCAAATAAAAAAAGACCAACTTGTTGTAAGTAATAGGTCGGTCTTTTTGACTAAAACTTATACGGATTCAGCAGCGCTTAAGTAAACACCACCTGCCATCGCGCCGTCTTTGAACCAGCCTACCCAGATTATCAAGTGAATTATTCACCGTACTCCGACGGATTCCCGTCTTCCGAGAAAGTTCTTCCGTTGATGCAACACCTTTTTCCTCAACCAATGCATCAATAATTCTTTTTTGAATTCTTAAGTGTGTACGCATTATGCCCCTTTCTAAGATAAATATACACTCTTTTACATAATAAACAATCATGTTTCCAGTTTTGTGCTATACTATATCCACTATAGTTAGATTTAATAATTAACCAGATAAAAATATATGAAAAAAACTTATTACTATTATGGACTTACAGCTTTGGCGATTATTACGGTATCACCGACAATTATTTTTGCTGAAGTTAACACATCTAGCACTTCGACAAAAGATAGATTACGCGCCGTGGTAAATAATGTGGAGCAAAAATATGAAAATAAGCTTCAGAATGTGAAAGTAAACAAAGATATTAGAAATAATACGATTGCTTCCACAACGCAAGAGAAACGAGAAATCCGCACGGAAATGCGAAAAGACATATATATTATCGAACGGAATCGAATAGTTAATCAGCTCAATTTGTCTGTAAACAATCTAAAGCAAATCAGAATTCGCATTGAAGCCCGGATCGAAAAAGCGACACAAGCCGGTAGAGACATGGGTAAAGCGAAAAGCCTTCTTGTTATAGCGGACAATAAAATCACATTGGCAAAACAAGCTATCGACTCCCTAAAATCCCTAGAAGCAACCTCAACAGTTTCAACAAACGCGGCTTCGACGATTATCAAGCTCGAAAAACCCCGTCAAATGGGCGTCGGCGCCATAAAAGCCGTGAATGACGCTCGCAAGGCTTTGAATGATGTCGTTGTCGCTATCGCGCATGGTATGGGACTAAAGCTTGGAATAACAGCCACATCAACAAACTCAAAAATCCCTCCGCAACAGACATCTCAATCAACTAGTACAACCGAATAAATAATTATTATCAATTTTACTAAAATAATATCTAATACTATGAATCCAAATGAGAACCCAATAGTAACGAACAATGTTCCGCCCGTTGCGCCTACGGTTAACATCCCTCCATATTCGCCTATAAATAATAATCACAAGAAAGTTGGCCCGATTATCGCCATCCTTGTGATCGTTCTAATCCTTATTATCGCCGCTTTGTATTTATTCGCGTCCAGAATAAATCAACAAACAGCGCCACTCAACCCGGAGAACGCCCCAATTACTGATACATCCGCGGTAAATAATGAAACGGCAACAGCTAGCCAATCAGTTCAAGCGGTTACGAATACTTCTGATGATTTGCAATCCCTGCAAAACGATTTGAATGCGTCCACGAATGGATTGGACAATCAAAATTTCTAGTGTAAACTGCCATTCATGGAAAATAAGCCGAAATCATACGATTCCGTTGTCTTGAAACAGTCAGAAAAATCAACTATTGAAATCGCGGGCTCAATTTCCGCGGAAATATGGGAAAAATACCGAGTACAAGCATTGAAGAATGTGAACGAATCTATAACTATTGACGGTTTTCGCAAGGGTATGGTTCCGGAAAATATTTTAATAGCGAAAGTCGGTGAAATGGCGCTCCTTGAAGAAATGGCTGAAATGGCAATATCGAAAGCGTATTTCGATATTATTATTGATAATAAAATAGGCGCGATCGGCAGGCCGAATATTCAGCTAACGAAACTCGCCAAAGGCAATCCACTGGAATTCAAGATTGTAACCGCGGTAATACCCGAAGTGGAATTGCCGGATTATAAGAAAATCGCGCAAGAAGAGATTAGGAAAAAACATCCGCCAATTGGCGAACCGGATGATGAAAAACCAAATAAGATAACTGCCGAAGAGAAAATCTATATGGCGAATGAAAAGCGCCGTATAGCAATAGCAGATGCGATTTCAAATGCTTCAATAGTTGAACTACCCGAAATTATGGTCGAGGGTGAACTTCATCGCACGGAGGCGCAATTCAAAGCTGATATTGAACGCATGAATGTAAAGCTCGAAGATTATTTGAAACATGCCAAGAAAACTATCGAAGAAATTCGCAAGGAATGGAGGCCGCATGCCGAAAAAAAGGCGAAGTTACAGCTTATTTTGAATGCGATCGCGAACAAGGAAAACATCAAACCCGACCCGAAAGAAGTCGAAAATGAAGTCAATCATATTCTCGAACATTACAGAGACGCAGACCGCGAACACGCCACGACTTACGCTGAAACCATACTCACGAATGAAAAAGTTTTTCAGTGGTTGGAGAAATAACCTTTACATAGATCAAACCTATGTGAAACATATTTTGAAATGAAATCGGTTATTTGCCAAATACTATCAAAGAAATAGCGCTAACTACAGCGGTTTCTGTTCGGAGCACTTGATGACCGAGACACTCTAGTTGAACACCATTCTTGTGAAACAGCGAAATTTCATTGGGAGACCAGCCACCTTCCGGGCCAATGAAGATGGCGATTGGAGATTTATCTTTTGGAGAGACCGTGTCGCTTCTGGCGGGAACAGTTCTTCCTCGCTCGGCTTCGCCTCCTCGGAAGACTGTGTCCCGCCCAAGCGAAACGGCTAACGAAACATCACTGTCTTCGGTGTGAAATGCGACCAATTTAATATTTCCTTTTTCTTTGAAAAATTCTAATGATTCATCGAGAGTCATTATATTATTAATAATTGGAACATTTCCTCGCCCACTCTGCTCACTCGCTTCAACGACAATCTTTTCCAATCGTTCCATATTCAAAGACTTTTTCTCACTGCGCTCTGCCATAACGGGAATAATATGAGTCACGCCAAGCTCGGTCGCCTTTTCAACTATCCATTCGAAAGTATCCTTCTTCACTACCCCCACACACAAATAAATATCGCGTACCGGCATGTACCGGCTTTTGCTTGTGGAAATAACCGCCAGTAATATAGAACCTTTTTTGAATTTTTCAATTCTACATTCATAATCACAACCCGAACCATCGAAGACGATGACTGAATCGCCAGATTTCAAACGGAAAACGCGGCAAATCTGATTCGTCTGTTCCACTGAATTAATAGTGATTTCTTTTTTGTCACCAACTATCTCTGAAATATAAAATCTATGTAGTCTCATAAACTACTTCTTCGCCGAACCCGTAACATGGTCAACAATCCCGTATTTTTTCGCCTCTTCCGCGTCCATGAAGAAATCCCTATCAACATCCTTTTCAATCTTTGCGAGTGTCTGCCCGGAATTCTTGGCAAGAAGTTTATTGATAGTCGCTCTAGTCTTCAGAATATGTCTCGCGCTAATCTCAATATCAGAAGCCTGACCCTCCGCGCCACCGAGAGGCTGATGAATCATCACTTCAGAATTGACTAGAGCCGAGCGCTTCCCTTTTGTTCCCGCGGAGAGAATAAGTGCCGCACCCGAAGCCGCGATACCGACGCAAACTGTGGAAATATCGTTCTTGATATAATTCATCGTATCGATAATAGCTAGAGTCGCGCTGACCGATCCGCCTGGAGAATTGATATATAGAGAAATCTCCTTCTTCGGATCCTCGCTTTGCAGGAATAGTAATTGGGCAATAATAAGGTTCGCAATATGGTCATCTATTTGACCGCCCAAAAACACGACATTTTCTTTCAAAAGTCGTGAATAAATGTCGTACGCTCTCTCGCCAAAACTGCTCTTTTCTATAACGGTTGGTATTAACATGGTTTTATCGATTATTTATCGTCTACTAAATTTACTTTATTATTGACACATCATACATCGCGTGACATCTTTTTGCAAGTCACTATCTGCGTGCCTTTACATTCAAGCCGACTTCTTATATGATATACATGTTACAAATTTAATTTTTGATTCCGCTTTTACGGACTCGAGTGACGCCAAAAAATTTATGAAACTTGAACGATATATTTTACCGAAAAAGACTCATAAAATCCTTATTTCACCTTAGTTCCAAGAGCGGGTCACACCGCATATGTCATTAAAACTAGTAGCGCTCTTCCTCTCTATCGCGGGAGTGGCGGGAGTCGCAATCGGGTACTACCTGCGATTAATTATTTCTCTTGGCAAAAAGGGTTCCATGGAACTCGAAATCAAGGAGATGCTCCTTGCCGCCAGGGAAGAAGCCAAGAAGATAACGCAAGATGTCGAATTCAAAGCCGCGAAAATAGCCGAGGATACAAGACGTGAGCTCAAAGAGAAAGAAGACAAAATAAACCAAACAGAATCCCGCCTTATAAAAAAGGAGGAATTTCTCGACAAACGCCAAACGGATCTAGACAAAGAAGTCGAGGCAGTGAAAACGCGCGTAAACGAAATAAAAGCCATTCGTGAACAAGCCGACAAATTGGAAGAACATCGTAAGCAAGCTCTAGAAAAAGTAGCGAGATTGACCGCCGATGAGGCTAAACAAGAGATAATGAAGATGGTTGAGAAACAAAGCGAAGAAGATATTATGATTCGTATGAATAAACTCGATACTCAAGGAGAGGAGATGCTGGAAAACAAAGCCAGAGATATTCTCGCGATTTCCATCCAGCGCCTCGCTTCTTCAGTCGCTTCCGATATCATGTCAACTGTTGTGCCTATTACAAGCGATGATATAAAAGGCAAGGTGATCGGCAAGGAAGGCAGGAATATCAAGGCATTCGAACGCATTAGCGGCACGGAAGTCTTGGTTGACGATACGCCAGGCGCCATCACTATTTCATCATTTGACCCCGTCCGCCGCCATGTTGCTAAAATTGCCCTGGAAGAACTAATCAAGGATGGCCGTATTCAGCCAGCTAGGATTGAGCAAGTCGTCGAGAAAGCCAAGCAAGACATAAACAAGACAATAAAAGAAAAAGGCGACCAAGCCGCTTATGAATGTGGCGTTCTGGGTCTTGACCCGCGTATCTTACTTATTCTCGGTCGCCTACATTTCCGTACCAGTTATGGCCAGAATGTGCTCCTGCACTCCATTGAAATGTCGCATATTTCAGGAATGATTGCTGAGGAATTGGGCGCGAATGTTCAGGTCGCCAAGGCAGGTGCCTTACTCCATGATATCGGTAAAGCTCTTGACCATGAAGTTAGTGGTTCCCATGTGGATATCGGCAAGCGCATTTTGCAGAAGTTCGGCGCGCCGGAGGAAATAATAAAAGCAATGCAGTCACATCATGAAGAATATCCTTATGAAACGCTTGAATCTCGTATTGTCCAAACCGCTGACGCTATTTCTGGCGCGCGCCCGGGTGCCCGCCACGACAATATCGAGAATTATCTGAAGCGCCTCGGCGACCTAGAAGCTACCGCGAATTCCTTCCCCGGCATCGAAAAGTCCTATGCTCTTCAAGCTGGTCGTGAGATCCGCGTGTTCGTCAAACCAGAAGAAATCGGAGATGTTGAAGCCAAGAATCTTGCCCGCAATATTGCCATCAAGATTGAAAAAGACCTGAAATATCCGGGGGAAATCAAGGTCATTGTTATTCGAGAGACGAGGACGATAGAGTTCGCGAGATAGTAGAAGAAACTTAAAAATGCTATAATTCATGCATGAACAAGCACTGGTCAGTCAATGAAAAAGAACTTACTAAGAATCCGGAGGCACACGCCATTTGGAGGCTTGAGCAACGCATAAATTGGGGCATTGGCGAACAGGTCATGAGTAAATTAGAATTACTCAAGTTCTGGGATCGTCTCGATATTGATCCCTGGAAGCGCAAGGCTTTGGCTCTTTCCTTGTTTGCTTAGTCGAATCACTGGGAAATTTACCGATGAGCTTGCTCACCTAAACACATGCAATCAATTCTCTCAAAGAATCAAAAAAAACTACTTTCCATTCTTTCCAAGCAAAAGATTGTCACTGACAATTTTTATTTGACGGGTGGCACTGCCTTAGCAGAATTTTACTTGCATCATCGCCTATCTGAAGATCTAGATTTTTTCTCCGAAAATGAATTCGAACCACAAGCCATTTCCTCGTTATTCAAGGAGATTAAGAAGGTAGCAGATATTGAGAAGGTATCATATGAACAAAGTTTCAATCGAAACCTATTCTTCCTTGAACTCAAGAATGACTCCATCAAGACTGAATTTACCTATTTTCCCTTTCCTAGAATAGATCTCAAACAAAAACTTGATGATTTATCAATCGATAGCTTGCTTGATATCGCGGTGAATAAGGTTTTTACAATATATCAAAAACCCAGATCCCGTGATTTCATTGATCTTTACTACATCTTACAAGCGGAAAAAGAGTGGACAATTGATGGACTAGCCGAGAAAGCACAGATAAAATTCGACACTTTCATTGATTCCCTACAACTCGCGTCACAATTCGTGAAGGTTGGGGACTTGAAGGACTATCCAAATATGATAATAGATATGGACGAAAAGGCATGGCAGTCATTTTTCATGAATGAAGCCAAGCGAATCTCGAGTAAAGATGTAAAATAAGACTGTTTTGTGATAATTTAGTAATTATGACCTAATTCACAGTCTTGTTGACACCCCATTGCGTAAAATATGGCTTAATATATAATGTACTCATAGTTAGAAATCAATTATTAGCAATTAATAAACAAACAAATGAACAAAGCATCTATTGCAGAAGCAGTTCACGGTGTCCTCGGTGGAACGAAAGTTCAAGCCGAGCAAGCGGTCGAGACAATGATTAATACGATCGTCGATGCCTTGAAGAAAGGCGATGAAGTTTCTATCGCAGGTCTCGGCATCTTTTCGGTCAAGCAACGCGCGGCTCGCGACGCTCGTAATCCACGCACCGGCGAAGCCATCAAGGTTCCAGCCATGAAAGTCCCGAAGTTCCGCGCCGCGAAAGCGCTCAAGGACGCGGTGAAATAACGCTATTTTCGTTAT
>CAYIQG010000014.1:0-8615 GCA_964365535.1 uncultured Candidatus Saccharibacteria bacterium
AGATAATTATGGCGATAACTATTATGGCAACAATTTCAAGAAAAATCATAGTAATAATGATTAGTTGATAAATATGCCTTAATAATAGCATACTTATTATCATCCATTTCCCTATTTTCAATGCTCAATCTTGGAATACATTATCAACGAGTAAAACCAATAGGTCCTTTTAGTTTTACTGGTTCTTCCAAGAATTTACCTAGAATAGAATAAATAGCATTTTTTTGATATCGCAATTCGCGATATCAAACATTCGGCTTCTTCTTTTGTTAGTTGAAGCATAAAATCTGATGGGAATCTATCTCGATTACGTTTAACCTGTTCATTTAATCGCATTGTTGGAATTCCATATAGCTTCGCTAGGTCTGAATCTAACATTACTTTTTGTCCACGAATCAAGAGAATTCGCTCAGAAATTGTTCCGATTGGAATAAGCGCTGATTCTGGTTGTGAAATATTCATTTTCATGCGAGTATTGTATTGGAGGCTACTATGAAAAGAACATTGGCACAAGAAGCTTTGTATCGTCCGGGCAATCCGAAGATAGATCGAGATTCCAAACAACTCAATGCCTCTTTCGAGAGAGCAGCTACAAGAATTCGAAGAATTGATCCACTCGGATTCAAAGGGCTCGCTCTCTTGAAAGAGATTGAGGAACAACGATTGAGGACTGAAAAACAATCGGAATCACATTGAATTCGTAAACCTCAAAACAGTTCGCCCTAACCGGCGGACTTTTTTCTATTTATTTTTCATCATTCAGAACGAATATCCTCGTTATTTGATAGAACCGCTTTTAGTAATTTTGGATCGTATCCGGCTTTTTGCGCTGTTTTTACTAGCGCGTTTACATCTTTAGGTAAACATTTTCCTCCGAAACCGCGTTTATCCTCGAATACCACAGTGTGCGACCTGCCAACTCTGCCATCAAGTAGCCATAATTCTCGGAGCTCATTGTAATCAACTCTAAACGCCTTGGCGATGTCAAAAAATTCATTGCAAAAAGTAACCTTCGTCGCGAGAAACGCGTTTTCCATGTATTTTACCAGTTCAGCGGTCGTGCTATCCGTTTGAAGATATTTCGATTCGGCTCCTAAAATAGTCTTGAAAAAAGGTAGCATTTGATTTGTTATTTCCTTTGGACCGCCAATTATGACGAACTCATGCTTCTTCATATCCAAGGGATCAGGATAACCTTTCCAAAAAGGTACTGCGTAATTTCCTTCACCTATATATTCCGGCGAAAAAGCTATATTTTTTTTGTATTTTTTGGAAAGAGTCGCCGTCGTAGTTGGTGGTATAGTACTCTTGATTAAGATAAGTGGAACTTTAAGCCATTTCAGGGTGGACTCAATAGCGGAAAGATCAGCACCTTTGTCTTTTCCCATCGGGGTGGGCACGGATATAATAGCCAAATCCGCCATTTTGTTTATATCTTCTTTCTTGGCAGATTCAACCAATGCCACATCATAGACAAGAACATTAAAGTGATCACGAAAAAAATTCGCCACAGCTTTACCAACATATCCATAACCAATTACTGTTACAGTCTTTCTTTTTTGGGGAATATTCATGACTTTTATTTATTTTTCTTTCTACTCCCCCACCTCTCAATCGTCACCAGCAGTGGTGACCCAATAAATATCGAGGAATATGTCCCCACCGCAATACCTACGATAAGCGCCAATGTAAAATGTTGAGTTGTCGCTCCACCGACGAAATATAGAACAACAAGGGCAATAAGCGTGGTGAGTGAAGTATTGATGGAGCGAGTAAAAGTCTGACTGATACTTTCTCCGACGATTTCACCGAAAGGTTTCTTGGCGCTTGCGTTCTTCAGATTTTCGCGAACTCGGTCAAAGACGACGATAGTATCATGCACGGAAAAGCCAAGAATGACAAGAAGAGCCGTAATAAATAGCGTATCCACTTCATAACCTGCAAAGTATCCGAGAATAGAGAAAAGGCCGGTTGGAATTACAACATCATGGATGAGAGCCACGACCGCGACCAGACCATATTTCCAAGAAGAAACAGGCAGAGATACTTTCCTGAAAGCGAAAGTTATATATAGAACAATTCCAAGAATGACTAAAAATATTGAAATATACGATTTACGCAACGCTTCAGCTCCGAGAATTGGACCAATAGAATCAAAAGTTTTCTCGACTGATTGAATAGAACCGTCGAGTGAAAGCGCTTTTGTCACGGCCGCGTGCTCATTCTCGTCAATAGCTTTCATGCGAACGATATATTCATTATCCCCGCTCTGTCTGACCGAAACTGCCGGGTCAATGGCTGAAAGCGCCAAAACAACCTGTGTCTGGTCCGGGAGTCCAGAAGGATACGCGACTTCGATAAGCGTACCGCCGGTAAAATCTATCCCCGGCTTCAAACCGAAAATAATAAGCGACAGTAGTGAAGCAACTATTAGAATACCAGAGAAAGTATAGAAGAGTTTTCGGTTATTGATGACCCACATGGTATTAAAGTTAAAGTTTAAATCTTAAATCTCAAAGATTTCAGTTTTAAAAGATTTGAGATTTGGTTTTTAATTTTTAAGATTGTTAATAAACCCATTACTAATAAGAAACAATGATAATTTCGTCTGATTTCGCGGCGCCACGGCATACAGAAACAATCGTGAAGCGGTAATAGCCGTGAACATACTAACGAGAACACCAATAATAAAAACTAGCGCGAAACCTGTAACAATCGATGAACTGCCGAAATAATAAAGAATTACGCCGGTAATTATGCTGGAAATATTCGAGTCGCGAATAGAAGTCCACGCGCGAGCGAAACCTTCATGCATGGCATCCCAAATACCTCGGCCACGATGAAGCTCTTCATTCATTCTTTCGAAAATAAGAATATTCGCGTCAACCGCCATACCGATAGTAATGATAAAACCGGCAATACCCGCGGCAGTGAGAGTAACCGGAATAAGTTTGAAAAGAGCGAGCATGAGTACTGTATATATTCCAAGAGCGATAACAGCGATGATTCCCGGCAGACGATACCAAACCATAAGAAAGATACTTATGAGGATGAAGGCAATAATACCGGCGCGGATTCCCCCATTCACCGCCGCCGTCCCGAGTGACGGACCAATAGTCTGCGTGGAAATAAGAGTGATGTGAACCGGTAAAGCACCGTAATTTAAATCACGGACGAGTTTACTTGCTTCATCGGGCGTAAAACTACCGCTAATCTCCGCTTTGCCATCAAGAATAGCATCACGAACGACTGGAACAGAGATAGGTTTTCCATCCAAGAAAATACCGATATAGTCTCCAATATGTTCTTTCGTGATTTTCGCGAATAAATCACGACCTTCATTGGTAAAATTCAAGCCAACGGCCGGTTGATTTGTCGTGGAATTGAACTGTAAAACAGCGCGAGCGACCATACTACCAGTCAAACCTGTTGGCTGGAATAAATTCAAATATGCCGCGGTTTGTTCGGCAGTTGTCGTACCAAAAGTTGCCTGGGTACTGGAAGCTTCGAATGATTTCATTTGACCCGCGGTGACGAGTTTGAATTCAAGAATAGGCGTGGCGCCAATACTTCTGGAAGCTTCCTGTACATCTGTTACTCCCGGCAATTCGACAATTAATCGGTATGCATTTTCTTTGTCGCTTAAGGCCGCGTTCTCTTGTGTTTGTACCAATGGTTCACTGACGCCGAAAACATTAACACGGCGCTCAACAACATCTCGGAGAGCATTCATGGAAGTACTAATGTCGCCTGGGGCAAGTTTGGAAACATCAGCTCTGTAGACTAGATGTGAACCACCAGAAAGGTCGAGACCAAGGCGGAACGGATGAAATCCAAGCCAATTATCCGGAAATTGCGTGGCATAGCTCCCATAGCCGATTATGATTGCGATAATTAGCAGGTAAACGGCTTTTGCCCGATGTTTAAACATAGAAGCTATTGTACAGATTTTATACCCCTTGTCTAGATAATAATGATTTAATAGTTTGAAACGCGATCCTAATATCAAGAGTTAGCGAACGGTTCTTCACATAATACAAATCATATGAAAGCTTGTCGCGCGTATCGAGAACGGCAACTGCGTGATGCGGATGCGCGCGATGATATATTTGCGCCCAACCGGAAAGTCCCGGCTTGATAAGGTGCCGAGTATTGTAATACGGTATTTCTTTTTGATAAACGGCGACCAGCGCCGGTAATTCTGGGCGTGGTCCAATTAGGGACTGCTCGCCTTTTAGCACGCTCCACAATTGCGGTAACTCATCAATTCTCGTAAAACGAATAAATTCTCCAACCCGAGTCACGGACAATTCAGTTCTACCGCCATTGCTCATATAAGACCCGCCATCATTCGCGGTCATACTGCGAAATTTCGCGATACGAATCGGCTTACCATTCTTGCCTATTCTTTCCTGTGAAATGAAAATCGGGCCACCGTCATCTATTTTTATCGCCAGATATATTAAAGGATAAAGTACAAGTGAAATAATTCCAATGATGCTGGCAACGACAATATCCATTACTCTTTTTAGCAAATCATACGCTCTCCTGCTTCCAACTGCCGAGCTTGTATTCAATATTAACCATCGTTCTTTGACCATCGACAAAGGGATGCGATCGAAAATGGCTTCATAGAGCCGTCCCGCATCTATAATCTGCACGCCGGAAAAAACTAAAGAATACAGAAATGGCATAGCCGATTCGACAATGGGATTGTGTAAATCAGCGACGATTATCGAAGCTTGATTTCTTTTCACGGATTCGGCAATCGCGGTTACCGTAGAATCAACGGAGAATTGCGGAGATATTCTTTCTTTGAATAAAATGCCGTAATTAGTTCCGCCATTTATCTCTTCATAAATATCTTGCATATCATCGCCCGTGCCAACTATGATAGCCGGTTGGCTTTTCGTGAAATTAAATACAGGGAACATGACAACCCTCCAAAGCCATAGTAAAAAGGTCGATATGATAAAGAAGATAGCCAAGTTCGCTCTAGGAGTAATAACAGCCGGAACCAAATAGAAAAACGCTATGCCGAAAAATACATTCACAATCTGTGCTTTTATCAGAAGGCCTTGGATGTGATTGCGTACAAAAGACGATTGTTTGTTATAAAGTCCGGAACTAAAATTAACCAAAAGGAATAAGGCAAAAAGTATCGAAAATGCGGGCAGATGGTTCAATAACAATGCCTTCGATGGTATCGCGCCATAACGAATTGCGAGGGTTAAGATAAGCGAAAAAAGGTAGGCAACGATATCGCCCAGAATAAGCAGTATTGTGGCTTTGGAATTGGCTATTTTCATAGATATGACAATACCATAATTTGGCAAATGGTTCAATATCTGCTACCGTTATAGTAATGAAAATACTGTATATCATCACAAAGTCGAATTGGGGCGGCGCGCAGAAAAATGTTTTCGAATTGGCTAGAATGATGAAAGAAAAAAGCCATGCGGTATCGGTAGCGCTTGGCGGCGCCGGTATTCTGCAGAAACGATTGGAAGACGAGGGTATTAAAACATACTCTATTTTAAGTCTCGAAAGAGATATTTCCGCAAAGAGAGACGCCATTTCGTTCAAGGAAATATATTCGCTGATAAAAAGAGAAAAACCGGATATCTTGCATCTGCATAGTCCGAAAGCCGCCGGAATAGGAGCTCTGGCTGGACGGTTACGAAAAGTTAAATCTATTATTGTTACGGTTCACGGTTGGTCCTTCAATGAAGACCGCCCAATGGGTCAGAAAATCATCATAGCTTTCTTTTCTTGGCTCACTATGATTTTCGCTCACAAAACGATTCTTCTATCAAGACGAGAATATGAACAAGCTTTACATTTCCCGGGCATAAAAGAGAAAGTCGCCTTGATACCTCTTGGAATCAAGCCGCCCATATTCATGTCAATTGACGGCGCGAGACAGACTATTGGTAAGTTGATTGGTATGGATTTGACGGAAATGAGTAAAAAGATAGTTATTGGTACTATTGCCGAATTGCATCCAAACAAAGGATTATCATATCTCGTAACTGCCATGAAACAGGTGTCAAAAGATCATTCGGAAGCAATCTGTATAATCGTAGGAGATGGTGAAGATGCCGCTACACTTTATTTGATGATAAAAGAAATGGAGCTCACTGATATTGTGTATCTGACTGGCAATATCGAAAACGCCGCGGAATATTTGAAGGCTTTCAACATTTTCGTTCTGTCATCGCTGAAAGAGGGTTTGCCATACACTATCCTCGAAGCCGGTTGCGCTTCTTTACCAGTCGTAGCCACCACTGTCGGCGGTATTCCGGAGATAGTCGAAGATATGCGATCTGGCGTCTTGGTCCAACCAAAAAATAGTCGGGAACTCGCGCATGCGCTTTCATTTATGATCGAGCATCCAACTATGCGCAAACAATATGGTACTTCACTGCGTGAAGCCGTGATACAAAAATTCTCATTGGAAAAGATGGTTGAAAAGATTGAATCGCTATACAAAACTACTGCGGTCCGATAAACTCATTTGTTATTTCGGACATGTGCGCCGGTCTGCTATAACGCCGCATTGCCATAAGCGTGCCGAGAAGAGAGAACTCGGTTAGAATATGCGTGCCGCCATAACTCATGAATGGCAGCGGCGTGCCAGTAACGGGCAAAAGATTCAAATTCATCCCAACATTGACGGAAATATGTACAATAAAGTAAATAGCAACGCCAACGCCATAAAGGATTTCAAAATTGCTCGCACCCCGCATTGAACTCGCGATAATACGCCAGATAATCACCCCATAAAGCGAGAATAGAAGCATAATGCCGGCAAACCCCCACTCTTCCGCGAAAGCCGCGAAGATAAAATCATTTTGATATTCCGGCAAAAATTTCAAGCGTGACTGAGTACCATAACCAACACCCTTACCGAAAAATCCACCAGAACCGATTGCCACCGTCGATTGATAAGCATTGTATCCGGCGCCTTGAATATCATAGAGAGGATTCACGAAATTGCGTATGCGATCTTTCTGATATTCTTCGAAACCAAAGCTCCATAATAGAGTGAAGATAACTATAGCAAACGCAAACATACCAAAAAGATGTTTTTTGGAAATACCGGAAACCATTACCATCCCAAGCCAAATGAAGAACACCATCATGGCTGAACCCAAGTCAGGATTGAATATTATCAATATGAAGAAAATAAAAGCATAAAAACCTGAAACTAGAATATGACGAATATTGGCAATCTCTATGTGTCTTCTGGAAAAATACTTAGCGAGAATTATTATTAAAGACAGTTTGGCAAAATCCGATGGCTGAAAAGAAAAAAAACCGAAGGAGATCCAGCTTTCTGCTCCGTGAGAAGTCCTACCCAGTAAAAAAAGGGATGATAACAGAACAATAGACACAATAAATAGAGCAACTGAGACCCATGTTGATCGCAAAAACCTAACATCCGCGAAATTCAATCCAAAGAAAATAAAGATTGATATTACAATCCAAATGATTTGGCGCGTGGCGAAAGAACTATCTCCAGTGAAAGAATGCATCGTTATCAAGCTAACGGCAAGAATAGGTAAGATTGCGAGAAACAACCACCAATCAATCCTTGAGTGGGTTTTTGAATTGGTAACGCTGTATTCGGAAAAACTATTCGTTAGATGGTCCATTTATTCATTCTGCCACAGGCAAGACTTCAATGGAAATAACAGCGCCCTGCCGATTGATTGGCCACGTAAAAGGAGCAACAGCGGTAGCACCCGCGTTTATGCCGTCAATTATTGTCTTTGAGAATCCAAGGGCATTACTATCCTTGTCATACAAAACCGCATACACGGAAGTTTTACCGATCATGTCAACGCTTGTATTTTTAAGCGTGACAATAAGCGAGGAGCCGTTTTCGTCTTCAAAATACTGTTTATCAACTACAAAGAGTGATGTCAAACTATCATTAGTTTTAATCCAATTGGGCGCGCCGGTAAACTCGAAAAGCGCCTTCGCGGGAACGCGTTCTTGAATATCGACAGCTCCCTCGAAAGCTAATATATTTCTATGCGGAGGCAACGTAACTGTGCCGTCATACTCGGTGATAAGAACTCCGCGGCCATCATAAAGCTGTACATGATAAGGAACTCTGAAAGCTCCTCCGTCAATATTGGGATTTACGATATAGGCCGCCATATTGTAAAGATGGGGGGCAATCCGCTCGAACCTGGTCCAATTCACGATTGGCAAAAGAAACGCGCTTGGGCACAATTTCTCGCATGCGCCGCCACAATCGGGACCTTGTTCGTTTCCGTTCATCTTTCCATCGAAACAAGTTGGCGCTGTATAGAATAATTTGATTCCTAACACAACAATAATAATCACGACTATCACGATAGCCGTGCTGCCGTACATTAGTTTCCTATTTTGTGACCATGAAGACATCGAAAGATTGAAAATATCGAATCGAAAAACAATACGACAGACGAATTATCGCATATTTTGTGCTTGAATACTATGTTCTGGCGGCAAGCTACTTTCGCCCCGAAGGACTATCATCGCCGCAATCGCGTTTCACTGCCGTGTTCGGAATGAGAACGGGTGGTACCACGACGCCGAACCACCAGAACGCAGGATTCAAG
>CAYIQG010000015.1:0-8331 GCA_964365535.1 uncultured Candidatus Saccharibacteria bacterium
GAACCCGCGCATAACAGTTTTGCAGACTGTCGACTTACCACTTGTCTACGTGGCCGGACTCTGACCCATATTAACATCTTTCCTTGAAGATTTTAAGGTTGCCTTCGTTCTCCGTTTTGTTTCGAATTTCGGCGAACCGAAGGGCTTTAAATATTTTCAGTTTTGATAACTTTCTGCGCGATTTCGTCAATTCGCTGGCGGTTTTTCTCGCCGGAATCAATTTTCACTTCAAAATAAGGAACTCGCATCATTCGGGAGTTTTCCGTTACATATCCGCGGAAATCGGACAACTGCCTATGCATGAAGTCCAAAGCCGCGTTTTCTTGAGCTTGCGGCAGTACCGTGAAGAGAATGACCGCTCTAGTTCCTCGGCTCTTTATTTCCACATCCGTAATGGTGATAAGCGATTTCCTATTTGATTCTTTCGAGAAGAAATCAGCGGCAAGCGTTTTTATAACATCTTTGAGTTTTGATTCTTTGATGATATTCATAATATTTGTTGTTATGTCATTCCCGCGAAAGCGGGAATCTAGCATCTTGGTTGTATTCTGGATTCCTGTCCCCAATCGGGTTGAGGACAGGCCTTTCGCGGGAATGACACTAATTAACTTTTTCCACCATCCTTACCGCCTCAATCTTATCTCCAACGGCAATCTCCGTTTTCGCTTCAATCATAATCCCGAATTCATGCCCTTCGGCGACTTCGCTCGTTCGCATTTTCTTTTCCTGCAATTCTCGAATCTTGCCTCGGCCGATCTCTGCCTCGCGGCGCAATATCTTGACTTCATTTCCGGAGAATAACGCGCCACTTTCCACCTTGCCGCCTATTACTTGTTTATCTTTTTCTTTTGAAAATATAGCGAGGATTTTGGCGCGGCCGGTTGATTCCTCCACAAACTCTTTCGGCACTTTACTCTGTAAGGTGTCGCGGACAAATTCCGCCAATTTATAGATAATCGAGAAATTTTTTATTTTTATCTCGATTGGCGCGCGTTCGAGCATGGCACTGGCTTTCTTGTCTGGATTGGCGTTAAATCCGATTAAGATGATTTCCGGATTGCTCATGGCGGTTTTAATATCATTTTCTCCTATTGGTCCTATGCCCTCGGAGACAATCTTGATTTTTACTTTATCGTGTTTGATTTTGGCGAGTTCATGTTTGACGCCCTCGAGACTGCCGATCGCGTCGGCTTTGATGATTAACGGTAAGGTAACGGGAACAGTCTCGCCTACTTCGCCGACCACATTTCCACGAGGCGAATCGCCCCGCGCTGCTAAGCCTCGTGGAAATGTGTCGGCTTCGTCTCGAGACTGTTCCCGAATAAATGCCGATATCAATCGCTCCGCCTCCTTTTTTGAATTGACTGTACTAAATACTATTCCGCAGGTCGGGATTTCATTCCAGCCGATAACGCAGACGGGCATAGAGGCAATAGCGGCGTCAATTTTCTTACCTTTGAAATTATCAATATAGCGAACTGGCGTAAAAGCGTTTCCCGCCACAATAAATGTTCCGATTTTCAAGGTACCATCTTTAATGAGTAGAGTTGCGGAAATACCCCTGCGGCTATCACGCTCCGATTCGACCACTATCCCTTCGGCTGGCTTAGCCGGGTCATAAGTCAAGTCTGCCAATTCCGAAACCAAAATCACCATGTCGAGAAGTTCGGGAACGCCGGTACCATTCAAGGAAGAGATTGCGACGCAGGGAATATCGCCACCCCAACCTTCGACATATATTTCATTTTCTCCGAGACTCTGTTTGGCGCGCTCGATATCCGCGTTCGGCTTGTCTATTTTATTTATGGCGACGACATACGGTATTTTCTCGGCTTGAATTGTCTTCCAGGCCTCTATTGTCTGCGGTTTGACTCCATCTTCGGCGGAAACGACGAGGATAGCGATATCGGCGGCTTTGGCGCCTATTTCGCGAATACTACAGAATGCTTCGTGTCCCGGCGTGTCCAGGAATGTTATGGCGTGCTTCACCCCATCGCTCGAAATATGTTCGGCTTGATACGCGCCGACATGCTGGGTGATGCCGCCAGCTTCGCCGGCGACAATATGAGTTTTCCTAATATAGTCGAGCAAAGTTGATTTGCCATGGTCAACATGGCCCATGACTATGACGATAGGAGCTCGCTTTACGCGATTTTTTACAATCTTGTTTGGCATATTGAATATTCACGATACCACAAAATTTAATTTTTCGCTAGCATTTGCTCAATGTGTTTTATTTTCTTATAATTACCCCAATGCAAACTACTCTTATCATTCTAGTTATCATCGCCGTAGCCACCAATGTTTTTTTTGTATTCGCTTTGGTTAAACGCAGGAATGATTCCGCGCGAGAAAATGAAGAAGAAAATGAGAAAAGCGAAGCATTGAAACCGCTCTTGGAACTGATGAATTCGAATATGAATGAACTGTCGCGAACCGTTGACCGCAAGGTTGGAGACTTGACCAAAACCGTTGATATGAAGATGCAAGACACGGCGCGCTCGATGCAGGATTCCATGCGCAGCCAGCTTTCCGAATCATCCAAACTTATTAAGGAAGTTACGCAAGGTCTGACCAAGCTCGATGAAACTAATAGGCAGGTCGTTTCATTCGCCGACCAGCTTCAAAATCTGCAGGATATATTGAAGAATCCGAAACATCGCGGAATACTAGGTGAATATTATTTGGAGACTTTACTCAAAAATGTTTTGGCGCCCGGTCAATATCAGATGCAATACGCATTCAAGAATGGGGAAATCGTTGACGCTGTCGTTTTCGTAAAAGATAAAGTCATTCCCATTGATTCGAAGTTTTCTCTGGAAAATTATAATAAGTTGGCTGAAGAGAAGAATCCCGCGGAACGCGATAAATTGGAAAAAGCTTTTGTGGGAGATTTGAAAATCCGCATTCAAGAGACGGCGAAATATGTGCGGCCTGAAGAAGGCACATTGGAATTCGCTTTTATGTTCATTCCACATGAAGCTATTTATTATGATTTGCTAGTTAATAAAATTGGGGCTATTACAGAAGAAACTGATAATCTGATTCAGCGCGCCGCGAGTAAATTCAAGGTTATTATCGTATCACCAACATCTTTCTTGGCATATTTGCAAACAGTTCTTCAAGGGCTCAAGGCTCTACAAATAGAGGAAACGGCGAAAGATATTATCAAGAGAGTTAGTGAGCTTGGTACGCATTTAAAGCGTTATGACGATTATCATTCCAAACTCGGTTCATCGCTCAAAACCGTGGTAAATCATTACAATAATTCCAGCAAGGAATTGAAAAAGGTTGATAAGGACATTTTGAGGATTACCGACGAGGCGCCGGGAATTAAGGTACCGCTGATTGAACAGTCTATTGATGCACAGGAATGATTTGGGAGTGTGGGTGTTTTAATTTGATCCTGCGGAACTCGCATTGTAGAATTGCAAGATTTTTCGGGTCGACGGAGCGACCCAAAAAACCTAGCAATTCTTACACTGCT
This sequence comes from uncultured Candidatus Saccharibacteria bacterium, assembly GCA_964365535.1. Classification (GTDB taxonomy): domain Bacteria; phylum Patescibacteriota; class Minisyncoccia; order Phycocordibacterales; family PALSA-1337; genus C7867-002. The sequence continues at coordinate 3,488 of CAYIQG010000015.1, forward strand.
CGAACAAAAGTCCTCGGCTCAAATTAAAACACCCACACTCCCAAATCATTCCTAAACATTACCTTAGAAAGTAATGTCCCTCTTTTTCCTTAATTATTCCACGGAGTTCGAGCTCTGAAATAATAGTATTAAATTTCGAAGATGGGAATGCGGTTTTCTCAATAAGTTCATTTGATGATAATGATTCGCGTTTGAGATTGTCCACAATGAGCCGCTGGTCTTCCGACAATGACATTTCAGCGAAATTGGGTAATGCTTCATTCATGCCATCTTTGCGGTTCACTTTGAATCCGAGCGCTTCCAGAACATCTTCGGCACATGTTACAGGTGTGGCGCCACGCCGTATAAGCATATGTGGTCCGTAAGATAATTCCGCGAAAATAGAACCCGGCACGGTCAAGATGTCTCTGGCAAATTCGGCGGCGTATTCGGCCGTAATTAAAGTGCCTGAGCCTCTTGCCGCTTCAATTATCAGAGTCGCGTGAGATATTCCTGCCATTAGGCGATTTCGCGCGGGGAAAGTCCATACCGTGGATTCTTGTTCATAATCGAAACTAGATAACAATGCTCCACCGGATGCGACAATGCGTTTCGCTAATGGGCGTTTTGACCAGGGATAGAGTACTGATGGCGCCAAACCGGAGCCGGGAAACGATATTGTTTTTAATCCAGCGTCTAGAGCGGCCTCATGAGAAATTGAATCAATACCAATCGCCAGTCCTGAAACTATTACTATTGGATAGCCGCTAAGCCCTAATATGATTTTTCTGCACGCGTCCACGCCATATGTGCTAAATTTGCGAGACCCGATGACGCATAGGAATTTGTTTTCGTCAGACGGTAAAGTGCCGATAATGTCCATAGTTTCGGGCAAATGCGATATTTGGCGCAAGAGAAAAGGGTATTCTGTTTTTTGGAGTTTATTAACTTGCATTTGTGAATATGTTAAACTATACCCATGCTCGATATCAAATTCATTCGCGAAAACAAGGAAATCATAGCACAAGCGGCCAAGAAAAAGCATCTCGATTTCAATGTTGATGAACTTATAGCGAAAGACGAAGAGAGGAAGATATTGCTCCAAAGCTCGGAAAAGAAGCGCGCGCTGCAAAATAGCGCGAATGACACCATCACGCAAGCGGCAACTCCCGAGGAAAGGTCAAAGATTATTAGTGAAATGAAGATAGTCAAAGCCGACCTGGAAAATGACGAAGAAAAGTTGAAGCAGGTGATGATTGATTGGCAGAGACTGATGTTGAATACGCCCAATATTCCCGATATGTCGGTGCCGGATGGCACGGGAGACGCGGAGAATATGGAGGTGAAGAATTGGGGGGAAAAGCCTAAGTTTCAATTCGAGCCAAAAGACCATGTTGAACTGATGACTGCATTACATATGGCTGATTTCGAGCGCGGTTCGAAGGTTCACGGCTTTCGCGGATATTTTCTCACAGGCGAAGCGGTGAAATTATATTTTGCGATTTGGAATTACGCGCTTGATTTTTACTCTAAGAAAGATTTCATACCGGTTATACCGCCTATTATTGTGCGCAAGCTCAATCTTTATGGCACCGGCTATTTGCCTCAAGGCGAGGAAGATATGTACAAGACGCAAGACGGCGATTATCTCGCCGGCACGGCAGAAGTGCCTCTCATGGGTTTGCATGCCGATGAAGTTTTGTCCTTGAATGAAATGCCGAAAAAATACCTTGGTTTCTCTCCATGCTATCGCCGCGAAGCCGGCGCGCATGGCAAGGATGTCAGGGGACTTATCCGCGTCAATGAATTCTATAAATTCGAGCAAGTCGTTATCTGTGAAGCTTTACATGAAGTGTCAGTCAAATATCATGAAGAAATAAATCGTAATATTGAAGAATTCATAGAGACGCTAGGTATTCCGTATCGCACGGTTATAAACTGCGGCGGTGACCTTGGTTTGGGTCAAGTGAAAAAATACGATATCGAACTTTGGGTGCCGAAAGAGGGCAAATATCGCGAGATTAGCTCGGCTTCATATTTCCATGATTTCCAGACTCGCCGCTTGAATATTCGCTACAGGGACGCGGAAGGCAAGCTCAAGTACGCACACTCTTTGAATTCAACGGCGATTCCCACGCCACGCATTTTGGTATCGCTCATCGAGAATTTCCAACAGGCAGATGGCGGTATTCGCGTACCGGATGTTTTGGCCAAATATTTCGGTAAAGATATTATCGAATGACAAAGTAGCGTATAATCAAGCAATGAACATTTCCACGCGAAGCCAATTCAAGTCAAAACATACCGGGGAACAGTCAAGAGAGTTTATCAACAATCGCCGCAAGAGAATCATCTGGGGTTGCGCTCTCGGCGTTGCGGTCGCCGTTTCGTGGTTGTTCGTGGCGTCAAATCTTACTCATTTGGCCGTTTTTGACATTCAAGCGATAAATATAAAAGGAGCGGATAGCAACATCAATAATGCTTTGGAAGCCGCCGTGTTCCAAGCTATTCAAGGTAATTATTTCGGACTATTCTCAAAGTCCAATTCCTTCATTTATCCGAAAAAAGCGATTCGACAATCGTTGGAAAATTCTGATACGCGAGTAAATAATGTCATAGTCAGCCGCAATGGTCTTCATTCTTTGGATATTACCGTCAATGAGAAAACTCCAGCGGCCGTCTTTTGCGTGAATCTTCCGAATTGGGACGGGACCCTTCTCTCATTTGATTCTCTCGATTCTTGTTACCTTGTTGACGGTACCGGTCTCGCTTTCATGAACGCGAGTACTTCTCACATTGGCATAAACCGTTATTATATGCCTAATATCGCCAATAACACCCTATCAGCAGGAATTATCGGCATAAGAGTTGCTTCGACTACGGCATTCCAAGCATTACAATCATTCTATAATAGCGCGCGCAACTATGGGATAGATGTGAGAGCTCTATTAGTGAAAGGCGCCGGCGAATATGAATTGTACGCGGGAACGGATTCCGGCGTTATCGTCGTATATTTCAATGAAATAAATGGTTTGGATAATGAATTGACCGCCCTTATTTCATTCTGGAATGATGTAAGCCAAAAGACCAATGGTAAAAACGGAAAGATGAAATTGGATTCCATTGATTTGCGCTACGGTTCGAATATCTTTTATCGTATTGTAAGATAATATAGACTCAATGAAGCAATTTTTTCAAATCGTTTTCGGAGGGCTTGCGGCAATCGGCGGGAGTATGGGTATAATTTTCGGTTCAGCATGGTTGTGGCGGAATATAACTCCGGTTATCGCCAATATTCATTTTTCATCATTCGTGGCGGCGACCGAGTTGGCAATAATAAAACTGGACCCTGGCACGGTTGTCTCCGGTTTCAAAAGAATTATTCGCTATACCGCTCTTGAAGAAGAGGACCTTATCAATGCCGCTACGCTGGCTCTGCCCCTTGGCGCCGATAATCGAGTAACGGCTGATGGCTATATAGTCAAGAATTTGACCGTCGGCGGTTCCGGCGTAATAGAACACAATTCCGATAAAAGCATGCCAATCGCTTCGCTTTCGAAACTCGTGACGGCAATCGTGGCGAGACAGCTCATCGACCCTAATAAGAAAATAACGCTTACGAAAGAGATTACCGCGACTTATGGCAATACGGCGCAATTTCGAACGGGCGAAACTTTTCTGGCGAAAGACCTCTATTATCCTCTACTTATGATTTCGTCCAATGACGCCGCCGAAGCCTTCGCGCGTAATTATGGCCGCAAGGCCTTCCTTCAGAGTATGAATGATTTTGTCCAAAGTATCGGCGCCTATCGCACATATTTCGCCGACCCCTCCGGTCTTTCTCCTGATAATGTTTCGACGGCCAATGACCTTGCTATTATCTTGAATTGGATTCGGCTTAATGACCCGGAAATCCTGAATATCACCAAACTTAAAGCCAAGAATATAAAGTTGCATACATGGGTGAATCCGACGCATTTCTTGAGCTGGTCGAACTATCTAGGCGGCAAGAATGGTTATACGCCGGAGGCGAATCGTACTGGCGTGGCTTTATTTACCATGGGTTCGAGGAAGAATGTTTATGTTATTGTTGTTCTAGGTAGCGCTATGAGAGACGCTGATATGGTCAAGCTTTTGGGAAAAATAAGAGAATAATATGGCTAAAAAGGATTTATGCTTTTGGAATAAATTGCCGAAACCATTTTTTGCGTTGGCGCCGATGGCAAATGTGACGGATTCGGTGTTTCGAAAAATTATCGCCAAGTACGGCAAACCGGATGTGATGTGGACGGAGTTTGTCTCCGCGGATGGGCTCATTTCCGCGGGTAAAAAGAAATTGCTTATAGATTTGAAATATTCCAATAAAGAACGACCTATTGTGGCGCAACTTTTTACGGGACATTCGGAGGTGATGCGTGAAGCCGCGAAAATGATCGCGGATTTAGGTTTTGACGGTTTGGATATAAATATGGGTTGTCCGGACAGGGCTGTGGAAAAACAAGGCGGTGGCGCGGCGATGATGAAAAATCAAGAGCTTGCGATTGATGTTTTGAATGCGGCGCGGGAAGGTGTAAGCGCGCCCATCGCCGACACATTCCCTCCAATCTCTGTGAAGACGCGGTTGGGTTATAACAATATTGACCTTAATTGGATTCGATTACTTCTAGAACAAAAATTACCCGCTTTGACTGTTCATTTGAGAACGCGCAAAGAAATGTCAGATGTGCCGGCGCATTGGGAAATCATGCCGGAAATCATTAAGATGCGTAATGAAATCAGCCCAGAGACCGTGATTATTGGTAATGGAGATGTTGAATCTGTGGAAGATGGTATTTTGAAATGCAAGAAGTATGGTTGTAATGGCG
>CAYIQG010000016.1:0-8133 GCA_964365535.1 uncultured Candidatus Saccharibacteria bacterium
TATGCCATGGGATATATTATGAAAAAATTCGACCTCGATTTAGAGCTAGAGCCCATTAGTAGGGCGCATGGCAAAGCGTATCAAGGTAAAGCGCCTTACGGCGACATAGATATCGTGGTGCTTTATCATCCCTGCGTGGCGATTTATAATCCAAATAATATTGAAGGATTAAAAAAAGATTTTGAGATATTAAAAAAGTATTGATTCTTGGTGTTGGCACATATTGGAAAACCCATAAAAAAACAAGCCCGAGGGGCTTGTTGTGAGTGAAATGGAATTCACTATTGAGAACGAAAGGAGACCAGTTATTTGGTCATTGTTTGGCTGGCGGTATCCGGATAGAACTGCTTGAGCGCCTCGTTGATATCCTCCCACGAAGCGAGACAAAATATTGGTAGTCTGTGTAGCAGATGAGCCAGACTATCCATGGTGTCCAAGTCGGTAGGATCGGATATAGCAACCACCAAAGAGTCATCTTTCAGTTCAACGGGAATGACTTTGTAGCGTTGAGCGATGTGTGCCGGCATACGCGCAATGACTTCAGGCGGGATTTCCAAACCTTTGAGAGATTTGTACTCGTGGCCGAAATGTTCGGCTTTCGCCTGAAGCATTTGCTCAGGCGTGATGAAGTGCAGATATACCATGGTATCGAGAACACCGGCGCTGGTTGGGTCAGCCGATTGTTGTTTTGCCTTCCTGACTTGGTCAGGCGTAATAGTCCCCTTTTGAAGGAGCTGGTCAATGAAAGAGTTAGCGTCGTCAAGCATATTTTTCCTTAGTTTTCAATCTTTCTTGTCTGTTACAAAGCTATAACAACTGCTCATTATTGTCAATCAGCCGTAATATTGCTAATATTTCCTTATGCACTCCTCCGAAATTCGCGAAAGATTTCTTAAATTCTTCAAAAAGCGCGGGCATACGGTCATCCCGTCCGCGTCTTTGATAACCTCGGATGAAAAAGGCATTACAAATCCAACTCTGTTTAATACAGCGGGCATGCAACCGCTCATTCCATATCTGTTGGGGCAACCGTATCTGATAGATGGACACGAAACCAAGCGATTAGCCAACGCACAGAAATGTTTGCGAATGGTTGATATTGACGATGTTGGGGACAAAACACACGCTACATTCTTTGAAATGCTCGGCAATTGGTCATTGGGGGATTATTTCAAGAAAGAAGCAATTGAATGGAGTTATGAATTTATCACTTCCAAGGAAGAAGGATTGGGTCTTGACCCGAGTCGCTTGTATGTCACAGTATTCGAAGGTGATGAGAATGCTTCGAAGGACATGGGGGTATTTGAAATATGGAGAAAATATATTCCTGAAAATCACATTTATTTCATGGGCGCGAAATCCAACTGGTGGGAAGCGGGCGAAAATGGTCCATGTGGCCCTGACACGGAGATGTTCTATGATGTTTCCAATACTTATGGAGGCAAGGGTCTTATGAAAGAACAATTTATTGAAGCTGATGCCAAGAGAGAAGTTGTTGAAATATGGAATGATGTTTTTCTGCAATACGAAAAGAAAAATAATAAGATTATTGGCAAGTTGTCGAAGCCATCCGTGGACACCGGCGCGGGACTTGAAAGGTTGGCGATGGTGATGCAAGGCGTGGATAACATTTACGACACGGATTTATTGAAGCCGGTGATGGAGAGGATTAATCAAGATTCGACCGGTGGACTTGTGAAAGAAAAACGAATAGTTGCTGACCATATTCGTTCGACGGTGTTCCTAATCGTAGACGGTGTGATTCCTTCAAATACTGATAGAGGGTATATTTTGAGAAGATTATTGCGTCGTGCGGTTCGATATTCGCAGATTATAGATTTCCGGAGTCATTTATTTGAACTTGTTGATTACATATCGCAAACATACATTAATATATATCCTGAAATTCAGAAGAAGAAAAACTCTATAAGAGAAGAAATAAATAAAGAAATTGATAGATTCAATAAAACGATTGGTATTGGTATAAAGGAATTTAACAAGTTATCGGAAAAAGATATTTCCGGAGTGAGTGCCTTCATGCTTTTTTCTTCATACGGACTACCTATTGATATGATAATCGAACTTGCACAGTCAAAGGGTTTGAATGTTGATGTAAAAGAGTTTGAAGATGAATTCAAGAAACACCAGGAACTTTCGCGAGCCGGCGCCGAGAAGAAATTCAAAGGCGGATTGGCGGATGTGAATGATGAGATGGTCGTGCGATACCACACTGCGACTCATTTATTGCACCAAGCTCTTCATGATGTGCTTGGCGAAAATGTGGTGCAAAAAGGGTCGAATATTACTCCGGAAAGATTGCGATTCGATTTTACTCACGGTACCAAGATGACAGACGAAGAAAAGAAAAAAGTCGAAGAGATTGTCAATGAGAAAATAAGCGCGGCTTTGTCAGTGAATAAAATCATTATGCCAAGAGATGAAGCGGAAAAGACCGGCGCTAAACATTCTTTCGGGGAAAAATACGGCGACGAAATAAGCATTTATTATATCGGCGAATCATTGGAAAAAGCGTATTCGAAAGAGTTCTGCGGCGGACCGCATATCTCGAATACAAAAGAATTGGCGGGACCGGAAGGGAAATGGACTTTCAAAATAGTCAGAGAAGAAGCGGTTGCGCGGGGAATTAGAAGAATAAAAGCCGTATTCAATTGATTAAACGAATTATAAATTGGTTCATATCTTGTTTATGCTATAATATAACCATGCCCAGGCGCGTCGAAGATATTTTGCCAAATGGATATCGCTCCATTCGAGGGATTCCCGCTCAAAGCGGAGACGATAAGCTTAAAAAAGTAAACCATGCCGAAAATGGCAAGGGGATTGTTATACGTCGAATACCCGCTACCGCATCTTCAGCGCTTGGAGATAAATTCAGGCCGCGCGGTACCTCTCATAGTCGTTTTGGAATATCACGGAAAGCGATAATCGTTATTGGAGCGATTATGGCGCTTATCGTTATTGGCTACTTCGTTCCCGCGTATTTTTCTCGGGCCGTTTTCATTATCGTACCGAAGAAAGTATCCGTTAATGTTGATTCGACTTATGTCGCGACCAATATTCCGAAAGAAGGTTTATTAACTTATAAAATCATAAGCTCAGAGAGTTTTTCCAGTACCACGGTGCCAGCTATCGACGGACCATCGTTATCAGCGAAAGCGCAGGGAGTTCTGAATATCTTCAATTCGTATAGCGAAACGGCGCGAAGATTAGTCGCCGGTACCAGATTTTCCAGCCCAAGCGGAAAAATATACAGATTGACGAGCTCTATCATGATTCCCGGCTACAAAATCTCCTCTACGGGTGCCGTTATTCCAGGAAGTATAAAATCACTTGTCGCGGCGGATCAAGTCGGAACTGAATATAATATTGATAATACGGGCTCTAACAAAACATTTATGATAGTGGCTTATAAAGGTGGCGACAAATACGAAAAAATATATGGCGAACTCGCGAACAATATAAAGGGGGGCGCCAGCGGCAATAAAAAGATAATTGACCCAGTACTTTTAGCGTCCACGACGGCTATCTTGAAAACAAAGCTGACTGGTGAATTGGAAGCAATGATTCAAAATAAGATATCATCTGAGTATTTTATGTTCGGCAAGGGTTCGACGACTTTTGAAACGGCAGTTTCAGATTCAGCGTCAAATCAAGCCATCGTCACCGTCCATGGAATGATATACGGCATTTCAATAAGAAGGAGTGAATTGGTGGCAAAACTCGCGGGCCAATCAACCGTGGATTCCTTCGGCGGATTTCCATTCGAACCTGTCGGATTGGACAAAATAACGTTTACATTATCGAATCAAAAATACTTTTCTCCCGATGCGGGTACTACCGCCGTGATGCAATTAAAAGGCAATTTCGCGTTAATCGGCAAGGTTCCAGTCGATGAATTGAAGAAAAAATTTGCCGGAATGGCTCCTTCAGATACCATACGGATTTTAAGAGCTTATTCACCCATAATTGACCTCACGAAATCGTCTGGACAAGTAGTTCCGCCTTGGTTGAAAATCCCGACTAATATCGACAAAATATCGATTATTATCCAGTGAATCTATTTCGAACTTGACAGATGAACCACTCCTTTGCTAATATCTACGGACGCGCATAAAGCATGGATACAGCGCCCAAATCAAAAAAGACTTCGAACGGCATCGTACAAGAAGCCCTGCCAGATACTTTGTTTCGCGTTGAACTCACGGAAACAAAAGAGGTAATACTTGCTTATCTCGCGGGCAAGATGAAAATGAACCGTATTCGCGTTCTAGTCGGCGATAAGGTTGAATTGGAACTAGACCCATATGGCGGCAAAGCTAGAATTGTTCGGCGCCTGCAATAGAGATAAGATATAAGAATGAAAGTAAAAGCATCAGTAAAAAAGATATGTTCCAAATGTTCCGTCGTGCGTCGCCGGGGGTATTTGTATATCGTATGTAAGGCAAATCCGAGACATAAACAGAGACAGGGATAATTTGGTTGTTAGTTATTGGTTAATGGTTGCAAGCTTTTAATATGAGAATACTAGGCATAACACTACCGGAAAATAAAAGAATGGAAATCGCGTTAACCGCGATATATGGCATTGGACGCCCGCGCGCTCGCGAAATCCTTTTGAATACAAAAGTTGATATCGGAATAAAACCAAATCAACTGAATATTGAACAAGAGAATGCCGTTCGGAAATTGGTTGAAGTTTTCAAAATAGAAGGAGATTTGAAAAGGGAAGTTGCCGGCAATGTGAAGAGATTGAAGGACATCAAATCTTATCGAGGCGCGAGACATGCTAGACATTTGCCAACAAGAGGTCAAAGGACTAAGACAAATTCAAGAACAGTTAGAGGAAATGTCAGAAAGACCATGGGATCAGGTCGCAGAAAGGAAGAAAAAACATAAAAAACAACATGGGTAAAAAGAGAATCGTAACATCAAATACTGGAGAATTATCGGCGGACAAGTCGAAGATGGTTTCGGTTTCCGCCAAAAAGCGCGTTGAGTCCGGTATTTTGCATGTACAATCAACATATAATAATACAAAGATAATGTTAACTGACAAAGCTGGTAACGCTTTGATGTGGGGGTCAAGCGGTGGCGCGGGATTCAGGGGAGCAAAGAAAGGAACTCCGTTTGCCGCGGCGAAAGTTGGAGAAGCTCTTGCCTTGAAGGCGCAGAATATTGGTTTAAAAGAGGTCAATGTCGTTGTGAAAGGCGTTGGTTCAGGTCGTGAATCGGCTATACGCGGTTTTATCAGCAAAGGAGTCATTTTGAATTCAATTACGGATGAAACGCCAGTGCCATTCAATGGGCCGAAACCGAAGAAACCTCGCCGAGTCTAATGTTATTTGCGCCTTGCGCACTTTATACTTTTAACTCAATTATCATGCAAATCGGACCAAGATATAAAAAAGCTCGTTACCTCGGAATCCCAATATTCCGAAAGACGCAAACGCAGAAGTACGCCATTCGCGCCCAGAAAAAAGCTAAAATTAGCGGTCGCCGAAGGGGTAAGAGCGAATATGGCAAACAATTGATGGAAAAACAGAGAGCGAGATACAGTTATGGAGTCTCTAGCGGTCAGTTTACGAACTATGTTAAAAGAGCTCTACGAACAAAAGGCGACAACACGAAGAATCTGCTTGGCGCTTTAGAAGGCCGTTTTGACAATGTGATTTTGCGGGCGGGTTTCGCGCCGACAAGGGCTGCCGCCAGACAACTCGTGGCCCATAGGCATCTCCTCGTTAATGGTTCCGCTGTGAAAGTACCTTCATACATAGTTGAAGTCGGAGATATAATCTCAATTCGCGAAGGAAGTAAAAAGAAGATTATCTTTTCGAAACTGGACGAGGAGTTGAAGAATATTCAGTTACCCGCTTGGATTAAAATCGACCTTGAAACAAAGACAATAACAATCACGGGTGAGCCGTCAGTCGAAGCGTCTGAACTTTTATTTGACCCCATCGCCGTATTAGAGTTTTACACGCGTTAGACAATATTATTTTTTTGGTGTATGCTTATAAGCCTATTTTTATAATATAATCAAATGATACAAGACATCATCTTTCCATCAAAGCCAAAGGTAATTCGTGAGGATAATATAAGCGGGACTTATGAGATTGACGGGCTTTACCCGGGTTATGGCCATACGCTGGGCAATTCACTCCGCCGTATCATTTTGTCGTCATTACCGGGAGTAGCCGTGACACATGTCAAAATAAAAGGAATAGAACATGAATTCTCGGCCATTGACGGCGTTAAAGAAGATGTTATTACCATACTTTTGAATTTGAAAAGATTGCGGATACGGCTTTCCACGGATGAATCGCAGATACTTTCTCTTTCTGTCAAAGGCGCTAAAGAAGTTTCAGCTAAAGACATTGATGTGCCGGGTCAGGTAGAAGTGTTGAACCCCGAACTTCATATCGCTTCATTGACTGATAAAAATGCCGAAATTTCCATGGAAATAAGCGTGGAAAAGGGTTTGGGTTATGTTCCCAAAGAAATTATTGAAAAAGACCGCGTTGAAATCGGATCTATTGCTTTGGATGCCGCGTTCACGCCTATCAGGAAAGCCAATTATGAAGTTGAAAATATGCGCATCGGAGATCGCACGGATTTCAATCGTCTTCGCATTACAATCGAGACCGATGGCACAATATCGCCAAGCGAAGCTCTTGAAAAATCAATCACTCTGATGATACATCAACTCAAGGCAATAGTTGGATTCAAGGAAGAGGAACCAAAAACGATAAAGGATGCTGATTCAAAAAGAGAAAAAGAAATCAGAAAAGGGGACGAAGAAAAAGATAAAACTCAAAGCAAACCGGAGTCAGACTCGGAACTTATGAAAACTAGAATTGAAATCTTAGGCATGTCTTCGAGAACAATCAAAGCCTTGAGTAATGTGAATGTGCGCACTCTTGGCGGCTTGGCGAGGAAAAAAGAATCGGATATTATGGATATTGATGGACTTGGAGCCAAAGGAATGCAGGAGATAAAGAAGTTATTGGCACAACACGGTATTGCGTTGAAACAGTGATTTAATCATGCGACATAATTCAAACAAAAGGAAATTCGGCAGGGAAAAGAATCAAAGGAATGCTCTTTTTCGTTCTTTGGCATGTAACCTTATTCGCGATACGAAGATTCGAACAACTCTCGCCAAAGCCAAAGAATTGCGTCCTTATATCGAGAAGCTTGTGACAAAAGCGAAGGTTGCGACGGTTGCTTCTAGACGATTGGTCAATTCAAAAATCCATAGTGTTGCGGAAACAAAAAAGCTTTTTGACACAGTGGCGCCAAAATACGCAATGCGTGCGGGCGGTTATACGAGAATTGTGAAATTATTAAATCGCGACCTCGATGGAAGTCCGATGGCGCTGATTGAATTTGTATAAAATATGAAATATACAATAGACGCACAAGGTAAAAAGATAGGGAGAATCGCCAGCGAAGCGGCGTCTATACTTATGGGTAAAAACTCCGTTACTTTCGCAAAGAATATCGTGGCGGATTCCAAAGTTGAAATAAACAATACGGCGAAAGCCGATATTATGGCAAAAAAGAAGATAGGTGATGTCTATGTTACATATACGGGACATCGAGGTGGTTTGAAAAGTGAAACTTTAGGCGAACTTATCGCTCGCCGTGGCGTCACGGAAGTATTCAAAAGAGCGGTGTATCGAATGTTACCCAATAATAAATTGCGTGATTTGAGGATGAAGAATTTGACCATTAAAGAATAAATATGCCAACAACAAAAACAATAACGAAATACTTCGAAGCTGTCGGTCGTAGGAAAACTGCCGCGGCCCGTGTGCGTTTATTTGCTGATTCAAAGAATGTTTATGAAATTAACGGCAAAACTCTTGAAGCATATTTTCCAACTCGAGAAATGCAAATCATGGCTGGAGAAGCCTTGAATAATGCGAAGGCGGCTGAAAAGTTTCGCGTTTCCGTGAAAGTTTCCGGCGGCGGTCTGGCTTCACAAGCCGAAGCCGTGCGTCACGGTGTGGCTCGCGCTTTGTTAGTTTACGATATTCAGCTTCGAGGCAAGATCAAGAAACTTGGCTATTTGAAGCGAGACGCCCGCGCCAAAGAACGCAGGAAGTTCGG